>CANCCJ010000056.1 GCA_947374535.1 Comamonadaceae bacterium | reverse complement strand
TCGGCCTTGCTCAGCGGCTTGCAAACCAACTTTGTGAAGCGCGTGTTGACAGGCCAAGCCCATATTCAATTGCTACCGCCCAAAGAAACGGCGCGTGCGCTGCGCAACGCCGACCCATTGACGGTGGAAGGCAGCATCATGCAGCCGCCACTGCAACGGCTTAAAAGCATTGACCAGTGGCAAAGCGTGGCGGCGCAAATACGGGCGCTACCCGAAGTGAACGTGGTGTCGCCTGCGACCAATGGCTCGGCCTTGGTGGTGCGTGGCGATGCCAGCCGCGCCATCACCGTGGTGGGAATTGAACCTGAGCTGTACTTTCGCATCGTGCCCATGCCTGAAAAAATCGTGCGCGGCACAGCACGCGTCACCATCAACGACATCTTGATCGGCACCGAGCTGGCCAACGACCTAGGTGTGTCGGTGGGCGACAAACTACGCGTCACCTCCGCCAACGGCAACGCCAACACACTGACCATCACCGGCATTTTTGATTTGGGCAACAAAGGGGCCAATGCCCGCACCACCCTGATGGCCTTGCGCTCTGCACAAAGTTTGCTGGGCTTGCAAGGCGGTGTGTCCGCATTGGATGTGACGGTGCACGATGTTTACGGTGCTGAGTTGGTGGCGCGCCGCATCACCCAACTCACAGGTGTCGAGGCCGACAGCTGGATCAAAACCAACGAACAATTCTTCACCGCCATCAGTGCACAAACCACCGCCAACACCGCGATTCGCGTGTTTGTCGGTCTGTCGGTGGCGTTTGGCATTGCCAGCGTGCTGGTGGTGTCTGTGGTTCAAAAATCACGCGAGATTGGCATCTTGCGCGCCATGGGCATCACGCGTGAACAAGTGTTGCGCATCTTTTTGTTGCAAGGCGGGCTACTTGGTTTTGGGGGCGCGTTGGCGGGCTCGGTGCTGGGCTCAGCGGGTCTGGTGGTGTGGCAGCAGGCCCAACGCAACCCAGACGGCACGGTGATGTTTGCCGTCAGCTTCGAGCCCATGATGTTTGCCATGGCCTTGCTGCTGGCGACAGTCACCGGCCTGATTGCCTCGTTTGCCCCGGCCATGCGTGCAGCGCGGCTGGACCCCGTGAGTGCCATCCGTGGATAACGCCCGCCCCTCACACGCACCACTGGTGGTGCAACTGCAAGATGTTTGCAAGTCGTTCAATGTGGGGCAGCCCAACGAGATTGAAATCCTGCACCACATCAACTTCAGCCTGGCACGCGGTGAGTTTTGTGCGGTGATGGGGCCGTCGGGCTCGGGCAAAAGTACGCTGCTCAACATCATTGGTTTGTTGGACCGTCCGACACAAGGCCGACTGGCCATTGGCGGGGAAGAAACCACGGGGCTAGACGACCACGCCCTCACCCGCTTGCGCGGCCATGCGATTGGTTTTGTGTTTCAACACCACCACTTGCTCAACGCCTTCACCGCGCTTGAAAACGTGATGATGCCCTTGCTGGGCGCAGCAGGCTTTCCCAACGCCAGCATCGAAGCACGCGCCGCCGAACTGCTGGACAACGTGGGCCTGAGCGCCTTTGCCCACCAGCCCTCGGGCAGCCTGTCGGGTGGCCAGCAACAACGCGTGGCCGTGGCTCGCGCACTGGCCATGAACCCAGCCCTGCTGCTGGCCGATGAGCCCACAGGCAACTTGGACAGCAAAAGCGCCGATGCGGTGTTTGACCTGCTGCGTCGCGTCAGCCGCGAACAAGGCACCACCGTGCTGTTTGTGACCCACAACCCCGAATTGGCCACGCGGTGTGACAAAACCATTCAAGTGGTGGATGGGCGGGTGGTGTAGGTCATCGTTTGTAGATGCAAGCTCAAGGTAGTCAAATATATACTTTATGACTCATATTTTTATGGAAATCCTATGGCTGACAGAAAACTCGAACATGTCACTGCGCCAAACACACCATGGCATCAATCATTGCGCAAACGCAAGCTGTCTTTGCTGCATGGCGCATGGATACTGCTCACGATAGGCCTAGCCGCTTGCGGTGGCGGTGGCGGGGCAGGTAGTACAGCCAGTCAGCCCGAAACCAATCCAACCCCCACGACCACCAGCACGACCCCCGGTGTCGCCACGTATTTGAGCTTGAATTTGATCGCGCTACCCAACTACGTATCGCCCGATCTGCCCGTGCATTACGACACCGCCTTACTTGCCACACGCAATGTCACGACCAACATCACGACCGACAAGGGTGCCACCCTTGGACGGGTGTTGTTCAACGATGTGCGGCTGAGTTTCAACAACACCAAGTCTTGCGCGTCTTGTCACCAGCAGATCAACGGCTTTGTCGATCAAAACCAGTTCAGCACGGGATTTGCTGGAGAGCTCACTACTGCCCATGCCATGCGCTTGGGTAATGTGGCCTTCTACCAAGGCAACAGCATGTTTTGGAACAAACGTGCCACCAGCCTAGAGGACCAAGCCACAGACCCGATCCAAAACGCCATTGAGATGGGCTTTGACACCACGCACGGGGGATTGACTGCGCTCATATCAAAGATGCAAACCCTGCCCTATTACCCAGAGTTGTTCGCTTGGGCGACGGGTGAAAGCATCATCACCGAAACAAAAATTCAAAACGCGCTCGCTCAGTTCCAGCGCAGCATGATTTCAGCAGACAGCAAGTGGGACCGCGCCTATGCCGTGGTCTACGCTGCCAACGGCAATGTCAACAGCGCACAAAACTTTGGGCGCTCACTGGCGGGTGCCAATATTCCAGCGGCCAACAGATTCAGCGCCTCTGAAGATAACGGTCGTGACTTGTTCATGCGAGGGCCAAACAATGGCGGCAAAGGTTGTGCAGGCTGCCACCAGCCGCCAACCTTCGCGTTAGACCCCAACTCTAGAAGCAACGGGCTAGACCTGAATGAAACCGTCATCTTCAAATCACCTTCGCTCAAGAATGTGGCCCTCTCAGGACATTTCATGCACGATGGACGCTTTGGCACACTGGAACAAGTGCTCAACCATTACGCATCAGGCGTGAAAGCGGGCACAGCACGGGACAATCGCTTACCCGTCGGGGGTATCGCCATGACAGCGCAAGAACAAACAGACATCGTGGCCTTCTTGCAAACACTCACGGACACCACACTGAACACGGACAACCGCTTCGCCAACCCGTTCATTAAATAAAAAAGCAGAGGGCAGCAACGCTCCAACACCGTATTTGCGAAATGGCAGGCAAGGGCAAAGATCGGGCCTTGCCCCGCCTAAAATCACAGCATGACGAAACCCGCCACCCCCGCGACAGAACAAGACCACAAGCCCAGCAACTTTTTGCGCCAAATCATCGAAAACGATTTGGCCCAAGGCACTTACGCCAGCCGCCGCTGGGCGGGCAGCCCCGGTGACGCCGCACATCACGCCAAGGGTGCACCAGACCCTGCCAAGATTCGTACGCGTTTTCCACCCGAGCCCAACGGCTACTTACATGTGGGCCACGCCAAAAGTATTTGCATCAACTTCGGTTTAGCGCGTGACTACGGTGGCGTGTGCCACCTGCGCTTTGACGACACCAACCCCGAAAAAGAAGACACCGAATACGTCAACAGCATCATCGACGCGGTGCAGTGGCTGGGCTTTGACTGGAGCCAACTCGGCCAAACACCTGGAACTAGCAAAGCCTACCAAGCCAGCGACTATTTCGACTTCATGTACCGCGCGGCCGAAGCCTTGATTGAAGCTGGCCACGCCTACGTGGACGAACAAACGCCAGAAGAAATGCGCGTCAACCGTGGCGACTTTTCTAAGCCAGGCATCAACAGCCCTTTCCGCTCACGCACACCCGCTGAAAACCTTGCACGCTTTCGCGACATGCGCGATGGCAAACTGGCCGATGGTGCAGCCGTGCTGCGCGCCAAGATTGACATGGCCTCGCCCAACATCAACCTGCGCGACCCCGCCATCTACCGCATTCGCCGCGCCACACACCACAACACGGGCGACACCTGGTGCATCTACCCGATGTACACATTTGCCCACCCCATCGAAGACGCGCTGGAGCAAATCACCCACAGCATTTGTACGCTGGAGTTTGAAGACCAACGCCCGTTCTACGACTGGCTGATGGACCGCCTCTGCGAATGTGGCCTGCTGGCTGCACCTGCGCCCAAGCAATACGAGTTCTCGCGCCTCAACCTCACCTACGTCATCACCAGCAAACGCAAACTCGCGCAGCTGGTGAACGAGGGCAAGGTCAACGGCTGGGACGACCCACGCATGCCAACAATAGTCGGCCTGCGCCGCCGAGGCTACACGCCTGAGAGCTTGCAACTATTTGCCGAACGCATTGGCGTGACCAAGAGCGACAGCTGGATTGACTACAGCACCTTAGAGGGCTGCTTGCGCGAAAGCCTAGAAAACACCGCGCACCGTGCCATGGCTGTGCTGGATCCCGTCAAACTCGTGCTCACCAACTGGGACGACGTGATGGGCGCGGGCCACCTAGAGCCTTGCACACAACCTGCACTGCCCCACGTCGAAGAAGGCATGGAAGTACCCACACGCCATTTCAAAATTGGCAAAGAAGTGTGGATTGAGCGTGACGACTTTTCAGAGGAACCGCCCAAGGGCTACAAACGCCTTTATCCGCCCCGGCCAGGCGCGGATGGCCAAATGCTTCCCGGCAACAAAGTGCGCCTCAAAGGCGGCTACGTCATCGAGTGCACAGGCTGCACCAAAGATGCAGCTGGCAACATCACCGAGGTACTTGCCACCGTCATCCCCGACACTAAGAGCGGCACACCCGGCAGCGCTACCGTCAAGGCCAGCGCCGCCATCACCTGGGTGGGCGTGAACGACGGCCTACAAGCCGAAGTGCGCATGTATGACCGCTTGTTCACCGACGCACAACCCGACGCAAGCGGCAAAGACTTTTTGGCCGCCCTCAACCCCGACAGCCTGAAAGTGGTGACCGCGTATGTGGAGCCCTCATTGGCCCAAGTGCCCGCCAGCGCGCACTTTCAGTTTGAACGCCACGGCTACTTTGTGACTGACCGCGTTGACCATGCGGAGGGTAAGTTGGTGTTTAACAAGATCACGGGATTGAAGGACACTTGGGCGAAATAAAGGACGCCCATGAATATCAGCACTATTTCTGAACTGCGCAAGCTCTATAGCCCTGCCAGCGAACGCTCGGTTAAGAAAGAAATACCTGCACTCGACATGCATGCCATTCAATTCATTGGCCTGTCGCCCTTCGTGGTGTTAGCGAGTGGTGACGCGAAGGGTCAGATGGATTCATCACCCAGAGGTGGTGACGCTGGTTTCGTCAAAGTGTGTGATGCGCACACGCTGTTAATCCCAGATGCACCTGGCAACAACCGACTGGACACCCTAGAGAACATTGTCCTCACAGGTCATTTAGGCTTGTTATTTATGGTTCCAGGATTTGATGAAACATTGCGTATCAATGGTCGTGCCGTGCTGTCAACTGCCCCAGATGATCTGGCCTTTTGCACAGATGAAAGACGCACCCCCGTGTTGGCTATTCGCGTCAGTGTGGACTCGGTCTATCTTCATTGCGCAAAAGCCTTGATGAGGTCAAAGCTCTGGGACCAGGCTCATCAGGTTGAGAAAAGTCAAATGCCCACGATGGGTGAAATGTTGCGCGACCAAGTGCGCCAATTCAAAAACGAAGACATGGATGTTGAGCCACAAGATCAAATGCTGGCACGTTATCGACAATCGCTGTGAATCCAAAAATCACTTCTGCGCAACTGTGTATGAAGTTGTAGACAACACCTTGAATACCCCGCCCAGCCTTGGTTTCACGGGGCTTCGCAAGTAGTTCCTTTTGTTTTAAATCGGCTCTGAACAAACAAGTATTCCAGCAGTTAGTCAGCGCCCTGCTTGTTAGCGTTTGAATTCCTAGCCTGCTACTTAAACAAAGCCCAAGCTCAAAACACTCTGCGCATAGCCACGCAAAGCTAAAAAGCTTGCATGACTTCAAGACGCAGCACATCATATCGTATTAGCAAATCTGCTAACATCTCGCAAACTTCAAACTGGCAAATCACCTATTACAACGCGCGTGTTCAGCGCGATGTATGGGCCATGCCAGCAGGCATCGTGGCTGACTATTTGCGGTTGACTGAAGCAATGACGCTTTACGGCGCAGATCTTCGCATGCCGCACTCACGCGCCATGGGTGGCGGTTTGTTTGAGCTTCGACCGAAAGGGCCTGAAGGAATTGGACGGGTGTTTTATTGCACGCAAGTGGGCAAGAGCATTGTGGTGCTGCACTCGTTCGTGAAGAAAACACAAGAGACTCCAGACGCAGAAATGCGCTTAGCACGCAAACGACTAAAGGATGTGCAACATGGTTAACACCGGATACAAACCCGTGCCGCACGATGCGGCTTTTAAAAAGGCACTGCTCGCCAAGCCTGACGTGAAGAAAGCCTACGACGCACTGGAAGAAGAATATTCCACACTACACGCCATGCTTGATGCACGTTTGGCCGCCGGCCTTACCCAAGCCGATGTGGCTGCACGCATGGGCACCACGGTGTCAGCTATTTCTAGGCTTGAGTCGTCTCTGCGCAGCGAAAAACACTCACCCTCTTTTTCCACGCTTCGCAAATATGCGCAAGCCTGCGGCAAAAAGTTAGTGGTGCAGATGGTTTAACAACGCCGAACACCCAATATCCCCACTATGCTTCACGCCGTATAGGAACTTAATCAATGTCTACTCTTCTCGACAAATTGCAATGGCGCTACGCCGCTAAAAAAATGGATGCCACCAAAGTAGTGCCTCAAGACAAAGTGGAGCGCATCATCGAAGCGGCTCGCTTGGCGCCTACGTCGAGCGGCTTGCAGCCGTTTGAAATTGTGTTGGTCACCAACCCCGAAGTGCGCGCCAAGATTCAAGCCAGCGCACACGGCCAAGCGCAGATCACCGAAGGCTCACACCTCTTGGTGTTTGCCGCGTGGGACACCTACACCGCTGACCGCATCAACATGATGTTTGACCTGACCAACGCACAGCGCGGCGGCACCAACGAAGGCTGGGAAAACTACCGCCAAATGTTGTTGGCCAACTACCCTGCGCGTGATGCGCATGTGAACTTTGAACACGCCGCTCGCCAAGCCTACATTGGCTTGGGCGCATCGTTGATCGCTGCAGCGTTTGAAGAGGTGGACGCTACGCCGATGGAAGGTTTCGACCCCAAAGCCGTGGACGAAATTTTGAATTTGCACGCACGCGGTTTGCGCAGCGTGGCCATCATGCCTTTGGGCTACCGTTTGGCTGCGCAAGACTGGCTCGCACCACTCAAGAAAGTGCGTCGCCCACGCGAGCAGTTCGTCACCGAAGTGAAGTAATTACCTCTTCTCGACGGGATTGGCCGTCAATAACTGAGCCGAGTAAGCGCGCATGAATTCGCGGGCTTTCTCAGGCTTCGTATTGAGCCACGCGTCATACGCGCCTTCGCCCAAGATGACGGGCATGCGTTTTTCGTTGCCGTTTTGTTGGTAGCGGTGCAGCAAAGCGTGGCTGTTGGCGTTCACTGTCAGCAGCGTGAAGCTGATGATTTCTGTGCCGTCCTTGGCCCAGCGCTCCCAAATGCCCGCCACACCCATGGGCTTGCCGTCCACACGGGTGATGCGCGTGGGCACAGCTTTGCCGCTGCGCCAGTCGTCTTCAAAGAACGCCATCATGGGCACGATGCAGCGCTGGCCAGCCAGCCACGCATCGCGAAAGTTGTTGGATGTGGTGACGGTTTCCGAGCGGGCGTTGACCATCTTGGTGGAGCGCAGCTTAGCGTCAGACGCCGACTTGACCCACTGCGGCACAAAACCAAACTGGCCCATGGCCAGTTCGGGCACGGGCGCTGCAAGCTCAGTTTCATCAGACAGTGCATCAGATGCAGCGCCTTCAGCCGCAGGCGCATTGCGCACAAACACGCCCATCTTGCGCGGCCACAGGTCGCGTTCAAAGGCAATCTCGGGGGCTGCCACATCAAAGGCATCGGGGTACATCGCGGCGTTTTGCACGCTTTCAAAATGGGCAGTCATGCGGCCATGGTAATCGCCTGATACGCTCTAGCCTTCGTTCGCTTTTCATGTGCCATGCTGATTCGTTTTAACAAGCCCTACGGCGTGCTGAGCCAGTTCACCCCCGAGGGGAAATGGCGCGGTCTGAAAGACTTCATCGCCCTGCCCGGCGTGTACGTGGCTGGCCGCCTAGACGCCGACAGCGAAGGCCTGCTGCTGCTCACCGACGACGGCCAGCTGCAAGCCCGCATTGCCGACCCGCGCTTCAAGATGGAAAAAACCTACCTTGCGCAAGTCGAAGGCATTGCCGATGACACTGCGCTGCAAGCCCTGTCTAACGGCGTGATGCTCAACGACGGCATGACGCTGCCCGCTCGTGCCCGCGCCGTAGAAGCGCCAACCTATCTATGGGAACGCGACCCGCCCATTCGCGTGCGACAAACCAAGCCCACCTCGTGGATCGAGCTCACCCTCCGCGAAGGCCGCAACCGCCAAGTGCGCCGTATGACCGCCGCCGTGGGGCTGCCCACGCTGCGCTTGATACGCACCCACATTGGCCCGTACAGCGTGCAAGATTTACCGCTCGCAACTTGGCAAGAGACTGAATTACCATGACCCCATCTCAATCCGAGATAACTACAACGAAGGTGATATGGCCAAAGGCGAACAACACAGCAACAAAATGACAAAGAAGCCTAAAAAGGACACGTCACCTCCCAAGACCTCCACCTCGGACCGTCCCAACCCTCCCACCACTTACGTCGCACCACGCGGCAAGATTAAGAACAAGTAATGTCTGCCACCGTTGCTCTCGCCACCCTTCGTATTGCACTGACCGATTTGCGTAACAACGCGCGGACCGACCGTGCGTTCATTCAAACAGCCCGCTCGCAAGAGGCTTTGTTCAAAGCCCTGCCGCCCAAGTTTGAACAGGTGTGGCTTGAGCTGGTGGACCGACTGGAATCGAGCGCTTTGTTCAGCGAAGAAAGCTGCTCGTTCAGCCAAACCGATTTGCTAGACAACCTCGCGCTGGTGCTGGACAAAGCGGAAGCGAAATTAACCGCCTCGAATTAACCATCTAAGCATGACTGCCCCCGAGAATTTTGAAATCTTCACCGTCAAGGTGGAGCCCGCTGGCTTGCAATACGACGTGGAGGGTGACCTCACCCTGCTAGAAGCCGCCGAGCTGTCGCGCATCGAGCTGCCCAGCTCGTGCCGCAATGGCACGTGCCGCACGTGCGTGTGCCGCCTGGTGAGCGGCGAAGTGACTTACACCGTCGAGTGGCCAGGCCTGAGCGCCGAAGAAAAAGCCGAGGGCTATGTGCTGCCCTGCGTGGCTAGACCCACCTCAAATGTGGTGCTAGAGCAAACACAGGCTCGCGCTACCTAAACATGAACCCGATTTACGAAGACGAACACCTGCTGGTGTTTGAAAAACCCAGCGGCCTGCTGTCTGTGCCGGGCCGTGGGCCTGAGAAGCAAGACTGCTTGTCCAAGCGCGTGCAAGACATTTACACCGATGCACTGGTGGTGCACCGCCTCGACCAAGACACCTCGGGCCTCATCGTGATGGCGCGTGGCATTGAAGCACAGCGCCGCATCAGCCGCTTGTTTGAAACACGTCAAGTGAGCAAGCGCTACATGGCCGTGGTGGCGGGCAACCCGCTGCTCACCCAAACGCATGTGCCCACCAATGAAGAGGGCTGGCGAGCCATTGAAGGCAACATCATGCTCGACTGGGAGCGTCGCCCCATTCACATCATTCACCCCGATGGCAAGCCCAGCCTGAGCTTGTGGCGCATGGTGCAAGCGGGCGACACCGCAAGCTTGATTGAGCTAGAGCCTTTCACAGGCCGCACACACCAACTACGCGTCCACATGCAAAGCTTGGGGCATCCCATGCTGGGCGACTCGCTGTATGCACCGCCGGACATCAAAGCGCTCACGCCGCGCCTGATGCTGCATGCGCAAGACCTCGGGTTTCCCCACCCTTTCAGTGAAGCGCCCATGCTTTTCACCGCGCCTGTGGCTTGGTCTGCGGCAAACCCCTATGTTTTAGGGCCTGCGGCGTAAGACATCTGTAGCCCAAGCAGCGCAAACTCATTTGGTTCTAACTTTTATAACTGGAGACAAAGATGCGTGAAGTAGTTGTGGTCAGCGGTGTTCGTACAGCCATTGGTACCTACGGCGGTAGCCTAAAAGACATTCCCCCCAGCGAATTGGCGGCCCAAGTGGTGCGCGAATCACTGGCTCGCGCCCATGTAGACGGCAAGGATGTCGGGCATGTGGTGTTTGGCCACGTGGTGAACACCGAACCCAAAGACATGTACCTGTCGCGCTTGGCCGCCGTCAACGGCGGTTGCGCCGAAGGCACGCCAGCGTTCAACGTGAACCGCTTGTGCGGCTCTGGCTTGCAAGCCATCGTGAGCGCCAGCCAAGCCATCATGCTGGGCGACTGCGACATCGCCATTGGCGGCGGCGCTGAAAACATGAGCCGTGGCCCTTATGCCTCTCTAAGTGCACGCTGGGGCGCACGCATGGGCGACACCAAAATGGTGGACATGGTGGTCGGCGCCTTGCACGACCCCTTCCACACCATCCACATGGGTGTGACTGCTGAAAACGTGGCGGCCAAATTTGGCATCACCCGCGAGATGCAAGATGCCTTGGCGATGGAAAGCCACAACCGTGCGCAACGTGCCACCGAAGCGGGCTACTTCAAAGACCAAATCGTACCCGTGATGCTCAAGAGCAAAAAAGGCGATGTGGCCTATACCACGGACGAGCACTTCCGCCCGAACTGCAAGCTCGAAGACATGACCAAGTTGAAGCCCGTGTTCGTCAAAGAAAACGGCACGGTCACCGCAGGCAACGCCTCAGGCATCAACGACGCGGCTGCGGCTGTGGTGTTGATGGACGCCAAAACTGCGCAAGCACGCGGCGCTAAGCCCTTGGCACGTTTGGTGTCTTATGCCCATACGGGCCTCGACCCCAAAATCATGGGCATGGGCCCTGTGTCGGCATCTCGCTTGGCTTTGCAAAAGGCAGGCCTCACCACCAACGACATGGACGTGATTGAAGCCAACGAAGCCTTCGCCGCGCAAGCCTGTGCGGTGAGCAAAGAGTTGGGCCTAGACCCTGCCAAAGTCAACCCCAATGGTTCGGGCATTTCTTTGGGTCACCCCATTGGTGCAACCGGCGCTTTGATTACAGTGAAGGCTTTGTACGAACTGCAACGCATCAACGGCAAGTACGCTTTGGTCACCATGTGTATTGGTGGCGGCCAAGGCATCGCTGCTATTTTTGAGCGTCTTTAATCCTCTATGACAAGCCCAACCGACGACAGCTTTATCCAACGCGAAGCCAACCAGTTCGCACTGTTAAATCAACGTCGGTTTGGGCCGTTTTTCTGGACGCAGTTTTGCGGTGCAGCGAACGACAACTTGTTCAAGTTCGCCTTCACCGTGATGGTGACCTACCAGCTCAGCGTGAGCTGGTTGCCCGTCTCTTTAGCGGGTTTGGTGATTGGGGCACTGTTCATCCTCCCTTATGTGTTGTTCTCAGCCACCAGTGGCCAGTTGGCTGAAAAATATGCGCACCCTGTCATCATGCGCTGGGTGAAAAACTGTGAAATTGGCATCATGGTGCTGGCCGCTGTGGGCTTTATGACAGAGCAAGCTGCCGTGCTGTTGCTCTGCACGTTTTTGATGGGGCTGCACTCGACGGTGTTTGGGCCTGTGAAGTATTCCTACTTGCCGCGCGTACTCGACGAACACGAACTCACAGGCGGCAACGGCATGACCGAAATGGGCACATTTGTGGCCATCTTGCTGGGTAATGTGGCGGGCGGTTTGTTGGTCGCTATGCATGAGATTGGCCACGCCTCAGTGGCCGTGGCTTGCGTGGCGGTGGCGGTGTTTGGGCGCTGGATGAGTGGGCGAATTCCTTCGCTCACGGCCACACACCCGCATGAAGCCATCAACTGGAACCCCATTACCGAAACCTTGCGCAATCTCAAGCTGGCACGCGCCAATGCCAAAGTGTTTCAAACCCTGCTGGGCATCAGCTGGATGTGGTTTTTTGGCGCGGTGTTTTTAAGCCAGTTTCCTAGCTTTGCCAAAGAGGTGTTGCATGGCGATGCACAAGTCGCTTCTCTGTTATTGGTGCTGTTCTCAGTGGGCATTGGCGCGGGCTCGCTTTTGTGCGAGTACCTCAGCCGAGGCCGTGTCGAAATCGGTCTGAGCCCGTTGGGAGCTATTGGCATGACGCTATTTGCCGTGGATTTGTATGTGGCCGCTAGCCATTTACCCGTGACTGAACTGATGGGTGTCAACGCCTTTGCGACTCAAATCGCACACTGGCGCATCATGGCCGACTTGCTGCTGCTAAGCTTGTTTACGGGCATTTACAGCGTCCCCATGTATGCCTTGATTCAAATCGAGAGCAAAGCCCACGAAGTGGCGCGCATCATTGCGGCCAACAACATCATCAATGCGTTGTTCATGATTGGCAGCTCACTCATCGCAGGTGCCATGCTGAGCGCGGGCATGACCATCCCCGACATCTTCTTGTGGACCGGCGTAGCCAATGCGGTTGTGACGCTGGCCATCTTCGTGGCCGAGCCCAGTTATTTGCGCCGATTTGCCGCTTGGCTGCACGGGGTTTGACCCAGCGCAAGCGCACGCGAGTTTCTTACAATTAAGCTTGCACCCGTCAAGTCAACGCGCCAAGGCACCGCTCACTAGCAGCAAACTGGCGCTCCGTTTTATTCGAAAGCTCTTATGTCCGACACACTCACCGCCACACTGCCCACCCGCGAAGTCACCCTTGCTTGGAGTGACGCGTTGTCGCTCGAGCTGGACTTCATGGACGACACGCACCGTGAGTTTGTGGATCTGCTGGCCGCCACCGAATTAGCCGATGACGACACCTTGGTCGAGCGCTTTGCTGCCTTGATTGAGCACACCGAAGAGCACTTTGGTGGTGAAGACAGGTGGATGAAAGACACCAAGTTTTCATCCAGCAACTGCCACACCATGCAGCACAACGTCATCCTCGAAGTGATGCGCGAAGGCTTGCGCCGTGGCCGCGAAAAAGGCGACATGGCTGTGATGCGTCAAATGGCACACGAGCTGGGCATCTGGTTCCCACAACACGCGCAAACCATGGATGCCGCTTTGGCCCTGCACCTACGCCGTGTGGGCTACGACGCAGAAACAGGCATCGTCTCAGCGCCTGACGCCTTGCCTGAAGATGAAATTCACGGCAGTGGCAGCTGTGGTGACAGTGGCTGCACTTCTTAACTAGCGTCTTTTACTTCGTTGGCTGAGGCGACCCATGCAACTTGGGCGCCTTGTTACGCTCATGTCCCCCGAGAGGCGCCGCGCGCCTCTCTCCTCCTTGACTTCGCTACACAAGACACCCAAGCTGCATGAGCCTTTGGGTATGTGAACAACTGTCGGTTAGGAGGCTTGTGGGCTACACGCAGGGAAGTTTGTCGCTTGCAAAGCCGAAGACGAGCAAGCGTCTTCGTGCGCGACGAGAGGGGTTTGGGTATCTGTTGTAGCGAAGTCAAGGAGGAGATTCAGGCTATGCCTGGATCGGGGGACATGAGCGTAAACAGATGCCCAAACCCCTCGCCCCCTAACAAAGAAGAAACTCAGGCGTAACGCGTACGCGCCAACGCAGCCCCAGCAGCCAAAGCCTCCAGCTTCTTCATGGCCACCTCACGACTCATCGGTGCCAAGCCACAGTTGGTACACGCAATCAGTCGGTTCTTAGGCACGTACTTCAAGGCCATGCCGATGGTGTCGGCAATTTGCTCTGGCGTTTCAATCACATCGCTGGCCACGTCAATCACGCCCACCATCACGTCTTTGCCTTCGAGCAAAGCCATCATCTCGGGCGGTACATGCGAGTGGTAACACTCGAGGCTCACCTGCTGGATGCTGCTCTTGGCCAAGGCGGGCAACACCTTTTCGTACTGACGCCACTCGTCGCCCAAGGTTTTCTTCCAGTTGTTGTTGGCCTCAATGCCATAGCCGTAGCAAATGTGAACCGCCGTGGTGCAGGTCAAACCTTGTGCGGCACGTTCTAAGGCTTTGACGCCCCAGTCTGCGGCTTCGTCTAAGTAGACGTTGAACGCGGGCTCGTCAAACTGAATGATGTCCACGCCATCGGCTTGCAGCGCCAAGGCTTCTTGGTTGAGCAATTCGGCAAAGGCAAACGCCATGTCGATGCGGCCTTGCACGGGGTCTTTGCCCTTGCCGTAAAAACGGTCGGCCACGGTGTCCACGATGGTCATGGGGCCGGGCAAGGTGAACTTGAGTTTTTTCTTGGTGTGGGCCCGGGCCAACTGCGCTTCAAACGCATGCACGCGACCCTTGAGTCGCAAGGGTGCGATGACTTGTGGCACTTGCGCGTCGTAGCGGTTGTTGCGAATGCCCATGGTGACTTTGTTTTCAAAGTCGATGCCTTCGACTTGCTCTAAAAAACCATGCACAAAGTGTTGGCGCGATTGCTCGCCGTCACCAATCACATCCAGGCCGGCATCTTCTTGGGCTTTGATCCATAGCAGCGTGGCATCGGCCTTGGCTTGCAGCAACGCATCCCCCTCGGCTTGCCACTTGGGCCAGAGTTTGTTGGTTTCGGCCAACCATTCGGGTTTGGGCAGGCTGCCAGCGATTGCGGTTGAAAACATGGGGAGTCTCCAGTTGAGGTTCTAGGTGGATGTCGTCAATGAAAATTCTTTGGCCAGCAACTCATACGAGCGGGCCTGTGCCGCAGCTTCGTGCGCCCAAGTGATGATGACCACTTCGTCGAGTTGCAAACGTTCAGCCAACTTGCGCAGCTTGTCGGCCACTTGCGGCGCGCTGCCCACTAAGGCTCCAGCGCGCAGCTCAGCCATGGCCACTTGCTCTGAGGCGTTGTAGTCGCGCACAGCTTGGTCGGGAGGCAGCAATGCGCCAATGCGCCCTGTGTTGCGATCCATTTTCCAACGCGCACGGCTTTGGAACAAATGCCACGCTTCGTCTTCGGAGTCTGCCGCCAAGGCCCATACACAAACGGTAGCTCGAGGTTTGGGGTTGCGTTCGTTGGGTCGGTAGTTGGCGCGGTAGAGGTTAAAGGCGTTGTCCACGCCCTGCCCTTCTGTGATGAAGTAGGCAAAGGCATAAGGCAGGCCCAAGTGGGCGGCGAGTTGAGCGCCGTAGTCTGAGCTACCCAGCATCCACACATCGGGCGATGTGGGCCCGCTGGGGTAGGCATACACGCCGTGGCCGGGGTGTCCTGCAGGAATGGGCTCGCCCGTCACCCAAGCTTGCAGATCCATCACTTGCTGCGGGAAGTTGTCCGAAGCGTGGCGATCTGGGTTGAGTAGCTGAGCAGTACGGCCATCGCTGCCAGGCGCACGGCCTACGCCAAGGTCGATACGACCTGGGGCTAAGGCATCTAACACGCGGAATTGTTCTGCCACTTTGAGGGGCGCGTAGTGCGGGAGCATGACACCCGCACTGCCGAGTCGAATGCGCGTTGTGCGGGCTGCAATGGCCGCCATCAACACCTCGGGCGCGGTGCCCACAATGCTGGGGTGGCTGTGGTGTTCGCTCACCCAAAAGCGGTCATAGCCCCATGCTTCGCACTGACTGGCGAGGGCCAAGGTTTGACGAATGGCTGCGTCTTGGCTTCGGCCAGCGGCAGCAACGGATTGGTCGAGAACGGATAGTTTAAGCACAGGTCAGAGCATAACTGGCTCTGCATCCCCACGCTGTCACGCATGCAAAAGCCTTGGCTCTATACCGCCTGTGCGCTGCGTGCGCGACGGTTGATTTGCCCCACAGAGACCAAGGCATCGAAGAAGCCATGCAACCAGTCCATGTCGATGGGTTTTTGCAACAACTGCACGCCATCGGGCAAACCACCTTTGGCACGCACATCG
>CANCCJ010000055.1 GCA_947374535.1 Comamonadaceae bacterium | reverse complement strand
GGTGTCTACAAAGTGGTATTCCGGACCGAACATGAAGAGCTGGGTCGTGAAAGCTTTTTGGCCGCCCGAGAACTCGTGATGGCGGCAGCCAACAACAAGCCTTTTGACATCAATGCCACCGTCGAGCGTTTAAAAAAGATTGCCGACTTGCGCTGCTTAGGCCCCAGCACCGCCTGTATCGTCGATGCTGCTGTGGAACGCAAAACGCCCTTCATTCGCTTGACTGAAGGCAACTTGGTGCAGCTGGGCTACGGCTCCAAGCAACGCCGCATTTGGACGGCTGAGACAGACCGCACCAGCGCTATTGCAGAGAGCATCTCCAGCGACAAAGACTTGACCAAGCGCTTGCTCACGCAATGCGGCATTCCTGTGCCCGAAGGCCAGATTGTCAAAACCGCTGACGAAGCGTGGGAAGCGGCACAAGACATCGGCTTGCCCGTGGTGGTCAAGCCCCTAGACGGCAACCGCGGCTGGGGCGTGTCTTTGGACGTGAACACCGAAGAAGGCGTACGCACCGCATGGACAGCTGCTGAAAAAGAAGGCAGCGAAGTGCTGATCGAGCGCTACGTGCGCGGCGACGAACACCGCGTCTTGGTGGTGGGCGACCGCGTGGTGGCCGCCACACGTGGTGAAACCGCTTGCATCACTGGCGACGGCACCTCCACCGTCGAGCAGTTGATTGACAGCCAAATCAACACCGACCCACGTCGCGGCATTGCCGAAGGCTTTCCGCTCGACCTGATTCGCCTGCACACCCCACGCGGCGAAATGTCGCTGCTTGAAATCCAACGCCAAGGATTGACGCCCACGAGCATTCCCGACCAAGGCCGCATTGTGGTGGTGCAACGCAACGGCAATTTGAACAACGATGTGACCGACTTGGTTCACCCCGAAGTCGCAGCGGTGGCAACCCTCGCCGCACGCGTGATCGGCTTGGACATTGCTGGCATCGACATCGTCACCCAAGACATCTCGCGCCCGCTGGAAGAAACCAAAGGCGCCATCATTGAAGTCAACGCCGGCCCTGGCTTGCTGATGCACGTCAAACCTGCGGTGGGTCAACCCCGTCCAGTGGGCAAGGCCATCGTCGAACATTTGTTTGGTCCTAACGACTCTGGTCGCATCCCCGTGGTTGGCATTTCAGGCAGCCAACAAACCACCGAGTTGTCTCAATTGGTGGCATGGTTGCTGCATCTCTCAGGCCGCCGCACAGGCTTGGCTTGCAAAGACGGTCTGTACATGGACCAACACCACTTGGGTAAATACGATGCACGCGGCTTTGACGCCTCGGAACGTTTACTGATCAACCGTGCGCTGGATGCGGCTGTGTTTGAGACTACCCCCGAACACATCTTGGACGAAGGCTTGGCCTACGACCGCTGCTTGGTCGGTGTGGTCACCAACATGCCCGCAACCAACGACGTGTTGATTGAAAAACATGACATCCAAACGCCTGAACAAATGCGCACCGTGGTTCGCACGCAAATCGACTTGGTATTGCCAGAAGGCGCTGCCGTGCTCAACGCTGACGAAGATGCCGTGACCACCTTGGCAGAACTCAGCGACGGCGAAGTGGTGTATTACGCGAAAGCCCAAGACAACGCCGCAATGGCAGCGCATTTGCAACAAGGCGGTCGCGCCGTGTTCTGCAAGGACGGCCATGTGATATTGGCACGTGGGGATCAAGAAACACAGCTGTTCCACCTCGACCTCGAATTGATTGCGCGCTTGCTCAAAAACGGCTTGCAGATCTCCACCCTGTTGGCGACAGTGGCCACCGCTTGGGCGCTGGATATTGCGCCCTTACTGATTCGCGCGGGCTTGAAAAATTTCGGACAACAAAACCAACACGTTGCCAAAGACGTTGCAAGGATGAATGGCTAATGGAAGTCTCACGTATCCGCGCCCTGCGCGGCCCTAACCTCTGGACCCGTCACACCGCTGTGGAAGCGATGGTGACATGCGAAGACGCTGAAGTTGATCTGAGCCAACACCCCGACTTTGAAAACCGCTTACGCAACTTGTTCCCAGGCGTAGGCACCTTGCGTCCCAGCGCACAAAAGGTCAAGCTCAGCATGGCGCACGCCCTGGAAGCGGCCACCTTGCATTTGCAAATCGAAGCGGGTTGCCCCGTCACCTTCAGCCGCACCACGGCCACCACCGACCATGGATTGTTCCAAGTTGCGGTGGAATACACAGAAGAACAAGTGGGCATCATGGCTTTGAAGCTGGCACACGAGTTGTGCGCTGCGGCTCTGAACAACACCAGCTTTGATGTGGATGCGGCCATTCACCAATTGCGCGAACTCGACGAAGACATTCGCTTAGGCCCATCCACAGCATCCATCGTCAACGCCGCCATTGCGCGTGGCATTCCCTTTCGCCGCTTGACCGAAGGCAGCTTGGTGCAACTGGGCTGGGGCAGCAAACAACGCCGCATTCAAGCCGCCGAAATTGACTCCACCAGCGCGATTGCCGAGTCCATCGCGCAAGACAAAGAACTCACCAAAAAGCTGCTGCATGCGGCTGGCGTGCCCGTGCCTTTAGGCCGCCCCGTCATCAGCGCTGATGATGCTTGGGCTGCGGCACAAGAAATCGGCCTGCCTGTGGTGGTGAAACCACGCGATGGCAACCAAGGCAAAGGAATTTCTGTCAACGTCACCACCGAAGAAGGCGTCAAAGCGGCTTACTTGACGGCTGTCGCGCACCGCGATGATGTGCTGGTCGAACGCTTCTTGCCCGGCAGCGACTACCGCTTGCTGGTGGTCGGCAACAAGCTCGTCGCGGCTGCACGCCGCGAACCACCACTGGTGATTGGCAACGGCAAGAACACCGTGCGTGAATTGGTTGACATCGTCAACGCCGACCCACGCCGCGGCGAAGGCCATGCGACATCGCTGACCAAAATCCGCTTTGACGACATCGCCATTGCACGCCTCAAAGAGCAAGGCTTTGAAGCCAACTCCGTGCCCGCCAAAGGCGCTCGCGTGATTCTGCGCAACAACGCCAACCTGTCTACCGGCGGCACGGCCACTGACGTGACGGATGACGTACACCCCGAAGTTGCCTTGCGCGCAATTGCGGCCGCGCAAATGGTGGGCCTCGACATTTGCGGCGTAGACGTGGTGTGCGAATCTGTCCTGCGCCCCATGGAAGAGCAAAGCGGCGGCGTGGTGGAAGTCAACGCTGCCCCCGGCTTGCGCATGCACTTGAGCCCCTCGTTCGGCAAAGGCCGCGATGTGGGCGAGGCTGTGATGGCCACCATGTTCCCAGACGGCGGCGATGGTCGTATTCCCGTGATTGCCGTGACCGGTACCAACGGCAAAACCACCACCGTGCGTTTGACCGCTCACCTGCTGCGTGCCAATGGCTTGCGCGTGGGCATGACCAACACCGATGGTGTGTACGTCAACGGTCGCCAAACCGACAGCGGCGACTGCAGCGGACCACGCAGCGGTCGCAACGTGTTGGCCCACCCCGATGTGGATGCGGCGGTGCTCGAAACCGCACGCGGTGGCATGTTGCGCGAGGGCTTAGCCTTTGACCGCTGCCAAGTGGCGGTGGTCACCAACATCGGCATGGGCGACCACCTCGGTTTGAACTACATCACCACGGTGGAAGACTTGGCTGTATTGAAGCGCGTCATCGTGCAAAACGTGGCGGAGTCTGGCACTGCGGTATTGAACGCCACCGACCCGATCGTGGCGAGCATGGCGAACAAATGCCCAGGCCAAGTGACCTTCTTTGGTTTGGACTCACACCACCCCGTCATTGCCACACACCGTGCCCAAGGCAAGCGCGTGCTGTTTGTGGAAGACGATCAAATCGTGGCCATGCAAGGCCACCACTCGGTGCGCATTCCTTTGTCGGAAATTCCCGTCACACGCAGTGGCGCGATTGGCTTTCAAATTGAAAATGCGATGGCATCCATTGGGGCGGCTTGGGCAGTGGGCGTGCCTTGGCAAACCATCTGCAAAGGCTTAGCCACTTTCGTGAGCGACAGCAACGCCGTGCCCGGACGCTTCAATGTGTTCGACTACAAAGGCGCGACCGTGATTGCCGACTACGGCCACAACCCAGACGCCATCAAAGCCTTGGTACAAGCTGTGACCAACCTGCCTGCGCAACGACGCAGCGTGGTCATCAGCGGCGCGGGGGATCGTCGCGACGAAGACATCCGCGAGCAAACGCGTCTGATTGGTGAAGCGTTTGACGATGTGGTGTTGTACCAAGATGCCTGCCAACGCGGCCGTGTGGATGGCGAGGTGTTAAAGCTCTTGCGCCAAGGTTTGGACGGTGCAAAACGCACCACGCACATTGACGAAATTCACGGTGAGTTTTTAGCGATTGACCGTGCAATGGAGCGTTTGCAAAAAGGCGATTTGTGCTTGATCTTGATTGACCAAGTGGATGAGGCTTTGGCGCACATCACACAGCGGGTGAACTCGGCTGCTTTGGCTGGCTAAGTTTTTCTCCGCTGATCTAGAAGCCACTCCTTTGGGAGTGGCTTTTTTGTGATTTAAAACAAATTTTTGTATTGGTCGCGCAGCAAGTTCTTTTGCACTTTGCCCATGGTGTTGCGTGGCAACTCGGCGACCACAAAACACTTCTTAGGAATCTTGAAGTTAGCCAGTTGTGACTTGAGTGCGGCAATCACCGCATCAGGCTCTACTTTGGCACCGGGCTTGGCGATGACCACGGCCACGCCGACTTCGCCGAAGTCTGGATGGGGCACGCCAATCAAAGCACTTTCGGCCACACCTGACATGTCGTTGATGTAGCCCTCAATCTCTGCGGGATAGACGTTGTAGCCGCCGCTGATGATGAGGTCTTTGCTGCGCCCCACGATGACAACGTAGCCGCGCTCGTCGACTTTGCCCACGTCACCGGTTTTGAAATAGCCGTCGGCGGTGAACTCTTCTTTGGTTTTCTCGGGCATGCGCCAGTAACCGCCAAACACATTGGGGCCTTTGACTTGAATGCCGCCAATTTCGCCCACGGGTAAGGCTTGGCCTTCGTCATCTTGCACGCGCAGAGAAACACCGGGCAATGGGAAGCCAACGGTGCCGCCACGGCGTTCCGTTTGGCCGGCGTAACGCGCATCGGCTGCATAGGGGTTGGAGGTGAGCATGACGGTTTCGCTCATGCCGTAGCGCTCCAGAATCGGTTGTCCTGTGCGTTCGTGCCATTCGTTGAAAGTTTCCAGCAACAAAGGGGCTGAGCCCGCGATGAACAAACGCATGTTCGAGGCTTGGGCTTTGGTCAAAGTGGGCTCTGCCAGCATGCGCACATACAACGTAGGCACGCCCATGAACACAGTGGCCTCTGGCATTTTGGCGATGACGAGTTTGGGGTCGAACTTGGACAACCAAATCATCTTGCTGCCGTTGAGCAAAGCGCCGTGGATGGCGACAAACAAACCGTGCACATGGAAGATGGGCAAGGCGTGAATCAACACATCGCCCGGCTTCCAGCCCCAGTATTTCTTCAAGGTTTGGGCGTTGCTGAGCATGTTGCCGTGTGAGAGCATCGCGCCTTTGCTGCGGCCTGTCGTACCGCTGGTGTACAAAATTGCAGCCAAGTCATCGGCTTTGCTTTGCACCACTTGGTGTTGGTCTGAGCAACGGGCAGCGCGTTCTAACAAACTGCCACTGCGGTCGTCGTCGAGGGTGAACACGTTTTGCGTGCCGGCCTTGAAGGCAATTTTGCTGACCCAACCAAAGTTTTTACTGCTGCACACCACCACGGCGGGTTCGGCATTGCCGATGAAGTATTCGATCTCAGCGCTTTGGTAGGCGGTGTTCAAAGGCAAGAAGACATAGCCCGCACGCAAAGTGGCAAGGTAGAGCATGACGGCTTCGACCGACTTCTCAACTTGCACCGCCACGCGTGAGCCCTTGGGCACATTGAGTGAGTCCAGCAAGTTGGCCATCATGGCGCTGGCACGCTCAAGGTCGGCCCAGCTGTAAATCAAACCATCATCCGTTTCGATGGCTGTGGTTTTTAAGTCTTTGGGAAAGGCAGCACGCAGTGCCGCGAAGAGGTTGTGATTCATCGTACTTCTTCAGATTCAAGAAAAGAAAAGGGCTTCAACATCGCCAGAAACAGGCGCTATGTTTTTAGCCATGAGTTGACGGTTTTTATCGAGTCGTTTTAAGTCGTAGAGGTAGTTCACCATCAAGCCGTGAGACTGTTTCATGCCCTTGGTCGAGGGGTCTGCAAACCAGTTGATACGTTCAATACGCGCGCCGTTGCCCAAGTGGAAACGTGCCACGGGGTCCAGCACTTGGTCCCCTTGTTTCTCCAGTCCCAAATAGTGCGCGGCACAACGGGTGAGAAAAACACGCAAAGCAGACTTGGGAGACAAAGCACCCAACACCAGTGGTTGCTCAATGGCCGCCAGCACATGCGTGGGCGTGGGTGGCTCGAAGCTCAGTTCACGCCCCAAGGCGGCCAGCTCTTTTTCGCTCAAGTGCGCCATCATGGTCTCGAGATGGCGTGACAGCCATGATCGCAAACCGGGGATGGGTGACAAGGTCGCGAAGGTCTTGAGCTTGGGAAACTCATCACGCAAGGTTTCGACCACGCGCTTGATCAGCGAGTCGCCGAAGCTCACACCACGCAAGCCAGTTTGTGTGTTGTTGATGGAGTAAAAAATTGCAACGGTGGACTTCTTCAAATCCTCAGGCGCAGCGCCCTCGTCCAACAAGGGCATGATGTTGTCTGCCATCTCGTGAAGGAGTGCCACCTCCACAAAGATCAAAGGCTCGTTGGGCAGACTGGGGTGAAAAAACCCATAACAGCGACGGTCACTGTCCAAACGGTTTTTCAAATCTGCCCAACTGCGAATGTCGTGCACGGCTTCGTACTTGATGAGTTTTTCAATCAACGAAGCAGGTGAATCCCAGCTGATGGTGCGCAGTTCTAAGAACGCGATGTCAAACCAAGTTGAAAACAGGTTTTCTAACTCCGCATCCAAAGCTAGTAAACGTTTATTGCTTTTGAGCTGCGGCAGCAACTCGGCCCGCAAATCAACCAAGAATCGCATACCCCCTGGGTAGGCGGTGAAACGCTGCAACAACCGCGTGCGAGGGGACACCAAGGCACGGCGCAAACGGATCTCCGCCGAGCCCTCATCGACCGTGCCTAAGGATGCGTCGTACTCATCGCGCGCAGCCCGCACTTTGCTGGCATCGGGGCCGAACTGCTCGCTGATTAACAGCCACAGGTCTTGGCGCTCGGCCACTTCGGCTTTGGCATACCAATCGGCCAAGGCTTTGGCGCGACGCCCGCCTTCGACCTCGCTCACACGCGGGTCAACCACAGACTGCAGCAAGAGCAAGGTGCGACGCAAGGAGCGAGGCGACAAAGCCTCTTTCTTTTGACGAATCGAGGAATCCAAACGCTCACGCGTTGACCGGTCTTCTGGCTTTGGCGGCTCACTGGCTGGAGCCGAATTGCGAAGCAGATTCAATTTACTGCTGAGCCAAGTCGTTGCATTCATCTCACACCCTTTGATCCGTCGGAAATTACTTCACACCCATCACCATATTGGGCAAACCGGTGGCGATTTCTGGGAAGAGACACAGCAGGAACACCGCTGCAAACATCAGCCCCAAGAACGGCATCACACCCCAAATGACTTCTTTCAAAGAGATATCGGGCGCCACGTTTTTGATCACAAAGATGTTCAATCCCACGGGTGGGTGAATCAGACCCATCTCCATCACGATGGTCATGACGACGCCAAACCAGATCAGGTCAAAGCCCGCAGCTTTGAGAGGCGGCAAGATGATGGGGGCGGTCATCAAAATGATGGACACAGGTGGCAAGAAAAATCCCAGCACCACCACCATCAGCAAAATCACCGCCAGCAAGACCCAGCGCGACAACTCCATGCCCACGATCCAATGCGCTGCACTTTGGCTGATGTGCAAATGGCTCATGACATAGCTGTACAGCAAAGACATGCCGATGATGAGCATCAGCATGGTCGACTCTTTGAGGGTCGAAGACAGGATGGGCATCACATCTTTCGGACGCCACAGACCATAGACCACAGCCACCAAACCCAGCGCCAACAAGCCGCCGAGACCCGCAGTCTCTGACGGTGTAGCGTAGCCACCGTACAAGGCCACCATCACGCCAATCAACAAGACCAAAAAAGGCAGCACGCGTGGCAGCATCTCTACTTTTTGCGCCAGCGTGAAATGCTCTTTGTCCAAGTAAGCCGATTTTTCACCGCCTGCTTCATAGACCTTCAGAGCAATTTGGTATTCCTTGCGTGCACGCACCACGGCGTAACCGGCAAACAAAGCCACCAACAGCAATCCTGGGCCAATACCTGCCAAGAACAAACGCCCTAGCGATTGCTCCGCTGCCACTGCGTACAAAATCATCACGATAGACGGTGGCAACAAAATGCCCAAGGTACCGCCCGCCGCGATGATGCCTGCCGCAAAGCCTGGCGAGTAGCCACGTTTGCGCATCTCTGGAATACCGGCAGAACCGATGGCCGAACAAGTGGCGGGCGACGAGCCCGCCATCGCGGCAAACAACGCACATGCAAACACGTTGGCAATGCCCAAGCCGCCCGGCACTTTGTGCAACCACGCATGAATGGCCGAGTACAAATCTTGACCGGCACGCGACTTACCAATGGCGGCGCCCTTCATGATGAACAAAGGAATCGACAACAAGGTGATGGACGCCATTTCTTCGTACACGTTTTGTGTCACGGTATCCAGCGACGACGCCGGCATGAAGAAATACATGAACGACACAGCGACCGTGCCCAAAGCGAATGCAATGGGCATGCCCGAGAACATCACCAAAAGCGTGGCTGCGCCATAGCTCAAGCCAATAGCCAGTTCACTCATTTTTGTTCTCCACGCACTTCACCACCCGTCAGCTGAACGGCTGACTGTAAAAACAATTGCACAGCCAACAAGGTCATGCCTACGGCCATCAAAGAATAAGGAATCCACAGCGGTGGCGCAAAACTGCTCGAAGTCGTTTGCCCTTCAGACCATGCCTCATAAAACAAGGCCCATGACTTCCAAGAGAAAAACACGCAAAACGCGGTAGACACCACATCGACCACCACCGCACGCACTTTGTTCACCGAGGCTGGCAAGATAGACGACAAGGCCTCAATGCCAATGTGCCCGCGCTGCGATTGCACATAGGCGGTACACATGAATGTCGCACCGACCAACATGAACACCGCAGCTTCGTCTTGCCAATCGGTGGCAACCTTGAACAAATAGCGCGTCAACACCGAATAGGTCAACACGCAGGACGTCAGCACCAGCGCCAGCATCGACAAGCGCAAAACCCACACATTGAAAACATCCAGTAACGCCACCAAACCCGCGACGACGGCGTTTTTAGGACGCGTCTTCTCAACCGGCGCGTTGGACTCTAGTTCGAAACCGTGGCTCACAGGGTTTGCTCCGCCAAAGCCAGCAACTTGGCACAACCTGCGTTCTTGCCGGCATAGTCTTTCCACGCGGTTTCACGTGCGATGGCTTGCCATTTTTTGATAGATGCAGGATTCAAATCCACCACTTTGGCGCCAGCTTTTTGGTAAACATTGGCCACTTCGATGTCGTCCTTCTTGGCGGCTTCCAAAGCGAACTTTTCCATCTCCGCGCCGACGGCCATGATGGCGTCGCGCTGGTCTTTGGGCAGTTCATCAAAGATGGCTTTGGACATCATCAACGGCTCAAACATGAACCAGTAAGCGCCCTTGCGGCCCGTGGTCAAAGCTTTGGCGACTTCTTCCAAATGGAAGGAGATGAACGAGGTGGACGAGGTCATCGCCGCGTCCATTGCGCCGGTTTGCATGGCGGCGTAAATCTCGTTGGAGGGCAAGGTCACTACAGCGGCACCGGCCTCTTTCAAGATCATGTCGACTTCGCGCGAGCCGCCACGGATCTTCATGCCCTTGGCATCTTCTGGGTCCACGATGGCTTTGCTGCGAGAGGCCACGCCACCGGCTTGCCAAATCCAGCTGATCAGCACAATGCCTTTTTCGAGCAACACGCGGCTGAGTTCAGCACCCACGGGTTTGTTTTTCCAGCCATAGGCTTGTTCATACGACACGACCAAACCGGGCATCAAACCGATGTTGACTTCTGGAATCTCACCGCCAGCGTAAGACAGGGGAATCAGGGCCATGTCCAAAGCGCCTTTGCGCATGGAAGAGAACTGTGCATTGGTCTTCATCAAGGACGAGCCAGGATAAATCTCAAACTTCAAACTGCCTTTGGTACGCTTTTCAACTTCAGCCGAAAAGATGCGCACGAGACGATCACGAAAGTCGCCCTCTTTGGTCGTACCGCCCGGGAATTGGTGTGAGATCTTGAGCGTTTTGTTTTGCGCAAACGCGTTGACAAAAGGCAATGCGCTCAGTGAAAAACCACCCACGGACTGGAGAAGGCTACGACGTTTCATGTGATGTCTCCTAGGACTACTGTTAGACGCTTTGATGACAAAGCGCTGAAATTTTGTATTTATTAATTTACCAGTTGTATTCTGGATGCTTGTTAGTGAATACCCCATGACATTCTACGAATTCAAACCTTCTCAAAGTGGCAGAATTTAGGTCATGAGGATTTCGGACAAACTGCGCGAAAAAATAGAGGAGCAAATCGCCACGGGAGAGTTTGCGCCTGGCAGTTCTCTAGACGAAGCCACGCTGGTCGAACAGTACGGCGTATCGCGCACCCCTATACGCGAAGCTTTGATTCAGCTCGCCGCAGAGGGGCTGATTGAAATACGACCCCGGCGTGGCGCAGTGGTGACCAGCATTGGCCCTGCCAGATTGATCGAGATGTTTGAAGTGATGGCCGAGTTAGAGGCTATGTGTGGTCGCTTGGCCGCACGCCGTATGACAGACCAAGAGCGTCAACAACTCACGGCCGCGCACGAAGCCTGCGAAGAAGCCAGGGCTAACCAAGACTCAGACCAGTATTTCTATTGCAACGAACGCTTCCACGCAGCCATCTACGCGGGTAGCCACAACATATTCCTACGTGAACAAGCCAACCAGCTGCACCGCCGCTTGCGCCCTTACCGACGCTTGCAGCTGCGTGTGCGTGACCGTATGAGCGTGTCCTACAAAGAACACAGCGCTATCGTGAACGCCATCACATCGGGGGATGCAGAGGCTTCAGCGCAAGCGCTGCGCGAGCATGTGGTGGTGCAAGGCGAGCGGTTTGGCGACTTGCTGTCGTCGCTCTCAGAAATGGCGCAACACGCTTAAGCCTGGGCGTCGGCTCTGCGTGTGGCATGCAGCCACAACGCCACGCCCACCAACACCATGGGCACGCACAGCCACTGTCCCATGCTCATGCCCAAAGCCAGCAAGCCAAGGTGGGCATCGGGCTCGCGGAAGTATTCAGCCATGAAGCGCAAGCTACCATAGCCGATCATGAACACGCCAGACACAGCGCCCACCGCACGCGGTTTGCGTGCATACAGCCACAACACCACAAACAACAAGATCCCCTCGCCCAAGAACTGATAAATCTGCGACGGGTGGCGCGGCATCAAGGTGCCGCTTTGGGGAAACACCATGGCCCATGGCAAAGTGGGGTCGGCCGCCCTGCCCCACAACTCGCCATTGATGAAGTTGCCAACTCGTCCTGCGGCCAAGCCTGTAGGCACGCAAGGCGCAATGAAGTCAGTCACCCATAGCCAAGCACGCTTGCGCTGCCACGCAAACACAGCGGTAGCCACAAACACACCCAACATGCCACCGTGAAAACTCATGCCGCCTTGCCAAACGGCAAAGACCTCAAGTGGATGCTCAAAGTAATAAACGGGCTTATAAAACACGCAGTAGCCAAGGCGTCCGCCCAAAACCACGCCCATCACACCGTAAAACAAAATGTCTTCAATGTCTTGCTTGGACCAAGTGCCCAGCGCCACTTGGGCTGCATATGGTTCATGTTTCAAACGCAAACGAGCCAAGCCTACAAACAAGGCAAACGCCGCAAGGTACGTTAGGCCGTACCAGTGGATGGCCAAAGGCCCCACTTGCAAGGCGACCGGATCAATTTGAGGAAACACCAGCATGAGGGTCAGCAGCTCGCTCAGTCGCCCAACAGCGACAGGTCGCGCACAGCGCCCTTGTCGGCCGAGGTGGCCAGTAAAGCGTAGGCCTTGAGCGCGGCAGATACTTTGCGTGGACGGGGCAACACAGGTTTCCAGCCCAGCTTGTCTTGCTCAACACGGCGCTTGGCCAACTCTTCATCACTCACCAACACGTTGATGCTGCGGTTGGGAATGTCAATACGAATGCGGTCACCGTTGCGAACCAAACCAATGTTGCCGCCAGCGGCCGCTTCGGGCGAGCAATGACCAATGGACAAACCAGATGTACCGCCAGAGAAACGGCCATCGGTCAACAAGGCGCAAGCCTTGCCCAAACCTTTGGACTTGATGTAGCTCGTGGGGTAGAGCATTTCTTGCATGCCGGGGCCGCCCTTGGGTCCTTCGTAACGCACGACCACGATGTCGCCGGCTTTCACCTCGTCGTTCAAGATGTGCGCCACCGCTTCGTCTTGCGACTCCACCACATGGGCTGGACCTTCAAACACCAACAAGCTGTCGTCTACGCCTGCAGTTTTGACCACGCAGCCGTCCATGGCGATGTTGCCGCGCAACACCGCCAAGCCACCTTGCTGGCTGAACGCATGGTCGACCGAGCGGATGCATCCTTCGACACGATCGGTGTCGAGGCTGGGCCAACGCGTGTTTTGGCTGAACGCCACTTGCGTGGGAATGCCAGCGGGGCCAGCCATGTAAAACTTTTTCACAGCGTCAGATGGGTTGCGCGCAATGTCCCACTCGTCCAAGACTTCTTTCATGGTTTTGCCAAGCACGGTGCCCACGTCGGTGTGCAACTTGCCAGCGCGGTCCAGCTCACCCAAGATGCCCATGATGCCGCCTGCGCGGTGCACGTCTTCGATGTGGTACTTGTTGGTGTTGGGCGCAACTTTGCACAGCTGAGGCACGATTTTGGACATGCGGTCGATGTCGGCCATGGTGAATTCAATTTCGGCTTCTTGGGCAATCGCCAAGATGTGCAGGATCGTGTTGGTGGAGCCGCCCATGGCGATGTCCAGCGCAATGGCGTTTTCAAACGCTTTAAATCCCATCGAGCGTGGCAACACGGATGCATCGCCTTGCTCGTAATAGCGCTTGCACAAATCCACAATCGTGCGGCCGGCTTGCTTGAACAATTGCTCGCGGTCTGCGTGTGTCGCAACGACCGTGCCGTTGCCAGGCAATGCCAGACCCAAAGCTTCGGCCAAACAGTTCATGGAGTTGGCCGTGAACATGCCCGAACATGAACCGCAAGTGGGGCAAGCCGAGCGTTCAACTTCAGCCAAATCAGCATCGCTCACTTTGTCGTCAGCCGCCATGACCATGGCATCGATCAAATCGAGCTTCTTGAACTCCATGACTTGGGTCTGCGGATTAGCCAGTCGAACTTTGCCAGCTTCCATCGGGCCGCCCGACACAAAGATGACGGGGATGTTCAGGCGCATGGCGGCCATCAACATGCCGGGGGTGATCTTGTCGCAGTTAGAGATACACACGATGGCGTCCGCGCAATGGGCGTTGACCATGTATTCCACCGAGTCAGCAATGATGTCGCGGCTGGGCAGCGAATACAACATACCGTCATGGCCCATGGCAATGCCGTCGTCCACCGCGATGGTGTTGAACTCTTTCGCCACACCGCCTGCAGCCTCAATCTCACGTGCCACCAACTGGCCCAAGTCTTTCAAATGCACGTGGCCTGGCACAAACTGGGTGAACGAGTTGGCAATGGCGATGATGGGTTTTTGAAAGTCGTCGTCCTTCATGCCGGTGGCACGCCACAAAGAGCGGGCACCCGCCATGTTGCGGCCAGCGGTAGAGGTCTTGGAACGGTAAGCAGGCATGTGTAGGGCTCCGGTCAGGAAAACATCAAAAAAATCTTGTCGGGATTATCGCCCACACGCAAGCTGCGGCTCGTTCAAGTCCGCCTATTCACTGCATCGCGCAGGGCCACGATAAACTGGCAGCGTGTCCACCATCCACACACATCCAGAGGCATCGTCATGAAAAAAAATCTTCTTTTAATGGCCACCATCGCTGTCGCCGGTGTGTCTGCGCCCGCTTGGGCTGACCAAGCGCTGGCCACGGCCAAAAACTGCATGGCCTGCCACGCACTGGATAGAAAGCTGGTGGGCCCTGCCTATAAAGATGTCGCGGCCAAATACGCGGGCGATAAATCTGCGGTGGACAAGCTGGCCAGCAAAATTCAACAAGGTGGCTCTGGCGTGTGGGGCCCTGTCCCCATGCCAGCCAACACACAGGTGAGCGACGCAGAGGCCAAAAAATTGGCGGCTTGGGTGTTGACCATCAAATAAGGCACCGCGACCCGCTGCAAGCATTCCGACAGGGGCTTTGAGTAAACTCAGCCGCTGTTTTTACCTCTGGCATTTTTCAGGACCTCATCCATGACCACGATCCGCCAAAACGACCTGATTGAATCGGTCGCCGCCGCTCTGCAATACATCAGCTACTACCACCCTGCTGATTTCATTTCGCACTTGGCCAGCGCCTACGAGCGCGAGCAAAGCCCGGCGGCCAAAGACGCCATCGCACAAATCTTGACCAACAGCAAGATGAGCGCCTACGGCCACCGTCCGATTTGCCAAGACACCGGCATCGTGAACGTATTCTTGAAAGTCGGCATGGACGTGCGCTGGGAAGGATTCACCGGCAGCTTAGAAGACGCCATCAACGAAGGCGTGCGCCGTGGCTACAACCACCCCGACAACATGCTGCGCGCTTCGGTGGTGGACGACCCTCAGTTCGCCCGTAAAAACACCAAAGACAACACGCCCGCGGTGATCTTCACGCAAATCGTGCCTGGCAACAAAGTCGACATCACGGTGGCGGCCAAAGGCGGTGGCAGCGAAAACAAATCAAAGATGTACATGCTCAACCCCAGCGACAACATCGTCGACTGGGTGCTCAAAACTGTCCCAACCATGGGTGCGGGCTGGTGCCCACCCGGCATGTTGGGCATTGGCATTGGCGGCACGGCAGAAAAAGCAGTGCTCATGGCCAAAGAAAGTTTGATGGACGACTTGGACATGTACCAATTGCTTGAGAAATCAAGCAAGGGTGACAAGCTCAGCCAAGTGGAGGAATTGCGTTTGGAGCTGTACCACAAGGTCAACGCTCTCGGCATCGGCGCACAAGGCTTGGGCGGCTTGACCACCGTGCTCGACGTGAAGATCAAGATGTACCCCACGCACGCAGCCAGCAAGCCAATTGCGATGATCCCCAACTGTGCCGCCACGCGCCACGCCCACTTTGTGATGGACGGCTCTGGCCCCGTGTTTTTGGAAGCACCATCTCTGGACCTGTGGCCCAACGTCAACTGGACGCCCGACACAGAGAAAAGCAAACGTGTAGACCTCAACACCCTCACCAAAGAAGAAGTGGCGAGCTGGAAGCCAGGCCAAACCATTTTGCTCAACGGCAAGATGCTCACCGGCCGTGATGCCGCGCACAAGCGCATTCAAGACATGTTGGCCAAAGGCGAGAAGTTGCCTGTGGACTTCACCAACCGCGTGATTTACTACGTGGGCCCTGTCGATCCCGTGGGCGACGAAGTGGTGGGCCCAGCAGGCCCCACTACCGCCACGCGCATGGACAAGTTCACCGAGATGATGCTGTCGCAAACCGGCTTGATCTCCATGGTGGGCAAGGCCGAACGTGGCCCAACTGCGATTGAAGCCATCAAGAAGCACAAGTCGGCTTACCTCATGGCTGTGGGCGGTGCGGCTTACCTCGTGTCCAAGGCCATCAAACACGCGAAAGTGGTGGGCTTTGCAGACCTCGGCATGGAAGCCATTTACGAGTTCGACGTGGTCGACATGCCCGTGACTGTGGCTGTTGACTCTGGCGGCACCAGCGCCCACATCACTGGCCCTGCCGAGTGGGAAAAGCGCATTGCCACGGGTGAGTTCAAAGGCATTGGCATCAAATCCAACTGATCTTGAAGGCTTAAAACGCTCAGTGTTTT
>CANCCJ010000054.1 GCA_947374535.1 Comamonadaceae bacterium | reverse complement strand
AGGGCATTTCTGCCAATTTAGCGGGCGGAACGCACCACGCTGACGCGGATCACGGCAGCGGCTTTTGTGTATTCAACGATGCCGCAGTGGCCGCACGCCTGATGCAAGCCGAATGGGGGCGCATTCATAAGCAGCCATTGAAGGTGGCCATCATTGACTTAGACGTGCACCAAGGCAACGGCACGGCCCGCATCTTTGCCCACGACGCGCAGGTGTTCACCCTGTCTTTGCACGGCGCACGTAACTTCCCATTCAACAAAGAAACCAGTGATTTAGACGTGGAGCTGCCCGATGGCTGCAACGACACGGCTTATTTAGAAGCGCTGGAACACGCCTTGGCCGAGTTGGATGCCCGCTTTACGCCTGGTTTGGTGATTTACCTTGCAGGCGCAGACCCTCACGAGGGCGACCGCTTGGGCCGTCTGAGCTTGAGCTTTGATGGCCTAGAGGCGCGCGACCGCCGGGTGTTTGACTGGGCTTGGTCCAAACAGATCCCATTGGCATTCTCAATGGCGGGGGGTTACGGCGCCCAAATGACGGACACAGTGCAGGTGCAAGTCAACACCTACCGTGTCGCCTATGCGTACTGGCGACGCTGGCAAAATCTAAGCAAACAAAATTTAACGAATCAAATGGAGAGACCCCAATGACCCACCCATCAAATGTCGCTGCAGTGGACCACGCCATCACCACACGCATGTCGGCACGCGCGTTCACGCAGCAAACTGTGTCGCGTGAGTTGATCACCGAAATTTTGCAAGTGGCGAGCCGTGCGCCATCGGGCACCAACACCCAGCCTTGGAAGGTCTATGTGTTGGAAGGCGACAAGCGTGATGGCTTGATTGAAAAAGTCTGCGAAGCGCATGAGGCCATCCGTGCCAACCCCGAGGTGGCCAAGCAATACCAAGAGCCCTATGACTATTACCCCGAGCAATGGGTCAGCCCTTACATTGACCGCCGCCGTGAAAACGGTTGGAGCCTTTACGGTTTGTTGGGCATTGGTAAAGGCGACCGTGTCCCCATGCACGAGCAGCAACAGCGCAACTTCAAGTTCTTCGACGCCCCCGTGGGTTTGATGTTTACTCTCGACAAGGTCATGGGCCGTGGCTCTTTGCTGGACTACGGCATGTTCTTGCAAAACATCATGTTGGCTGCGCGTGCGCGTGGCCTGCACACTTGCCCACAAGCAGCGTGGAATGCGTTTCACAGCATCATCCTGCCGCACATTGGTGCGGGCGAAAGTGAAATGCTGGTGTGCGGCATGTCGCTGGGTTTTGCCGATGAAACAGACAAGGTCAACACCTTGGTCACGCCGCGTGTGCCTGTGAGTGAATTCACCCATTGGGTGGCCTGAGTTTTTTAGTTAGCTTCCGATGATCATCACCAGCCTGCTCGACACCGACCTTTACAAATTCACCATGATGCAGGCCGTGCTGCATCAGTTCCCGAGTGCGCAGGTCTCGTACAAATTCAAGTGCCGCAATCCGGGTGTGGCGCTAGCGCCGTATGTCCAAGAAATTCGCGACGAAATCCGCTCGCTGTGCAGCTTGCAATTTCAAGACGCGGAGTTGGCTTGGTTGCGCAGCTTGCGCTTTATCAAGAGCGACTTTGTAGATTTCTTGGGGCTGTTCCGTCTGAACGAGAAGTACATCCAAGTCAACGCGCTCTCGACGGGGGAGATTGACATCAGCATCCAAGGCCCTTGGCTGCACACGATTTTGTTTGAGATTCCGGTGTTGGCCATCGTCAACGAGGTGTACTTTCGCAACACGCAAAAAGTGCCGGATTTCTTGGAAGGCCGCAAACGCCTAGAGCACAAAATTGAGGCCTTGCACGCCGAGCGTTTGAGCGATTTGAAGATCGCTGACTACGGCACACGCCGCCGCTTTTCAAAAGCGTGGCATGAAGAGTTGCTGCGTGTGCTGGCCTCCAAATTGGGCACGGGCAGTGAAGGCCAACTGGCGGGTACCAGCAATGCCTTGTTTGCCATGAAGCTGGGCCTCACGCCTTTGGGCACCATGGCGCATGAATACTTGCAAGCCTGCCAAGCCTTGGGGCCACGTTTGCGTGACAGCCAAGTGTTTGGCTTTGAGACGTGGGCGCGTGAATACCGAGGTGATCTAGGGATTGCGCTTAGCGATGTGTATGGCATCGAGCCGTTCTTGCGTGACTTCGACATGTACTTTTGCAAGCTGTTCGATGGCGCTCGCCACGACAGTGGAGACCCTTTCACTTGGGGCGAGCGCATGATTGCGCACTATCGCAACAACCGCGTAGACCCCATGACCAAGACGCTGATTTTTTCTGATGGTTTGACCATCGAAAAAACCATCGCGCTTTACCAACAATTTCGTGGACGTTGCCAATTGGCGTTCGGCATTGGTACCAACTTGACCAATGACCTCGGCTACGAGCCTTTGCAAATCGTTATCAAGATGACCCAGTGCAACGGTCAGCCCGTGGCCAAACTCTCTGACACCCCCTCCAAGAATATGTGCCAAGACGAAAAATACCTGGCCTACCTTCGCCAAGTGTTTGACATTGCGCAGCCTGTTTAAGCCAAGGGGCCGTTGATGAATAACCTCAAGGTGGTTTTTTTATTCGCGCTAGCGTTGGCTGTGATTTCTGTGGCTCAGTTTCAAGACATGACCCAGCTCATGCCTTTGACCTTGCTGCCCGCGCTCACCCCTTGGTGGGCTAAAAAACTCAACATGATTGAATAATTTATGAAACCCAAAATCATCGTCGCCCGTCCCATCTTTGAAGAAACCTTGACACGCTTGCGCGATCACTTTGACGTCACCGACAACCAAGCAGATGTGGGGTGGACCAAAGCATCGTGGACGCAAGCCTTGTCGCAACACGCAGGTGCGCTCACCACGGGCTCTGATCCTGTGGATGCCGAAGTGCTCAAAGCTTGTCCAAGCCTGAAGGCTGTGGCCAACATGGCCGTGGGTTACAACAACTTCGACGTGCCCGCCATGACGGCTCAAGGTGTGCAAGCCAGCAACACGCCCGATGTATTGACTGAAACCACCGCCGACTTTGGCTTTGCGTTGTTAATGGCCACCGCGCGCCGCATGGCTGAGAGCGAGCACTACTTGCGCCGTGGCGAGTGGACGCAATGGCGCTACGACATGTTTGCCGGCGCTGAAGTGCACGGCAGCACCATTGGCATTTTTGGTATGGGCCGCATTGGCCAAGGCATTGCCCGTCGCGCTGCACACGGCTTTGGCATGAAGGTCATTTATCACAACCGTTCACGCTTGAGCGCAGAGGCCGAAGCTGAATGCAAAGCCACGTATGTCAGCAAAGAAGAGTTGCTCAAAACTGCGGATCATGTGATGTTGGTCGTGCCTTATAGCGCCGCGTCACACCACACCATCGGCGCAGCAGAGTTGGCGCAAATGAAGCCCACCGCCACGCTCATCAACATCGCACGCGGCGGCATTGTGGACGATGCCGCTTTGGCTGTCGCTTTGCGTGAGAAACGTATTGCAGCCGCTGGCTTGGATGTGTTTGAAGGCGAGCCCAAAGTGCATCCCGATTTGTTGACTGTGCCCAACGTGGTGTTGACGCCGCATATTGCCAGCGCGTCCATTCCCACCCGCATGGCCATGGCCAATTTAGCGGCGGACAACCTCATCAGCTACTTCACCCAAGGCAAGTCAGTGACGCCTTTGAACACGGTGGCTGCATGATGGAATTTTGGGTGGCGGTTGGCATTGGTGCTTTCAACGCCTTATTGTTGGTGCTGCTCTTGCGCCGCCCCAGTGGCAGCAACGATGCAGCCGCACAGGCGTTGCAGCAGAGCTTGCAAAGCATGCACGAGAAGCTGGAACGCATTGAGCGCGAGCTGCGTACCGAGATTGCCGAATCATCGCGCGGTGGCCGCCAAGAGCTGACGCAAACCCTCGCGCTGTTTCAACAAAGCCAAGTGCAGCAGCTCACGCTCATGCAAAAAAGCATCACCGACACGCTGAACCAACAACTGCAGCAGCTGCAAAAAAGCAATGCCGACAAGTTGGACGAAATGCGCCGCACGGTGGACGAGAAGCTGCAAACCACGTTGGAAAAACGTTTGTCCGAGAGCTTCAAGCAAGTAGCCGAGCGACTGGAGCAAGTGCACAACGGTTTGGGCCAAATGCAAAAGTTGGCCGATGGCGTGGGTAGCTTGCAGCGCGTGCTGACCAACGTCAAAACACGCGGCATGTTTGGCGAGGTGCAACTCGAAGCCTTGCTAGAACAAGTGCTCACGATTGAGCAGTACGCCAAGCAAGTCGAGACAAAACCCCGCAGCAATCAGCGCGTGGACTTTGCCATTCGCTTTCCCGGTCGCGGCGGCGCAGACGGGGAGCCAGTGTGGCTGCCGATTGATGCCAAGTTTCCCCGCGAAGACTACGAGCGTTTGCTAGATGCGCAAGACCGCGCCGATGGCGTGGCTGCTGAAGCTGCGGCCAAAGCACTGGAGGTGCGCATCCGCACCGAAGCCAAAAGCATTGCCGAAAGCTACCTCGCACCACCGCACACCACCGACTTTGCTATTTTGTTTTTGCCCACCGAAGGCTTGTATGCCGAGGTGCTGCGTCGCCCCGGTTTGATGGACACCTTGCAGCGCGACTACCGTGTCACGTTGGCTGGCCCCACCACCTTGTTGGCCATGCTCAATAGTTTGCACATGGGCTTTCGCACGCTTGCCTTGGAGCAACAAGCCTCTGAGGTGTGGAAGGTCTTGGGTGCCGTCAAAACTGAATTTGAGCGCTACGGCGACTGGGTGGAGAAGGTGCGCGAGCAAGTGCAAAAAGCTGCCGACACCTTGGACCGTGCCGATACACGAAGCCGCCAAATGCGCCGCGCATTAAAGAACGTTGAGGCCTTACCCGAGGGCGAGGCGCAAGCGCTTTTGCCCAAATTGGATGAGGCGCTAGATGATGCGGACACCCAAGCTTGAAACGTGAACTTACCAAGCTGATTGCAGGCCAAGTGTGTCTGCACGCCTGCATGGCGGGCATGCGTATGGCAGCACCCTTGATGGCCTTGCGCAGCGGTCAAAGCGAAGCTGCCGTTGGTTTTTTGCTGGCCATGTTTGCCTTGACGCAGGTGTTCTTGGCTTTGCCCGCAGGACGCTATGCCGATTTGCATGGTTTGAAGCGCCCCGTCATGTGGAGTGTGCTCATGGGCGCCATAGGCGCAGGCGCTGCGGCTTTGTGGCCTATCTTTCCGGTGCTGTGTTTCAGTGGTTTGATGACAGGCGGTGCCACGGGCATTGCCATCATTGCTTTACAGCGTCATGTGGGGCGCGCAGCGCGGGGTTTGGCGCAAATGAAGCAAGCATTCAGCTGGCTTTCGATTGCGCCTGCATTCTCTAATTTCATTGGGCCGTTCACGGCTGGTTTGTTGATTGACCATGCCGGCTTTCAATGGGCCTTTGCAGCCATGGCTGCTTTGCCCATCGTGGCTTGGGTGTGTATCCGCCAAGCGCATGAGTTGCCCAAGGTGGTCAAGCCCGAGGGTCACGAAAAAAACAGCGCGTGGGATTTGTTGAACGAGCCCATGTTTCGTCGCTTGTTGATGGTGAATTGGTTTTTGTCGGCGTGTTGGGATGTGCACACCTTTGTCGTGCCCATCTTGGGGCATGAGCGCGGCCTCAGTGCCTCCGCGATTGGTTCCATCTTGGGGGCATTTGCGCTGGCCGCAGCGTTCATACGGATGATGATGCCTTTCATTGCGGCACGGTTGCATGAGTGGCAAGTCATCACAGGTGCGATGCTCATCACTTCATTCATGCTGGCGATCTATCCGTTCACCGAAACGGCTTGGCTTATGGGGGCTTGCTCGGTGTTGGTGGGCTTGTCGCTGGGGGGGGTTCAGCCGATGGTGATGAGCACGCTGCACCAAATCACGCCAGAGCACCGGCATGGCGAGGCTTTAGGTTTGCGCTTGATGGGCATCAACGCGTCGAGCGTGTTGATGCCGATGGTGTTTGGTGCGGCGGGCACCGTCATCGGCATCAGTGGTGTGTTCTGGTGTGTGTCTGCGGTGGTGGGTTTGGGCTCACGCAGTGCGTATCAACTCAGAGTTCATAAAAATCACGTATGAAGTTCCATGCCTCGTCCACGGTGTCGACGTACTTGAACAAGTTCAAATCCTCTTCTGAAATCACACCTTCTTCGACCAGCACATGCGGGTTGAACAAGCGCTTCCAATAGTTGCTGCCAAACAGCACGATGGGCACGGGTTTGGATTTCTTGCACTGCACGAGGGTCAAGGTTTCAAACAACTCATCCAAAGTGCCAAAGCCGCCAGGAAAGGCCACCAAAGCTTTGGCGCGCATCATGAAGTGCATTTTGCGCATCGCGAAGTAGTGGAACTTGAAGTTCAAGTCAGGCGTGATGTAGGGGTTGGGTGATTGTTCGTGGGGCAACGCGATGTTCAAGCCCACGCTCAGGCCACCAGCCTCTGCCGCACCACGGTTGGCCGCTTCCATGATGCCGGGGCCGCCACCCGTGCAAATGAACAACTTTCTGCCATTGGTTTTGTTTTCACTGAACTTGGTGATGTTGTGGGCGAGGGCGCGGGCTTGTTCGTAAAAGCGCGCGTTGCGCACCAATGTTTCGGCTTTGATGATGGCGGCTTCATCACCGCTGGCACGCGCTTGCATCAGCTGAAGGTGTGACACCTCTTCGCTGCGAAAACGTGCGCTTCCAAAAATCACGACAGTGTGTTCAATGCCATGTTCGTTTTGTGCCAAATCGGGCTTGAGCATTTCGAGTTGTATGCGAATGCCGCGCGTTTCGCGGCGCAGCAAAAACTCGGGGTCTGCAAACGCCAGTCGATTGGATTCGGGTTTGAGTGAGTCGCCGTTGTCGTAGTGTGCTTTGAGGATTTCCCAAGCGTTGGCAAGGCGGCTGTCGTGAGGGTCTAGCTTTCCATTCATAGGAGCCCATGTTACTGGCACAACTTAAAGTCTCGACACCATGAAAAAAGGCTCCTGCGAAGGAGCCTTTTTTCGTCAACCTTGTGAGGTTTAGACGCGCTTGCGGTATTCGCCTGTGCGTGTGTCGACTTCGACTTTGTCGCCTTGTGCCACAAACAAAGGCACAGCCACTTCGAAGCCGGTTGCGATTTTGGCGGGCTTGAGCACTTTGCCTGAGGTGTCGCCTTTGACCGCTGGCTCAGTCCAAGTGATTTCGCGCACCACGTTGGTTGGCAATTCCACAGAGATGGCTTTCTCGTCGTAGAACACCACTTCGAGTTCCATGCCGTCTTCGAGGTAGTTCAGGGCGTCGCCCATGTTGCTGGCTTCGACTTCGTATTGGTTGAAATCGGTGTCCATGCAAACATACATGGGATCAGCGAAGTAAGAGTAGGTGCAATCTTTTTTGTCCAAGATGACTTGGTCCATCTTGTCGTCGGCCTTGAACACGACTTCGGTGCCGAAGTTAGCGATCAAGCTCTTCAATTTCATGCGAACGGTGGACGAGCCACGACCGCCACGTTGGTATTCGGTGCGCAGGACAACCATAGGGTCCTTGCCGTGCATGATGACGTTGCCAACGCGGATTTCTTGAGCGGTTTTCATAGTGTGAGAATTTTTAAGAGGTATGTGGTCCATGCAGCAAGAAGCTGCTGGGGTTCGCAGAGTCGCTTATTTTAGCGTTTTTGGGCCACGAAACCCATAAGCTGGTTTGTGAGGTCGTTTTGGCTTTGTAAACGGAGCTTGACTAGGTGGCTCCAATCTCGCCAAGCCTCAAGCTTGGCGTGGGATAGCGCGGGAAGTGGGCCAGTTTCCATGCCATTCCAAACTGCATGAAATTTTCTTAAGTCCATCGGCATACCGAGGGCAAGCTCGAAGGCTTCGAGCTTCTCGTGATGGGCCAAGTCGTCCTGTGGGTAGATGTGCCACACCCATGGCTGGCCCGCCCACAAGGCGCGCACCAGCGAGTCTTCGCCGCGCACCAAATTCAAGTCACAGGCCCAAAGCAGGTGGTCGAAGTCAATCTGGCTGAAGTAGGGCAGTTGGCTGATGTGCAGCTGCCCCGCGCCATCGTGTGGCATTTGTATCGATTGGGTGGCTGCGGCAATCGCAGCGCTGGGGCGGCCTTGGGCGACCAAGAGGCGAGTGGGGGCGTCGCCTTGACTCAGCTGGGTCAGCAGCTCTGGCAAGGCCTGTGGTTCATAGCAAAACAAGCTGATGAGGCGCTCGTTTTCAACAACGGGTGTGTCGAGTGGCAGCGCGCTTAGCCACGCCATGCGGTCAAACGCGGCTTGGCGTGCAGGGAGGTTGGGCTCGCGCAGCAAGCCGCCGGTCTCGGGTGTGAAGCCTGGAAAGAAAAACCATTTGGTGGCGCCGCGTGCGGGGCCACTCATGACGGGGGATGCCAAGCCGTGCGAGCGGGCCACGTAGCCTTCAGCACTCAGGTATTCGAGGTTGATCCACACAAGTGGGGTGTCACGCAACATCAGGGCTTGACAGCTTGGCGGCAGTTCGCAGCCAAAGGCTTCAATCACCACATCGCCTAGCTTGAAAGTGGCATCGTTTGTCAACGCTTGCAGCGTCGCCTCGCTGGGCCATGCGCGCACTTCTACGCCCGTGCATCCCTTGGGCGCCATCCATGCCAAGGCGGAGGCATCGTCTACCCAGAGTCGCACCGTTTGTGCGCGTTGCGCCAAATCAGCACACAGCCGCCAGCACACGCCGAGGTCGCCGTGGTTGTCGATGACGCGGCAAAAAATATCCCAATGCAAGACGGGCATCTTCAAGGCTTGTGCGGCAGGGGTTAATGCAGATGGGCTGAGGTTCACGCCACAGATTGTCCACAATACAGCTATGTCAAAACCCCCTTCCGACGCCAAGCCAGAAAAAGAACCCGTGAAGGTGCAGCTATCAGCTCTCGAAGATGCACCTCACAAAGCCGCACCTCGCCACCCGCCTGAGTTGTTAGAGCTGGTGGCCAGCTTGCCTGCGCTGCCCGGCGTGTACCGCTACTTTGATGCCCAAGAGCAAGTGCTGTATGTGGGCAAAGCCAACAGTTTGAAGAAGCGGGTGTCTAGCTATTTCCAAAAAGACCACGGCGGCACGCGCATTGGCCACATGGTCAGCAAGATTGTGCGCATGGAAACCACGGTGGTGCGCTCTGAGGCAGAGGCGCTGCTGCTGGAAAACAACCTCATCAAAACGCTCAAGCCCAAGTACAACATCTTGTTCCGTGACGACAAGAGCTACCCGTATTTGAAGATGACGCGTGGCGTGGCGGTGAAGGCCAGTGACGCAGCCAAGCCGGCTGCTTCGACGGTCGCCTTGGCCAACTCCAGCACGACCAACCACCTGAGTGTGAACCCACAACAAGTGCCCCGTGTTGTGTATTACCGAGGCGCAGTAGACAAACGCCACGACTACTTTGGCCCCTATCCCAGCGTGTGGGCGGTGCGCGAAGCGATTCAACTGTTGCAAAAAGTGTTTCGCTTGCGCACCTGCGAAGACACGGTGTTCAACAACCGCACGCGCCCGTGTTTGCTGTATCAAATCAAGCGTTGCTCGGGGCCTTGTGTGGGCCTCATCTCGGTGCCCGATTACCAGCGCGATGTGGACAGCGCCATGCGTTTGCTGCGTGGCGAAACCCAAGAGGTGATGGCCAGCATCGAAGCGCGCATGATGGTGCACGCCGAGAAGTTGGAGTTTGAACAAGCCGCCGAGTTGCGCAACCAAATGAGTGCGCTGTCCAAGGTGCTGCATCAACAAGCGGTGGACACCGTGGGCGACCAAGATGTGGACATCCTCGCCGTCAAAGTGCAGGGCGGCAAAGCCTGTGTCAACTTGGCCATGGTGCGTGGTGGTCGTCATTTGGGTGACAGGCCATATTTCCCCGTGCATGTGGACGATGCCGAGCCCGCCGAGGTGCTAGAGGCATTTTTGAGCCAGCACTATTTGGATGTGCCAGTGCCGCCTGCGCTCATCACCAGTCATGCAGTGGACAAAGAGCTGTTGCAAGCGTTGACGGATCAAACTGGCGTCAAAATCACCGCCGTGCACAACCCGCGTGAGCAGCGCCGTGTGTGGCTAGAAATGGCACAACAAAACGCCGACATTCAGCTGGCCCGCTTGTTGGCTGAAGAGGGCTCACAACAAGCGCGCACACGCGCTTTGGTGGATGCGCTCGATTTAGCGCCTGAAGATTTAGAGCAATTTCGCGTCGAGTGTTTTGACATTTCGCACACCTCGGGCGAGTCCACGCAGGCGTCGTGCGTGGTGTTTCACCACCACAAAATGCAGAGCGCTGAATACCGCCGCTACAACATCGAAGGCATCACAGGTGGGGACGATTACGCCGCCATGCGACAAGTGCTGGTGCGACGCTACAGCAAGCTCGCCGAGGCGGTGCGAGCGGGCGAGGGCAAGTTGCCCGATCTGGTGTTGATTGACGGCGGCAAAGGCCAAGTGTCGATGGCGCGGGAGGTGTTTGAGTCGCTCGGGCTCGACCTGTCGCGCATCGTGGGTGTGGAGAAAGGCGAGGGCCGCAAAGTGGGCCTAGAAGAATTGGTCTTTGCCGATGGTCGCGAGAAGGTGTACTTAGGCCGGGACTCAGCCGCCCTGATGTTGGTGGCGCAAATCCGTGATGAGGCGCACCGCTTTGCCATCACCGGCATGCGTGCCGCACGCGCAAAAGTGCGGGTGGGCGGCAGCAAACTAGAAGAAATTCCGGGCGTGGGGCCTAAGAAACGCGCCAAGTTGCTCCAACGCTTTGGTGGCGCACGCGGCGTGGGCGATGCCAGCGTGCAAGACTTGTGTACGGTGGAAGGTATTTCGGAAGAGTTGGCGCAAACCATTTACAACGCCTTGCGTTGAAATGGTTCGCGCTACGGCTTAAACCGTCACCACTTCTAGCAAGCGGTCCAAGCCACCTTCGTTGATGGCCACCATGGCTTGTTCGCGTACTTTGGGTTTGGCGTGGTAGGCCACCGACAAACCCGCTTCACCCATCATGGGCAAGTCGTTGGCACCATCGCCCACGGCGATGGCTTGCTTCGGGCTGATGCCCATTTGCTCGCAAATGAGTAGCAGCATCTTGCGCTTTTCAGCGCCGTCGCAAATGTCGCCCCAGTCTTGCATCACCACTTCGCCGGTCAATTGGCCATTGGCAATGTCCAGCACGTTGCTGCGGGTGAAGTCGATGTTGAGCATGTGCTGCACGCGGTCGGCGAAGAAGGTGAAGCCACCGCTGACCAACAGCACTTTCATGCCGTGGGCTTTGCAGATGTCTACCAGTGTTTTGGCACCAGGGTTCAAACGTAAACGTTGTTCAAACACTTCTTGCAAGGCCGTCTCAGGCGCACCTTTGAGCAAGGCCAAGCGGCGGCGCAAGCTGTCTTTGAAATCGGTGATCTCGCCGCGCATCGCCGCTTCGGTGATGGCCGCCACTTCGGCTTTGCGGCCTGTGGCATCGGCAATTTCGTCAATGCACTCAATGTTGATGAGTGTCGAGTCCATGTCAAACGCGATGAGTTTGAAGTCTTGGAGTTTCAGCGGGGCGGTGAAGCCTTGGGTCACCAAACCAGGAGCGAATTCTTGTTGCATAAATTGATTAAGACTTGAGAAACAGATTGTCAGACCAAGTAGCCAGCCATTGCGGCCGATACGCCACAAAAATGGCGCACAGCATGCCAGTGATAAACGCGTCACCCCAGGCCATGAGCCAAAAACCGATGAGTGACAGACCTGTGCCGACGTTGGGCAGTTCGTGGCCTGTCCCTTGTGCCAACAGGCTGGCCGCAAAAATACACAGCACCGAGCCGAGGAAGCCTCGGCCCAGCACATCGACAACTTGATGGTGTGCAACCCAGCGTCGCAGGGCTGCGAGGATAACGGCGATTTCAAAGTCCACGGCCGTGACTTATGACTGAACTTCAGCCGTTTTGGCCACAGGCGCAGTGGGCGTGCCGAGCGAACGCAACACATCGCGCACCATTTGCGCACGCGCTTTGGGCTCAGGCAGATCGCGCTCGATGCGCAAACGGTCGTTGCCCGCCAGCTTGATGTGTTTGTTCTTCTGCACCAGCTCGATGATGCGCATGGCATCAAACGGCGGGTTGGCTTTGAAGCTGATGTGGGTGACGCCAGGCGCGGCGTCCACCTTGGTCACGCCATAGCTGCGGGCTTGCACGCGCAGGCGGTGCACATCGATCAAGGTTTGTGCTTGCGCGGGCAGTTTGCCAAAGCGGTCCACGATTTCTTCTAGCAGTGCATCGATCTGGTCGCCCGTTTTGGCGGTGGCTAGCTTTTTGTAGAACGACAAGCGCAGATGCACATCGCCGCAGTAGTCGTCGGGCAGCAAGGCGGGGGCGTGTAGGTTGATTTCCGTGGTGGCGCTCAAGGGGCTGAGTAAATCTGGCTCTTCGCCATTTTTCAACGCCCGCACCGCCTCAGACAGCATTTCGTTGTAAAGCTGAAAGCCCACTTCTAGCATGTTGCCGCTTTGGTTTTCGCCCAGCACTTCGCCTGCACCACGAATTTCAAGGTCATGCATGGCGAGGTAAAAACCAGAGCCTAGCTCCTCCATTTGCTGAATTGCGTCCAAGCGTTGCGAGGCTTGCTTGGTCAGGCCCTGTGTGTCGGGCACCATGAGGTAGGCATAGGCTTGGTGGTGGCTGCGTCCCACGCGGCCACGCAGCTGGTGCAGCTGAGCCAAGCCAAACTTGTCGGCGCGGCTCATGATGATGGTGTTGGCGCTGGGAACGTCGATACCAGTTTCGATGATGGTCGAGCACAGCAGCATGTTGTAGCGCTGGGCCACAAAGTCGCGCATGACGCGCTCTAGCTCGCGCTCAGGCATTTGGCCGTGGGCCACGGCAATGCGGGCTTCGGGCAGCAGCTCTTCCAGTTGGGCGCGGCGGTTCTCGATGGTGGCCACATCGTTGTGCAAAAAGTAGCACTGGCCGCCACGTTTGAGTTCACGAAGCACGGCTTCACGAATGACACCATTGCCTTCGTTACGCACAAAGGTTTTGATGGCAAGGCGGCGCTGTGGTGCCGTGGCAATGACGCTCAAATCGCGCAGGCCTTCGAGCGCCATGCCCAAGGTGCGCGGGATGGGTGTGGCTGTCAGCGTGAGCACATCCACCTCGGCGCGCATGGCTTTCATGGCCTCTTTGTGGCGCACGCCAAAGCGGTGCTCTTCGTCGATGATGAGTAGACCGAGGTCTTTGAATTTGACCGACTCGCTCAGCAGTTTGTGTGTGCCCACCACGATGTCAACTTGACCTTCGGCCAAGCCTTTGGCCGCAGCGGTGATTTCTTTGGCCGAGCGAAAGCGGCTCATCTCGGCAATCTTGATGGGCCACTTGCTGAAGCGGTCCACCAGGGTTTGGTAGTGCTGTTCGGCCAGCAAAGTGGTGGGGGCCAAGAAGGCAACTTGCTTGCCACCCGTGACCGCCACGAAGGCGGCGCGCAGGGCCACCTCGGTCTTGCCAAAGCCAACATCGCCACATACCAAGCGGTCCATGGGACGCGGGCTGATCATGTCTTGCATGACGGCATGAATGGCGGCGCGTTGGTCGGCGGTTTCTTCAAAGCCAAAGTCGTTGGCGAAGGTTTCGTAGTCTTGCGGCGAGTAGCGGAAGGGGTGGCCTTGGCGCGTGGCACGTCGTGCGTAGATGTTCAGCAGTTCAGCGGCGGCATCGCGCACTTGTTCGGCAGCGCGGCGTTTGGCTTTGTCCCATTGGGCGGAGCCGAGTTTGTGCAACGGTGCTTCGTCGGCGCTCACGCCGGTGTAGCGGCCAATCAGGTGCAGCTGGCTCACGGGCACATAGAGCACAGCGCTGTCGGCGTATTCGAGGTGCAAGAACTCTTGCAGCGCGGGTGAGCCGTCGGCGTTTTTCTCGCCCAAGTCCATGTTGATGAGGCCACGGTAGCGGCCAATGCCGTGGGCGTTGTGCACCACGGGGTCGCCCAGGTTGAGCTCGGACAAGTCTTTGATGAGTGCTTCGACATCGCTGACTTGTTCTTGTTTTTTGCGGCGGCGTGTGGTGGCCCCTACCGCGAACAGTTCGGTCTCGGTAATCAGGTCTAAGCCAGCTTCCGTCCAGCTAAAGCCCACTTGCAGGGCCGCGGTGGCGATGCCGATTTTTTCGTCGCTGCGCTCGAACTCAGCCAGCGAGTCAAACGCGGGCGGGCTGACGTTGGACGAACGTAAAAAGTCGAGCAAGCTTTCGCGGCGGCCATCGCTCTCAGCCAAGATGAGCAAGCGGTTGCCTGTGCGGCCTGCGTGGGCTTGCAATTTTTGCAGCGGGTCTGCCGCGCCGCGCACCACGGTGAGGTCGGGCAGGGATTGTGCAAAGGCGTTGTCGATCACGTCGGTGACGTGCGGACGCAGTGCAAATTGCGCGTAGCTGTTGGCCGAGGCGTAGAACTGTTCAGCGCTTAAAAACAAATGGGCGGGAGGCAACGCCGGGCGTTCGGGGTCGCCTTGCACGAGCCGGAAGCGGTCTTGGGTGTCTTGCCAAAAATGTTGGAAAACGGGCTCTAAGTCGCCGTGAAACACCACGGTAGCCGATGCGCCTAGGTAGTCAAACACCGTGGCGGTTGCTTCGAAGAACAAGGGCAAGTAGTACTCAATGCCTGCCGTGGCCACGCCATTGCCGATGTCTTTGTAGATGCGGCTTTTGGTCGGGTCACCATCGAGCATTTCGCGCCAACGGTTGCGAAACAGCGCACGCGCGGCATCGTCCATGGGGAACTCGCGACCCGGCAGCAAACGCACTTCTGGCACGGGGTAGAGGCTGCGTTGGCTGTCGGGGTCGAAGGTGCGGATGGAGTCGATTTCGTTGTCAAACAAATCGACGCGGTAGGGCACCAGCGAGCCCATGGGGAAGAGGTCAATCAAACCGCCGCGCACGGCGTATTCGCCGGGGCTGACCACTTGCGTGACGTGGGTGTAGCCCGCCAGCGTGAGTTGTGATTTGAGTTTGGCTTCGTCCAGCGCCTGCTTGACCTTGAAGTGAAAGGTGTAACCCGCAAGGAATGCAGGCGGTGCCAAGCGGTAGAGCGCCGTGGTGGCGGGAATGAGCACCACATCGGCATCGCCCTGCGAGATGCGCCACAAGGTGGCCAATCGTTCGCTGATCAGGTCTTGGTGGGGCGAAAAGCTGTCGTAGGGCAGCGTTTCCCAATCGGGGAAGAGCACGCAACGCAAATCGGGGGCGAAGAACGCCATTTCGTCTTGCAGTCGCTGGGCATCTACCGCGTCGGCGGTGATGATGGCCACGCGTTGTTGCTTGGCTTTTTCGCGTGTGCCCAGCTGTGCGAGCAGCAATGCGTCCGCAGAGCCGACAGGGCGGGGCATGGCAAATCGTTTGCCGGGACTCAAAGAGGGCAGGTGCATTGGGGTAATTCTAGAATGGGGGCTGAGCTTTCTTCTCAATGAGGCTCAAACCTATTCAATGCCCTTACACACACCTACCTCTATTCGTTTCTTTGCCGTCATTCCCTGCGCGGGGTTTGGCAGCCGTGCGGGCACGGCCACGCCCAAGCAATACGAGTCCATTGCGGGCTTGCCCATGGTGGTGCACACGCTCAAAGCCTTTGCAGGCGTGGCGCGTATGGCTCATGGCGTGTTGGTGTTGGCCCCCGATGATGTGCACATGGACGGCGTACTGGCCGCACATCCGCAGCCTTTGTTTGCGACCTCTCGCACGGGTGGTGCCACACGGGCCGAAAGCGTTCTGGCTGGTTTGCGTGAGCTGGTGAAGCAGGGCGCACACGACACCGATTGGGTGCTGGTACACGATGCAGCGCGTTGTTTGGTGACGCCCGAGCAAATCAACGCCTTGATAGACGCTTGCCAAGATGATGCGGTGGGCGGCTTGTTGGCCCACAAGCTAGCCGATACCTTGAAGGCTGAGGTGAATGGCCGCGTGGCCCAAACGGTGGACCGTTCTGACAAGTGGTTGGCGCAAACACCGCAGATGTTCCGTATTGGCGTGTTGCTGAATGCCCTTGAGCACGCAGGTGCAGCCGTCACAGATGAGGCCAGCGCCATTGAGGCGATGGGCTTGAGTCCGCTGCTCGTGCCTGGCAACGCGCAAAACTTCAAGGTGACCTATCCCGAAGACTTTGCACTTGCGGCTGCCATTTTGAATTCGCGTGATTGACGCATTGACCGATTGAAAGAACACACGATGACCGTACCCACATTTCGAATTGGTGAAGGCTGGGATGTGCATGCCTTGGTCGAAGGTCGCCCGTTGATGTTGGGTGGTGTGCACATTGAACACACGCATG
>CANCCJ010000053.1 GCA_947374535.1 Comamonadaceae bacterium | reverse complement strand
CGCTATCGTCGACATCGTCGCCCGTGAAATCTTGGACAGCCGCGGCAACCCCACCGTGGAATGTGATGTGTTGTTGGAGTCCGGCACCATGGGCCGTGCCGCCGTGCCATCAGGCGCATCCACCGGCAGCCGTGAAGCCATTGAGCTGCGCGATGGCGATAAAAGCCGCTACCTCGGCAAAGGCGTGTTGAAAGCGGTTGAGCACATCAACACCGAAATCTCGGAAGCCGTGTTGGGCTTAGACGCTTCTGAACAAGCCTTCCTCGACAAGACTTTGATCGACCTCGATGGCACCGACAACAAGAGCCGCTTGGGCGCCAACGCTTTGTTGGCCGTGTCGATGGCTGTAGCGCGTGCAGCCGCAGAAGAATCGGGTTTACCTTTGTACCGTTACTTCGGTGGCATGAATGGCAACCAATTGCCCGTGCCCATGATGAACGTCATCAACGGTGGCGCACACGCCAACAACAACTTGGACTTGCAAGAGTTCATGATCATCCCCGTGGGCGCCCCTAGCTTCCGTGAAGCCGTGCGTTACGGCGCTGAAGTGTTCCACGCGTTGAAGAAAATCATCCATGACAAAGGCATGAGCATTGCTGTGGGCGACGAAGGTGGCTTTGCACCCAACGTCACCAGCCACGAAGCCGCCATCCAAATGATCTTGGACGCGATTGCGGCTGCGGGTTACACCGCTGGCGAACAAATTGCTATTGGCTTGGACTGCGCTGCCAGCGAGTTTTACAAAGACGGCAAATACCACTTGTCTGGCGAAGGCTTGCAATTGACGGCCCAACAATGGACCGACATGCTCGCCACTTGGTGCGACAAGTACCCCATCATCAGCATCGAAGATGGCATGGCCGAAAACGACTGGGACGGCTGGAAAGTCTTGACCGACCGCTTGGCCAAGAAGGTCCAAATTGTGGGTGACGACTTGTTCGTGACCAACACCAAGATCTTCAAAGAAGGCATCGACAAAGGCATCGCCAACTCCATCCTCATCAAGATCAACCAAATCGGCACCTTGACCGAAACGTTTGAAGCGATTGAGATGGCCAAGCGCGCTGGCTACACCGCCGTGATCAGCCACCGCTCGGGCGAAACCGAAGACAGCACCATCGCGGACATCGCGGTGGGCTTGAACGCGGGTCAGATCAAAACCGGTTCCATGAGCCGTTCTGACCGCATGGCCAAGTACAACCAACTCTTGCGCATCGAAGAAGACTTGGGAGACGTGGCGGTGTACCCAGGCCGCTCGGCTTTCTACAACCTGCGTTAACCCGCTCGTGATGCTGCGCCCACTCCACCTCGTGCTGATTGCCCTGTTGCTCGTGCTGCAGGGCCAGTTGTGGTTTGGTCGCGGCAGCTTGCCAGATGTCATCCGCTTGCGTGACGTCTTGAGAGATCAAAAGCAGCAAAACGCTGCAGCGCAATTGGCCAACGACCGCCTGAGCGCAGAACTCCACGACCTCAAAGACGGCCTGGAAATGGTCGAAGAGCGCGCCCGCTCTGAGATCGGCATGGTCAAGCCAAACGAAGTCTTCGTGCAAATCGCGAAGTGACTGAACTTCTTTTCTCGACCGCATTCACCCTCTGGGGCCTCGATACTTCTTGGCTTGAACTGATCGCGGTGCTACTTTCCCTGGCCATGGTCATGTGCACCATCGCCGAGATGCATTGGGGCTGGCCCCTGGCGGCGATCAGCTCAGTGCTGTATTTCTTTTTGTTTTGGAGCCAACGCTTGTACGGCGATGCCATGCTGCAAGTATTTTTTGCCGTGTTGGCTGTGTGGGGCTGGACGATGTGGCTGCGCGGCATCGATGGTGCGCCCTTACCCATCACACGCTTGAACCATCGACAGCAATGGCACATGGCTTTGATAGGCGCCGCGTTGTGGCTTGTCACGGGCGTCACGCTGCTCAACTTCACCGACACCGATGTTCCTTGGTGGGATGCCTTCCCCACCGCCATCAGCTTGATTGGTCAATACCTGTTGGCACACAAACGGCTCGAGAACTGGACCGCTTGGATCATCGTCAACACCGTCGCCGTAGGTTTGTTTGCTTGGAAAGCGTTGTGGCTCACCACCCTCCTCTATGTGGTGTTCATTGCCTTGAGCGTGATGGGATGGCGCCGTTGGTCCGCCACCATGAAAGCGAACAACGCATGAAGATTGCCTTACTAGGTGCCGAGAGCACGGGCAAGTCACACCTAGCGGCGGCCTTGGCGACGCACCTGAGTGAGCGTGGTTTGCAAGTGCACCGCGTTGACGAATACCTGCGTGAATGGTGCGACATTGAAAACCGCACGCCGACCCTAGAAGAACAACACCACATCGCGCAGACGCAAATGGCGCGCGTGCTAGCCGCGCCAGCCCATGCAGTGGTGATTGCAGACACCACGCCTCTGATGACGGCGGTGTACAGCCAAATGGTGTTCAACGACCACAGCCTTGATACCTTGGCACTGGCGTATCAAACGCAGTTTGACATCACCTTGCTCACGGGACTGGACTTGGCGTGGGTGAGCGATGGGCTGCAGCGAGTGGGTGCACATGTGCGCGAGCCCGTGGATCAAAAAGTTCGCGCCCTCTTGGCGCAGGGCAAACTGCCCTACCAAGTGGTTTACGGAGCGGGTGCGCAACGTTTGGCGAACGCCCTGTTTTGTATTGGCCGACAAGCACCACAATGGGCCAAACAACTAGAGCGCCCTGAGCCGCCCACGCGTTGGAGCGGCCCCTGCGAAACCTGTGGTGACGGCGACTGTGAACACCGTTTGTTCACGAAGCTGTTCAACGACTGAACGGCTTTATTGCAGCGATGAGGTCCCGGGCGCTTGGCTCTGAGTACCCGTAAAAATCTGCGCCGCATCAACCGCGTCGTAGCGGTATTGCTGGCCGCAGAAATCGCAGCCGACTTCCACATCGCCGCGCTCGGCCAAAATGCTTTCCACCTCTTCGGTACCCAAGCTGCGAATCATGTTGCTGACGCGTTCGCGGCTGCATGAGCAAGCAAATTTGGGCGTCAAAGGCTCAAAGCGCACCAGCTTTTCTTCCCAAAACAGGCGATGCAAAATCGTCTCGGCATCCAAGTTCAACAACTCATCCGCCGTCAAACTAGAGGCCAAGATGGAGATGCGGTTGTAGTCTTCGTTGCGGCCAATTTCGTCTTCGTCTTCCATGCTGGCTTTGGCGGCCAAGTTGCCCTCGCCTTTGATGGGCAGGCGTTGAATCAACAAACCCGCAGCCGTGGTGTCATTGGCAGCCAGCACCAAGGTGGTGTCGAGTTGCTCGCTTTGTAGCATGTAGTGCTGCAACACATCGCTGAACTTGTCGAGCGTGTTGCGTTGGTCGTCAAACAAAGGCACCACGCCTTGGTAAGGCTGTTGGCCTGGCAGCTTGGTCAACGGGTCCAGCGTGATGGCACAACGGCCTTCGTTGTGCACGTTCACCATCTCAGGCAAGGTGCTGGCTTCACCCAATTCACCCACCACTTTGGCGGTGGCGCGCAGGCTCAAGTCGGGCTGCACTTCAACCACAGCGAGCTTGAGCGGGCCGTCGCCAAAAATTTGCATCACCAAAGCGCCGTTGAATTTGATGTTCGATTGCATCAACACCGCAGCCGCCGTCATTTCGCCGAGCAAGTGACGCACAGGCTCTGGGTAGGCACCTGTTTCAACGTTCACCGCACGGCGTTTGAGCACCTCTTGCCACACGTCTGTGAGCTGAACCAACATGCCACGAACGGGCAAACCATCGAACAAAAATTTATGCAACTGAGACATCAAGCTATTCTTTTTAAACCCGTTGTGAAACGGTTTTTGTTTTTCACATAGTGCTGCGCGCTGCGGCGCAGACCTTCAATTTGCTCAGGGGTGAGTTGGCGCACCACCTTTGCAGGACTCCCCAAAATCATGGAACCATCCGCAAACTCTTTACCTTCGGTCACCAGCGAACCAGCGCCCACCAAGCAGTTCTTGCCGATCTTCGCGCCGTTGAGTACCACCGCACCAATGCCAATCAGCGACTCATCGCCCACCGTGCAGCCATGCAACTGCACCATGTGGCCCACCGTCACATGCTTACCAATGGTGAGCGGGATGCCCACGTCAGCGTGCAACACGCTGCCGTCTTGAATGTTGGTGCCTTCACCAATGTGAATGGTGGCCGTGTCGCCACGCACCACGCTGCTGAACCACACACTGCTGTCCGCAGCCATGTGCACATCGCCAATCACTTGGGCGTTGTCAGCCACCCAAGCCGTGTCTGCAATTTGAGGGGTCAGCGCGTCGAGTTGGTAAATAGCCATCAATGTCTCCTGCGTGGGTTTTGGTTTTCTACAATTGTAAGGATGAGCCTTCGACCCTTAGCCCTGCGTGCCTTGTGCATATGCGACCCCAATGAGAAAGTTCAAGCGGTGCAATCGCTTTGGGCCCAACAAAATGGTTGTGCGCTGTTGACCACCCAAGTCATCGCCCTAGACGCAGGTTTAACCCTGCCTGGTCGCCCAGAGCTGCCTCGCCTCATTCCAGCCAAGCTTGTGCCCACTCGAACGCCCTTCACACCCGAAGGTTTGGCGGCTTTGCTGCATGCCGTGTGCCACATCGAATTCAATGCCATCAACTTGGCGTTGGATGCCGTTTGGCGCTTCCCCAACATGCCCGAGGCTTACTACACCGACTGGCTGCGCGTGGCCTTTGAAGAGTCGCAGCACTATGAGCTCCTGCACACCCACTTGAAAAGCCTAGGCCACACCTACGGTGACTTTGATGCCCACGATGGCATGTGGCACATGTGTCAAAAAACGGCAGACGATGTGCTGGCCCGTATGGCACTGGTGCCCCGAACCTTAGAAGCGCGCGGGCTCGACGCCACGCCCTTGATTCAAACCAAGCTGCGCAAAGCCGCCAGCCCGGGTGCACTGCGAGCGGTGGAAATTTTGGATGTCATCTTGCGCGACGAAGTCGGCCATGTGGCGATTGGCAACCACTGGTACCGCTGGCTCTGCGAACAACGTGGCTTAGACCCCGTGTCCCTCTACGGCGATCTGGTGGTGCGTTACGAAGCCCCAAAACTGCGCCCGCCCTTCAACGAAGAAGCCCGCAAACGGGCGGGCTTTACGGAAGTAGAAATGAGTTACTTGCTGGGCAGCTAAAGAGGCGCATCACCCACGCGGGTGGTGCTGCCCGTGCAAGCTCTTCAAACGCTCACGCGCAATGTGCGTGTAGATGGTGGTGGTAGAAATATCGGCATGGCCCAGCAGCATTTGCACCGCTCGCAAATCGGCACCGTGGTTGAGCAAATGCGTGGCAAACGCATGGCGCAAGGTGTGCGGCGAAATCGGCACAAGAATTTGTGCTTGTAAGGCATAGCGTTTGATGAGTTGCCAAAACATGGCGCGTGTCATAGTCTCGCCAGCGTTCTTGCCACGCACCGTGACAAACAAGGCTTCGGTTTGGTGACCTGCAAGCAGCGCTGGACGCGCTTCGCTCAAATAGCGCTGCAGCCAATCACGCGCCACTTCGCCAAAGGGAACCAAGCGCTCTTTGCTGCCTTTGCCCAAGATGCGCAGCACGCCATCGTTCAAACTCACGTGCAAGGTTTTGAGGTCCACCAACTCGCTCACACGTAAGCCACTGGCGTAGATCAACTCCAACATGGCGCGGTCGCGCATACCCAAACCCGTGGACACATCGGGTGCGTTGAGCAGGCTTTCAACTTGTGCCTCGGTCAGACTTTTGGGCGCGCGCGCGGGTTGTTTGGCCGTGAGTAATTTGAGCGTGGGATCAGCCAACAACAAACGCTCACGCAAAGCCCAACGGTAAAAGCGCTTGAACACCGTCAGGCGGCGGTTGGCGCTGGTGGCCTTGGTTTGGGCATGCCGGTGCGCAAAGTATTGCTGCAGATCTGACTCATGCGCAGCCAGCAAATGCTTGCCTTGCGCTTGGAGCCAAGCTGACAGCAAGTTCAAATCACGTCGATAGGCGGCCAAGCTGTTGGCTGCCAAACCGTTCTCCAACCAGAGGGCATCGATGAAGATGTCTATGTGTGCGTCTGGTACGGACGCCTGAGATGCTCTCAAGGCGGTCAATCCAAGCTGAGTTTTTGTTCCACCACGACGCGTTTGTAGACCTCGTACTCCGCCTTGATTTGTGCGCCAAACTGCTCTGGCGTGTTGGCGACAATCAACGAACCCGTGTCTTCAATGCGCTTACGTACGGCTGGATCTTCCAAGGCTTTACGCACGCCCGCGTTGATTTTGTCCACGATGTCTTTGGGCATGCCTTTGGGGCCATAGATGCCATAAAACGCCATGCGGTTCACAGGCTCTAACCCCACTTCTTTGAAGGTCGGCACATTGGGCAGAACAGCCAAACGCTGAGGCGCGGCCACCACGATAGGAATCAAACGGTTGTCTTTGATGAACGGCAAGGCCGATGGCAGGTTGTCAAAAATCATGGGCACTTGGCCTGCTACCGTGTCGTTCAGTGCAGGGCCTGCGCCACGGTACGGAATGTGGGTCACAAAGGTGCCGCTCAGGTTTTTATACAACTCCATTTGCAAATGGCCAATACCACCGGTCCCCGACGATGAGTACGAATATCTACCAGGGGAACGCTTGAGTTCGGCGATAAACGTTTTGTAATCGGTTGCGGGGAAGCTGGGATGAACCGCAATGATGTTGGGCGTCGCTGCCACGTTGATGATGGGTGAAAAATCCGTCAGTGGGTTGTACGGAATCTTGGCGTTGATCGCAGGATTGGCCGCCGTTGTAGACACCGTGGCCATGCCCAAAGAATATCCATCAGGAATAGCCTTGGCCGTTTCGTTGGCCCCCACCACACCGCCACCACCCGCTTTATTCACCACCACGACCGTTTGGCCTAAGGCTTTGCCCAATGGGTCGGCAATGGTTCGCGCAATGATGTCTGTGGTGCCGCCTGGCGCAAACGGAACCTGCAACTGAATCACTTTGTTGGGATAGCCCTGCGCCAAAGCAGAACCCGCGATGGCCAACAAAGAAAGCGCAAAACAATGACGACGTTGCATGGATATGCCTCCTAAAAACGATTCAATCAATAGACCCGTTGTTCGATCGTATACGCATTGAGAAGTCGCAAGAATTGAACTGCGGTTATTCTCTGTCGCGTGAATTACGCCCAACTCCTCTTTCCCGACTTCTCGCTCATCCTTTGTGGCTATTTGGTTTGCAAGTACACCGCGCTCAACCGAACCGTTTGGGAACAGGTTGAGAGCTTGGTTTATTTTTTCCTCTTCCCCGTTTTGCTGTTTCACTCCATCGTGCGCACGCCCTTGGATTTGCAAGCAGCCTCGCATCTCATCATGGCGGGCTTGCTACTTGGGTTCTGCAGCATTGGCCTGTCATATGCCATCCCAAAGCTGCCACTGCTGCGCAAACACATTGACACCCGCTTGCATGCGGCCAGCGCGCAGGTGGCTTTTCGGTTCAACTCGTTCATCGCGCTCGCTTTGGCAGAGCGCATTGCAGGCCCACAAGCCTTGCTGTTGATTGCGGTATTGATTGGCGTGTGTGTACCCGTGTTCAACGTGGCCGCTGTATGGCCCATGGCGCGCCATGCCCAGCGCAGCTTTGGCCGTGAACTGATGCGCAATCCCTTGATCTTGGCCACGGGCTTGGGGTTGCTTGCCAACATCGTTGGCCTGCACATACCAAGCTGGACCGAGCCCACCTTGCAACGCATTGGCGCGGCCTCCTTGGCTTTAGGGCTTATGGCGGCGGGAGCCGGCATGCAATTTGGACCGCTGATGAAAGCCAAAAGCTTGGCGATTTCGCTGCTGGCCATTCGTCACTTGATCACACCACTGCTTGCTTGGTGGCTGGCCAAGGCTTTTGCGTTGGACGGCACACAAACCAGCGTGCTTTTGGCATTCTCTGCCCTGCCAACGGCGTCCAGCGCCTATGTTTTGGCAGCTCGCATGGGATACAACGGGGCTTTTGTAGCCGGCTTGGTCACGCTGTCGACGATCTTGGGCATGCTGAGTCTGCCTTTTGCACTGGGAGTCCTGGGATGAAAGGGCGCTCTTTCATGGCATAATGACGCGTTTTGCGGAAAGTGCGTTGAAATAGGTCGACGTGGCTACCGCAGCTGCTCAAGGAAAAGCGATGAAAGAAGGCATTCACCCCAACTACCGTGAAATCTGTTTCATGGATATGTCTAACGGTTTCAAATTTGTGACTCGCTCATGCGCGAACACAAAAGAAATGATCAAGATGGAAGACGGCCGCGATTTGCCGTTGTACAAGCTGGATACCACCAGCGAGTCACACCCCTTCTACACAGGTACTCAGAAGTCTGTGGACAACATGGGCGGCCGCGTCGAGCGCTTCCGCAACAAGTACGGCAAAACTGCCGCCAAGTAAGCACCTCGCTCACTTCACAAAAGGCAGCTCGGCTAACCGCGCTGCCTTTTTTATTTCACAACCGTGACTCAACCTACCCCCGCCATCGTTCCTCAAAGTGCTGTTCGCCGCTTGCCGCGTGTGGCGCTGTGGCTGTTTTGCGCCGCCTATGTGCTGCCTGGCCTGTTTGGTCGCGAGCCTTGGAAAGGCAACGAATTCACAGCGTTTGGCCACATGCTGGCGCTCGCCGAAGGCGCGAGCCACTGGTTCGACCCCAGCGTATGGGGTCAAGCACCGGAACTCGATGCCTTGCTGCCTTATTGGTTGGGCGCTTGGGCGATTCAAATTGCGCCGAGTTGGATATCTGCTGGCTTGGCCGCTCGCCTTCCGTTTGCCCTACTTTTGGGACTGACCCTAGCAACGACATGGCATGGCGTGTATTACTTGGCTTTGAGCCCACAGGCCCAGCCTGTGCCCTTTGCCTTTGGCGGTGAAGCCAAGCCCAAAGACTATGCGCGCACGATTGCCGATGGCGCAGTATTGGCGCTCATTGCCTGCTTAGGTCTGACCCTGCTCTCTCATGAAGCTAGCCCCATCTTGACGCAGCTGGCATTTGTGAGCTGCGCGTTCTACGGTGTGGCCGCTCTCCCCTACCACCCGCGTTACAGCTTGACAGCATTGAGTCTTGGCTTGCTCGGCCTCAGCTTGAGCGGCGCCCCCAGCCTCGCTGTGTTAATGGCTGTCGGTAGCGGCTTTTTATGCTTGCTCGATCGCAAAAGCACCACGGCCCAAACAGGCCGCGTTCACGCACTTTGGCTGTTGTCCATGGGCATTGCAGTCGCCGGAGTGGCCACATGGCTGGACGTGTGGCATTGGCGCTTGCTGCCGCTGCACAACGACTGGCAAGCGTGGCGGAGTCTGCTGCGTTTGATGGCATGGTTCACGTGGCCGGCTTGGCCGTTGGCTCTTTGGACGCTTTGGCGTTGGCGCCGTCAATGGACATCCTTGCATTGGAGTCGCCATTTGGTCCTGCCGATGTGGTTCGCCGCGCTGACCGTTGGCACTGCGATGTTCACGCAGTCGTCAGATCAAACCTTGTTGCTGGCACTCCCCGCATTCGCAACCTTGGCAGCTTTTGCATTGCCGACCTTGCGTCGCAGCGTGGCGGCTTTGATTGATTGGTTCACCCTGCTCTTTTTTTCAGGCTGCGCCTTCATCATCTGGGTGATTTGGATTGCCATGCAGACCGGCTGGCCTGCACAACCTGCAGCCAACGTGGCTCGTTTGGTGCCTGGCTTTGAGCCCAGCTTTGGCTGGCTCGCTTTCATCGTGGCCTTGGCTGCAACGGCTGTTTGGGTGTGGCTGGTGGTTTGGCGAACCGCCAAGCATCGTCACGCACTGTGGAAGAGCTTGGTCCTGCCAGCAGGAGGCGCCGCCTTGTGTTGGTTGTTGCTGCTCACCTTGTGGTTGCCACTGCTTGACTTTGCACGCAGCTACAAACCCTGGGTGCAACAAATTCAAATGCTCATGTCCCAGCAACAACATCCAAATCCTGCCGACTGCTTGATGACCTATGGACTCGACATGGGACAGATGACGGCCTTTCATTACCACGGCGGTTTTGACATCAAACCCTTGGATGCCCGTCACACCCAACAACAAGCGACTTGTGAATGGCTGTTGGTCGACAACGATTTACGCCCTGAATTGAATACCGTCGTTCGCCTGAACGAATGGACCCGTGTGCGCACCATCCGCCGCCCATCGGATAACAACGAAGACGTGACGTTGTATCACCGCCGTCAACCTTGAGACCGCGATGAGCACCGAACGCGCCACCATCATGCGGCATGCCGGCACCGTGATGGTCGGGCAACTGGCTGTGATGGCTTTCAGCATCACCGACACCTTGGTAGCTGGCCGATTTGCAGACACCGCTTTGGCCGCTCTGGCCGTAGCAGCGGCTACCTACGTCACCGTCCATATTTCTCTGATGGGTATGTTGCAAGCCTTGCTGCCGGTTTGGGCTGAACTGCACGGGGCACAACGACATGCAGAGGTAGGTCGCTCGGTGCGACAAGCGCTTTATCTCTGTGCATGCACGGCGGCGATTGGCATGTGGGCTTTGTTGTTCCCCGGCCCATTGCTGAACTGGACCCAAGTGCCGCCTGACTTGCAAAGTGAAGTCCGCGGCTATCTGAACATCGTCGCCTTTGGGCTCCCCGCCTCTTTGCTGTTTCGCATGTACAGCACACTCAACCAAAGCTTAGGCAAACCCAAGTTGGTCACTTGGGTGCAAGTGGGCGCTTTGGTTGTGAAGGTGCCTTTATCGATTGTGTTGGTGCTCGGTATTCCCAACGTCTTGCCACCGCTCGGTTTAGCGGGCTGCGCGTGGGCGACGTTAGCCGTGACCTTGATGATGCTCAGCTTGGCGCTGTGGCTGCTGCGCACACAAAACTTTTACAAGCCTTATCGCATCTGGGCGCCGATGGAAAAGCCCAACGGCGCGACCTTGTTGCAATTCGTGCGTTTAGGTTTACCCAGCGGGTTGGCGATTGGCGTTGAGGTCACTTCATTTACCCTGATGTCGCTGTTCATTGCGCGACTGGGCGTGGTGGCGACAGCCAGCCACCAAATTGTGTCCAATATGACGGCCGTGCTTTACATGATCCCCCTTTCGCTCTCGATTGCCAGCAGTTCACGTGTGAGCTATTGGATTGGCGCTGGGCAAATCAAACGGGCACGACAGGCCCTGCGCACTGGCCTAGGGCTTATTCTGATGTTGGGTGTTTGTTTGGCCACCTTGATGGGTTGGCAGCGTGAAGCCATTGCAGGTTTCTACACACAGTCACCCGAAGTGGCGGCTCTGGCGGCCACCTTGCTGTTGTGGCTCATGATTTACCACGTGGCCGATGCTGTGCAAGTGTTCACGGTGTTTACCTTGCGCTGCTACGGCATCACCGTGCTGCCACTGATCACTTACACCGTGCTGCTTTGGGGTTTGGGTTTAGCGGGCGGCTATGCGGTGGCGTATGGCAAGCACATTGAATTAGCTGCCTTGTCTTGGCTGGTGCCTCAGTCGCCAATTGCCTTTTGGCAAACAGGAAGCCTGGCTTTGTATGTCACAGTGGCCGTGCTGTTGCCCGTTTTGTGGCGCGCCGCCTATCGCCCTTCAGACAAGAAAACCTCATGAGCAGCATCACGCTTCAGCACAACCCTCAATGCGGTAATCAGACTTGATTCGCTGAAATAAAACGAGCGTTAAAACCGCGTGCCAACGGAGACGCGCCACATCGTTTGGGGTGTGAAGTTGATGATGGGGTCATAGGCCACACGCGTGAAAAACTCAGACCAATCGTAGGTCACACTCAAGCCTGTGCGGCGCGTGAAATGGTCTTCGACCAAGCCACTTTTAAACAACACATCCACTGTCAAACGGTGATTGTTGGCTAAGGGTGTGCGGTACAGCGCGTGAACATGTTGTTGATCTGGATTCAAGCGGTTGTCACGCACAACCTGCATGGACAATGAATTCAAAGAAGACCAACGATAACCACCAGATGCCATCCACGCATCATTTGGATCAAAGTTAAGGTTTACATAGGGCTGCAAGTTCGTACGCCCTAACCCAGCACCTACAAACCAAGCGTCGCCCGTTTCAACAGACAAGCTGCCACCGACAAATCGATTAGATGCAATTTGGATTGAGGGTGACAGTCGCCAAGCGGAGAAATCAAAAGAACGATCCCAGCCAAGTCGAGGCTGAGAAACATCTTGCTCTGGTGAGCGGTACCACGCAAACCAAAGATTGCCGCGGTCTGAGATTTGCCGAATATTCACATCCAAACCATGGCTGTTGGATGTCTCGCCACCAGATAAGCTGTAAACACCCGTGGTCAACACATACGTGCTTTCGTCGGCCTGTGCAGCAATTACCAGTGACAAACTGCACATCGCCCATGCGAGTGCAAAGGCGCTTTGCTTAAGCCGCAAGGGTATCTGCAATTCGTTTCGCGCAGGCGTTGGCTTGCGCCTCATCACGCGCTTCGACCATCACACGCACAAGGGGTTCTGTTCCGCTCGCACGAATCAAAACACGACCCGTATCAGCTAACTCAGCCTCTACTTTTTGCACTTCTTCTTTCATGCGTGCATTGGACTGCCAGTCTTGACCCGGGCGTAAACGCACATTGATGAGCGTTTGCGGAAACAGCGTGACGTCTTTGAGCAAGTCAGCCATGGTGCGAGCACTGCGAACACAGGTCTGCAAAATCTGTAACGCGCTGACCAAACCATCGCCGGTGGTGTGTTTGTCCAACGCAAGCAAATGGCCAGAACCTTCACCACCCAAAATCCATTTGTGTTTGGCGAGTTCTTCCAGCACATAACGGTCGCCCACCTTGGCGCGGACAAACTGCACACCGCGCTGCTTCAAAGCAACTTCTACGGCCATGTTGGTCATCAAGGTCCCCACCACGCCCGGCACCACCTCGTCATTGGCCAAACGGTCATCCGCCATCAAGTACAAAAGTTCATCGCCGTTGTACAAACGGCCCTGTGCGTCGACGATTTGCAGACGGTCTGCATCGCCATCCAAGGCCACGCCAAAGTCGGCATGGTTGGCGATGACCGAACGAACCAAAGCTTCGGGATGGGTAGCCCCCACCTCATGGTTGATGTTCAAGCCATCGGGGCTGCAACCAATCGCAACCACGTCGGCACCCAACTCGTGAAAAACCTTGGGCGCGATGTGATACGCCGCGCCGTGCGCGGCATCGACCACAATTTTCAAACCTTTGAGGGTGAGGTCGTTCGAAAACGTACTTTTACAAAACTCGATGTAGCGGCCTGCAGCATCGTCCAAACGTTTGGTTTTGCCGAGGTTGGCCGAGTCCACCCACACGGGCGCTTCTTCCAAAGCCGCTTCCACGGCCAGCTCCCACGCGTCGCTGAGCTTGTTGCCGTTGGCACTGAAGAATTTGATTCCGTTATCAGCAAACGGGTTGTGGCTGGCACTGATGACCACACCCAGGCTCGCGCGTTGTGCGCGTGTGAGATAAGCAACGCCGGGTGTAGGCAAGGGACCGAGCAACACCACGTTGACGCCAGCCGAGTTAAAGCCAGACTCCAAGGCCGACTCCAACATATATCCGGAAATGCGTGTGTCTTTGCCAATCAGGACGGTGGGATGCGCCTCGGTTTGTTTGAGCACACGGCCCACCGCATGGGCCAAACGAAGCACAAAGTCTGGTGTGATGGGGGCTTGACCCACAGTGCCGCGAATGCCATCGGTGCCGAAATATTTGCGTGTCATCTTGAGTTGCCTTCGATTTATTGTTGTTTGTTATCGGTTTGAGCCCATTGTCTCAAACTCGAGCGGCCTGCCAGACTTTGAGCGCCTGAACTGTTTGCGCTACATCATGCACACGCACAATATGGGCGCCACGCTCAACAGCCAGAACAGCAGCAGCCACACTGGGGACCATGCGCTCCCCCACTTCGCAGCCAGACACAGCACCGATGGATGATTTGCGAGACCAGCCCACGAGCAAGGGGTAACCCAAGGCCAGCAAGCGGTCTTGATGCGCCAACAGTTCAAAGTTTTGCGACACAGTTTTGCCAAAACCCACACCGGGGTCTAGGGCAATGCGCTCATGCGCAATACCCGAGGTTTGCAACTGTTCAGCACGGCTTTGCAAGAATGTCACTACGGGCTGAATCACGTTGCCTTGCATTGGCGAAGCCTGCATGGTTTGTGGCTGACCATGCATGTGCATCAAACACACGCCACAGTTTGCGTGCGCAGCCACCACCTGTTGCGCGCCTGCTTGTCTGAGTGCCCACACGTCATTGATGATGTCAGCCCCCGCATCCAACACGGCTCGCATCACCTCAGCTTTGTAGGTGTCGATCGAAATTGGCACATTCAAACGCACCGCTTCGCGCACCACGGGCAACACACGCGACAACTCGTCTTCAAGCGACACTGCGGGTGCGCCTGGGCGTGTGGACTCACCGCCAATGTCCAAAATATGTGCGCCATCCTTGAGCAACTGTTCGCAGTGCGCCAACGCGCAAAGCGTATCGCTGTGTTGACCGCCATCCGAGAACGAATCTGGCGTGACATTGACAATGCCCATCACCTGCGGCAGCGAGAGGTCTATGCGAAAACGTGAGGTTTGCCAAAACATAAAGGCTCCATGAAAAACGGGGCTTGCGCCCCGTCTCTGTGTCAATCCATGACCGCTGATTAAGCAGCTGTTGGTGCTGGATCCGCTTGCACGGCTGGTGTGCCGCCACTGCTATCGCCGCCCGTCGGGGTGCGTGGTGTCCAGTCTTTCGGTGGGCGCGGCTGACGGCCTTCCATGATGTCGTCAATTTGCTCTTTGTCGATGGTTTCCCATTCGAGCAAAGCCTTGGCCATGATGTGCATCTTGTCTGCGTTTTCTTCAATCAAACGACGGGCCAAGTTGTATTGCATATCAATAATGCGGCGCACTTCCACGTCCACTTTTTGCATCGTGGCCTCTGACATGCTGGTGGTCTTGGTGACTGAACGGCCCAAGAACACTTCGCCTTCGTTCTCTGCGTAAACCATCGGGCCCAAGGCGTCTGTCATGCCGTAGCGGGTCACCATGTCGCGCGCGATCGAGGTGGCACGCTCAAAGTCGTTGCTAGCACCTGTGGTCATTTGATGCATGAACACTTCTTCTGCAATACGACCACCAAACAGCATGCTGATTTGGTTGAGCATGTATTCGCGATCGTAGCTGTAGCGGTCTTTTTCGGGCAGGCTCATGGTCACGCCTAAGGCGCGGCCGCGAGGGATGATGGTCACTTTGTGCACAGGATCACACTTGGGCAAGAGCTTGCCAATCAAAGCGTGGCCAGATTCGTGATACGCCGTGTTGCGACGTTCTTCTTCTGGCATGACCATGCTCTTGCGCTCAGGGCCCATCAAGATTTTGTCTTTGGCCTTTTCGAAATCAACCATCTCAACCACACGTGCGTTACGTCGTGCAGCCATCAAGGCAGCTTCGTTACACAAGTTGGCCAAATCAGCACCACTCATGCCAGGTGTCCCGCGTGCGATCACGCTGGCGTTGACGTCTTGGCCGATTGGCACTTTGCGCATGTGCACGTTCAAGATTTGTTCGCGGCCACGGATATCGGGCAAGGTCACGTAAACCTGACGGTCAAAGCGACCAGGGCGCAGCAAAGCGGCATCCAAAATGTCTGGACGGTTGGTAGCAGCGACCACGATCACACCGAGGTTGGTTTCGAAACCATCCATCTCGACCAGCATTTGGTTCAAGGTCTGTTCGCGTTCGTCGTTACCGCCGCCTACACCAGCACCACGCTGGCGACCCACCGCGTCAATCTCGTCGATGAAGATGATGCAAGGTGCGTTCTTTTTGGCGTTCTCGAACATGTCGCGCACGCGGGCTGCGCCCACGCCCACAAACATTTCAACGAAGTCTGAGCCTGAAATACTGAAGAAAGGGACTTTGGCTTCGCCAGCAATGCCTTTAGCCAGCAATGTTTTACCGGTACCGGGAGGGCCAACCAACAGCAAACCACGTGGAATACGACCACCGAGTTTTTGGAAGCGTTGTGGGTCTTTCAAGAAGTCGACCACTTCTTTGACTTCTTCTTTGGCTTCGTCGCAACCGGCCACATCGGCAAACGTGACTTGGTTGTTGTTCTCGTCCAGCATGCGAGCTTTGCTCTTACCGAAGCTGAAAGCCCCGCCTTTGCCGCCGCCTTGCATTTGGCGCATGAAGTACACCCACACGCCAATCAACAAGAGCATAGGTCCCCAGCTGACCAACAAAGTCATTAGCAGCGAACCTTCTTCACGTGGCTTGACATCAAACTTCACACCGTTAGAGATCAAATCACCGACCAAACCGCGATCTAGGTAAGTGGCGGTTGTGCGAATCTTGCGCTCATCGTTGGTGACAGCCGCAATTTCAGTCGCGCCTTGACCTTCTTGGATGGTTGCAGTTTTGATGCGTTTGGCACGAACTTCTTCAAGGAAGTCCGAATAGCCAAGATAACCAGAGCCTGCGCCTGGGCGTGTTTCAAACTGTTTGAATACGGTGAACATCACCAAAGCGATGACCAGCCAAACAGCGACTTTTGAGAACCATTGATTGTTCAATGTGGGCTCCGAATTAAAAAGGGTACGAGTCGTATAGAGATGGGCTTGATTTTAGGCGTTTCAAGCGCTGACGGAGCTTTATTCGCGTCCAGCGGCCTTACGAAAGTCAAGGATTTGCCAAAACGCGATGTTTCAAGCCCATACCAACCAAAAAGGTTTCACTTGATTTGTCGCGACTGGCCTTTGGTTTGATGGGCTTGACCACGCGAAACGTACTTTTGAAGAGGTTGACCAA
>CANCCJ010000052.1 GCA_947374535.1 Comamonadaceae bacterium | reverse complement strand
TACCGCCAAAGCGCGTACCAAAAATACCAGCCAAGGCTGATCCCACCAGCGGTGCCATAGGCACTGCCAACAATGTAGAAGCTTGCAGGGTTTGTGACATGGTGAATTAACCCTTGAGCGTGTTGAGTTCATCCACGTTGATGCTGGACTTGTTGCGGAACAACTGAACCAGAATCGCCAAGCCGATAGCAGATTCAGCAGCCGCCACGGTCAAGATGAAGAAAACAAAGATTTGGCCGTTCAGGTCACCCAAGTAGTGTGAGAACGCCACGAAGTTCATGTTGACCGCAAGCAACATCAATTCAATCGCCATCAACAAGACGATCAAGTTTTTACGGTTCAAGAAGATGCCGATCACGGAGAGCGCGAACAAAATCGCACCCAGCGTAAGGTACTGGCCGAGGGGAATGTTCATGCTTGTGTCTCCTCTGCAGCGGGTGCAGCAGCGGGTTTGACCGCATCCATCTTCACCAACGACACACGGTCGCCAGCTTTGACGCGAACTTGGTCAGCCGGATTTTGGAACTTGCTGTCTTTGCGTGCACGCAGGGTCAAGGCGATGGCAGCAATCAAGGCTACCAACAAGATCAACGCAGCCACTTGCACGGGGTACAAGTAGACGGTATAGAGCAACACGCCCAATTCTTTGGTGTTCGAGATTTGGGCCACCACCATGTGCCCCACGTCAGCGGCTTGACCGGCAGTGGATGCCACGTCCACAGGTGCGACGGCTGACACAGCCACTGGAGAAATCAATTGCGCAGCGACTTGTTTTTGCGGTTCGTTGACACGAAAGCCACCTAACAACACGCCGGCTAATTCCAATGCAATCACTGCACCGACGGTGGCCGCGAGGGGGAAGTGTTTCCAAAAACCTTGACGAATGCTGTCGAGGTTGATGTCTAACAACATCACCACAAACAAAAACAGCACCATCACCGCGCCAACGTACACGAGCACGAGCGCGATAGACAGAAACTCTGCCTGCAACAACATCCAGATGCCTGAGGCTTGGAAAAAAGCCAAGACCAAGAAAAGCGCAGCATGCACAGGGTTACGCGCCGTGATGACGCGGAATGACGCAAACAGCATGATTGCTGAGAACGCGTAAAAAAGAGCCGATTGAACGTCCATCATGAAATCTTTCAACGGTATTTGGCGTCAGCTGCTTTGTTGGCAGCGATTTCGGGTTCGTAGCGGTCGCCCACTGCCAACAACATTTCTTTGGTGAAGTACAAGTCACCGCGCTTTTCGCCGTGGTACTCAAAGATATGTGTTTCAACGATCGAATCAACAGGACAGCTTTCTTCGCAGAAGCCGCAGAAGATGCACTTGGTCAAGTCGATGTCATAGCGTGTGGTGCGGCGGCTGCCGTCTGCGCGCTGGTCTGATTCGATGGTGATTGCCATCGCAGGGCACACAGCTTCACACAGTTTGCAGGCGATGCAACGCTCTTCGCCGTTTTCGTAACGGCGCAAAGCATGCAAGCCACGGAAGCGAGGTGACAAAGGCGTCTTCTCTTCCGGAAACTGAATGGTGATGCTGCGCGAGAACATGTATTTGCCGGTGAGGGCCATGCCTTTGAACAGCTCTAGCAAGAGAAAGCTCGACAAAAAGTCGCGCAACGAGAAAGGAGCGGATTGTGTAGTCGTTGTCATGGTGTATTTCCGGCCTTAGTTCCAGATGTTCCAAGGTGTTTGAATCCAAACACCCACCACCAGCAACCAAACTAATGTGAGCGGAATGAAGATCTTCCAACCCAAACGCATGATCTGGTCATAGCGATAGCGCGGGAACGTGGCACGCACCCACAAGAACATGGTCACGACCACGAAGGTCTTGAGACCGAGCCAAATCCAACCGGGAACTAAGTTGAACAAAGCATTGTCAAAGGGTGACAACCAGCCGCCCAAGAACATCACCACGGTCAACATCGACACCAAGATCATGTTGGCGTATTCAGCCAAGAAGAACATAGCGAAGGACATGCCCGAGTATTCGATCATGTGACCGGCCACGATTTCGGACTCACCTTCCACTACGTCGAATGGGTGACGGTTGGTTTCAGCCAAACCGGAGATGAAGTAAATCAAGAACACGGGGAACAGTGGCAACCAGTTCCAAGACAAGATGCCCAATCCTTTGTCAGCCATCATGCCTTTGGCTTGGCCCATCACGATATCGGTCATGTTCAAGCTGTTGGAGACCATCAAAACGATCACAAAACAAAAGCCCATCGCGATTTCGTAGCTCACCATCTGGGCGGATGCACGCATGGCCCCCAAAAAAGCGTATTTAGAGTTGGAAGCCCAACCCGCGATGATCACGCCGTAGACCTCAAGCGAGGTGATGGCGATCAAGAACAGCAAACCTGCGTTGACGTTGGCCAAGGCCACATCGGGGCCAAATGGAATCACCGCCCATGCAGCCAAGGCTGGCATGATGGTCATGATGGGACCCAACAAAAACAAACTGGTCGTCGCTTTGGTAGGGATGATGATCTCTTTGGTCATCAACTTCAAAGCGTCAGCAATGGGTTGCAACAAACCACCAGGACCCGTGCGGTTCGGCCCCTTACGGATTTGGGTATAGCCAATGGCCTTGCGTTCCCACAAGGTCAAGTAAGCCACGCAACCGAGCAAAGGCAACAGCACAGCCACAATCTTGAGCAAAGCCCAAAGAACAGGCCAAGCCAGTGTGGTCCACCACACGTCGGGCATCAGACCGAAGCCTGCGTTGTAAATGTTTTCAACCATCACAGGGCTCCTTGCATTGCAGCATCAGCTGTGAGTTGCAGCGATGGTGCGCGACGCACCAAACTGTCAAGTTGGTAAATCGCCGCAGTGACGGGTTGACCGATGGCTGGGCTCACGTCCACATTGGCCGTGCATGCGTTGGAGAGCAAGGCTTGCACATTAACGGGAATGGCTTTCGCACGGACTTCTTCGATGGTCTCGATTTCGAAGCCAGGCACATGGAGCATCGAACCCAACACGCGTAAGACTTTCCAAGCAGGACGTGTCTCGCCCAAAGGTTTGACGACACCATGGAAGCTTTGTGCGCGACCTTCGGTATTGATGAACGTGCCTGCTGTCTCGGTGAAAGGTGAAATAGGCAGCAGCACATCGCTGATGTCCATGTTGGCCTTGAATGGAGACAGTGTCACAACCATTTCGGCTTGACCGATGGTTTGTGCCGCGGCAGCGCCATTGGCAGCGTCGAATGCAGGTTCGGTGTTAAGTAGCACCACCGCTTTCAAACCACCTGCCAACATTTGGCCTGCGTTTTGACCGCCAGCATTTGGCAAGGCACCCACCACTTGTGCGCCCACGGTGTTAGCGGCTTCGCCGAGGTAACCCACGGTCGCGCCGGTTTGTGCACCGATCCAGTTGGCCAAGCTGAGCAAGCTTGAAGCTTTGGCATGGTGTGCCGCTGCGTTGCCCAACAAAATGGCTTTGCGCTCACCACCCGTCAATGACTTGGCAATGGCTTGCGCTTCTAGGCTGTTGGCATTGCCAGCCACAGGTGCAGCAGCACCGGTGATGGCACCCACGGCAGCCGCGATGTCGGCCAAGGCTTGCACCCAGTTGGCAGCGTCTGCCACCAAGGTGTTAGCGACGGGCATGGCCCAGTCGTAGGCTTGTGAATTCAAGGCGTTGACCTTGCCGCCGTTACGAACTGCTTGACGCAGACGTTGGGCCAACAAAGGTTGATCCTTACGGATATTTGAGCCAATCACCAACACGCGTTGCAGCGTGGTGAGTGATGCTAAAGATGTACCCAACCAACGTACTTTGCCGTCCGTTTGGAAATCAGCAGCGCGCAAACGTGTGTCGATGTTTTGGCTACCCAAACCGCGCGTCAGACTCGCTGCCAAGTACAACTCTTCAGCGGTGCTGTGTGGACTAGCCAAGGTGCCGATGGCTTGTGCGCCGTGCTGGGCTTTGACGCCCTGCAAACCGTTGGCCACGTATTCGAGGGCAGTTTGCCAATCCACTTCTTTCCACTCGCCGCCTTGCTTGAGCATCGGCGTGGTCAAGCGATCAGCGCTTTCCAAAGCTTCGTAGCTGAAACGGTCACGGTCAGCAATCCAGCATTCGTTCACGTCTTCGTTTTCCAAAGGCACGACACGCATGACTTTGTTGTTCTTGACTTGAACCACCAAATTTGCGCCAGTCGCATCGTGTGGGCTGACCGACTTGCGGCGGCTCAGTTCCCACGTCCGTGCGCTGTAACGGAATGGCTTGCTGGTCAACGCGCCCACAGGGCAGATGTCGATCATGTTGCCTGACAACTCAGAATCCACCGATTGACCCACGAAGGTTTCAATCTCAGCGTGCTCGCCGCGGTGCGACATGCCCAGCTCCATGATGCCAGCCACTTCTTGGCCAAAGCGCACGCAACGTGTGCATTGGATACAGCGGCTCATTTCTTCCATGCTGACAAGTGGGCCAACGTCTTTGGGTTGCACCACGCGTTTTTCTTCTTCGTAACGCGAAGTGGAGCCACCGTAACCCACGGCCAAGTCCTGCAACTGACACTCACCACCTTGGTCGCAAATCGGACAATCTAAGGGGTGGTTGATGAGTAAAAACTCCATCACCGACTTTTGGGCTTTGATGGCTTTGTCACTCTGAGTGCGAACGATCATGCCCTGCGTCACAGGTGTGGCGCATGCGGGCATGGGTTTAGGGGCCTTCTCCACATCGACCAAGCACATGCGGCAGTTGGCCGCAATGCTGAGTTTTTTGTGGTAACAAAAGTGCGGGATGTAGGTTCCGGCCTTTTCAGCTGCGTGCATGATCATGCAGCCTTCTTGGACGTCAACCTTTTTACCGTCGAGTTCGATTTCAATCATGGCACTTATCCGTGTCAAACGTAGGCAGAGACCGTGCAGGTCTTGTGCGTGATGTGGTGTTCAAATTCATGGCGGAAGTGCTTGATCATGCCGCGCACGGGCATGGCTGCTGCGTCTCCGAGGGCGCAGATCGTGCGACCCATGATGTTCTCGGCCACGTTATCGAGCAAAGCCAAGTCGCTTTCGCGGCCTTCACCACGCTCAATGCGGTCAACCATGCGCCACAACCAACCTGTACCTTCACGGCAAGGTGTGCATTGGCCGCATGACTCATGCATGTAGAAATAACTCAAACGTTGCAGGCTCTTGACCATGCATCGCGTGTCATCCATCACGATCAGAGCGCCTGAACCCAACATCGAACCCGCTTTGGCGATGCTGTCGTAGTCCATGGTGCATGCCATGATGACGTCCGCAGGCAACACAGGAGATGAGGAACCGCCAGGAATCACAGCCTTGAGCTTGCGACCCTTACGAACGCCACCGGCCAACTCCAACAACTTGGAGAACGGTGTGCCCATGGGAATTTCGTAGTTACCGGGACGCTCGACGTCACCGCTGACCGAGAAGATTTTGGTGCCACCGTTGTTGGGCTTGCCGCATTCGAGGTAAGCCTGACCACCGTGGTTGATGATCCATGGCACAGCAGCGAATGTCTCGGTGTTGTTGATGGTGGTGGGTTTGCCATACAAACCAAAGCTCGCAGGGAACGGTGGTTTGAAACGAGGCTGGCCTTTTTTGCCTTCGAGGGACTCGAGCAAAGCGGTTTCTTCGCCGCAGATGTAAGCGCCAAAACCGTGAGCGGCGTGCAACTGGAAACTGAACGTTGAACCCAAGATGTTGTCACCCAAGAACCCTGCTGCGCGGGCTTCTTCAAGCGCGGCTTCAAAACGCTCGTAGGTTTGGAAAATTTCGCCGTGAATGTAGTTGTAGCCTACGCTGATGCCCATGGCAAAAGCGGCAATGGCCATGCCTTCAATCACGATGTGTGGGTTGTGCTGCAAGATCTCGCGGTCTTTGCAAGTACCGGGCTCGCCCTCGTCTGAGTTACAGACCAAATACTTTTGACCTGGGAACTGACGGGGCATGAAGCTCCACTTCAAACCCGTCGGGAAACCCGCACCGCCGCGACCACGCAAACCGGATTCCTTGACTGTCGCGATGACCTGATCTTGGGTCAAACCTTCAGTCAAGATTTTGCGCAGGGCTTGGTAGCCACCGCGTGCCACGTAGTCTTGCAACGACCAGTTTTTACCATTCAAACCCGCCAAAATTTGTGGGCCGATGTGACGGTCGTGGAAGCAAGTCTCCACCGCGGTCGTTTGAAATTGAGAGAGAACTTGCAAAGCTTGGCTAGAGGTAGTCATGCTTATTCCTTCACCGCGCGCAAGCCTGCGACCATTTGGTCGATCTTGTCGTCGCTCATGTAACTGCACATGGTGCGGTCGTTCACCAACAACACCGGGGCATCAGCGCAAGCGCCCATGCATTCGCCGGGTTGGACGGTGAACATGCCATCGGGAGTCGTCTCGCCGACTTCAATGCCCAAGGTCTTGACCAAGTGCATCAAAGCGCCCTGCCCGTTACGCAATTGGCAAGGCAGATTGGTACACACGTTGATCTTGAACTTGCCAACGGGCTGCTGGTTGTACATGTTGTAGAAGGTGGTTACTTCGTGCACAGCCATAGGAGCCATGCCGAGCAAGTCAGCAATCACGCGCTCGCTATCGGCGCTGACAAAGCCCTGCTCTTGCTGAGCAATCGCCAAACAAGCCATGACAGCAGATTGCTTCTGGTCGTCTGGGTACTTGGCAACCTCACGCGCAAAGCGCTCAAGGGCCTGGGCCGACAGCGGTGCGCTGTCGTGGGTGTTTACAGAACTCATCGGTCAATTTCCCCGAACACAATGTCCATCGTTCCAATCACCGCCACTGTGTCAGCGATCATGTGGCCGCGCGCCATTTCATCCATAGCCGCCAAGTGGGCAAAGCCAGGCGCGCGAATCTTCATACGGTAGGGCTTGTTGGCCCCATCGCTCACGAGGTAGATACCAAACTCACCTTTGGGATGCTCGACGGCGGCATAAGCTTCGCCTTCAGGCACATGAAAGCCTTCTGTGAAGAGCTTGAAGTGGTGAATCAGCTCTTCCATGTTCGACTTCATGCCTTCACGACTCGGTGCTGCCACCTTGTGGTTGTCGGTGATGACAGGACCCGGATTAACGCGCAGCCAATCCACGCACTGCTTGATGATGCGGTTGGACTGGCGAAGCTCTTCAACGCGCACCAAATAGCGGTCGTAACAGTCACCGGTTTTGCCCACAGGAATGTCGAAGTCCATGCGGTCGTAAACGTCATAAGGCTGCTGCTTGCGCAAGTCCCATGCAATGCCTGAGCCACGCAACATCGCGCCAGAGAAACCGAGGTTTTTTGCACGCTCCGGCGTAACCACACCGATATCAACCGTACGCTGCTTCCAAATGCGGTTGTCGGTCAAGAGTGTTTCGTACTCATCGACAAGCTTAGGGAAGCGCTTCGTGAAGTCATCAATAAAGTCGAGCAAAGAACCTGATCGGCCCTCGTTCAAACGCGCCACCGATTTGGCGTTGCGCACTTTGCTGGCCTTGTATTGAGGCATGCTATCTGGCAGATCGCGATAAACGCCGCCTGGACGGAAGTAAGCCGCGTGCATGCGCGCACCTGACACCGCCTCGTACATGTCGAACAAGTCTTCACGTTCACGGAAACAGTAAATCAAGATGTTCATCGCGCCGCAGTCGAAACCATGGCAACCCAACCACAACAAGTGGTTGAGCAAACGGGTGATTTCGGAATACATCACGCGGATGTATTGCGCACGCTCTGGCACTTCGATGCCCATCATTTTCTCAATGGCCAAACAGTAAGCATGCTCGTTACACATCATGGAAACGTAGTCGAGACGGTCCATGTAAGGCAACGATTGGATATAGGTTTTGCTCTCCGCCAACTTTTCAGTGGCGCGGTGCAACAAACCGATGTGGGGGTCGGCGCGTTGGACCACTTCGCCGTCCAGCTCCAACACCAAACGCAGGACGCCGTGTGCCGCAGGATGTTGAGGGCCCAAGTTCAGGGTGTAGTTCTTGATATCAGCCATGGTCAGTGCGTACCGCCGTAGTTGTCTTCACGAATGATGCGCGGCGTGATTTCGCGCGGCTCGATGGTGACGGGTTGGTACACCACACGTTTTTGTTCGGCGTCATAACGCATTTCGACGTGACCCGAGGTTGGGAAATCTTTACGGAAGGGGTAGCCCACAAAACCGTAATCGGTCAACAAACGACGCAAGTCCAAGTGACCTTCGAACACGATACCGAACAGGTCAAACGCTTCTCGCTCAAACCAATTAGCAGAATTCCACAAATCATTGACCGAAGCGACCACAGGAATGTCATCGCTCACGGCGAACACGCGGACGCGCAAACGCCAGTTATGATTGAGTGATAGCAAGTGGTTGACCACCGCAAAGCGAGGGCCATCGGTGAATTTGGAATGGGCGCCGTCTTTGTAACCTGAGTAGTCGAGGCCACACAGATCCATCAACTGCTCAAAACCCAAACGCGAATCGTCACGCAGGGTTTGGCACACATCATGGTAATCAGCTGCCGTGACCGTGAGGGTCAACTCGCCCAAGGCAGATTCGAGAAGCTTGACTTTGCTGCCCAGCACATCGCGCAAAGCCGCCTCAAGCGTTTGAATGGAATGACTCATCTGTTATTTCCTAATCAGCGAGCGATGGTGTTTTCGCGGCGAATCTTGCTTTGCAATTGCAAGATGCCGTACAACAAAGCCTCCGCCGTGGGTGGACACCCTGGCACGTACACGTCCACTGGCACCACGCGATCGCAACCACGCACCACCGAATAGCTGTAGTGGTAGTAACCGCCACCGTTGGCACACGAACCCATAGACAACACCCAACGTGGCTCAGACATTTGGTCGTACACCTTACGCAAAGCGGGCGCCATTTTGTTGCACAAGGTACCCGCCACGATCATCAGATCAGATTGACGTGGACTTGGACGGAACAACATGCCAAAACGGTCGATGTCATAACGAGCAGCACCTGCGTGCATCATCTCTACCGCGCAGCAAGCCAGACCGAATGTCATCGGCCACAAGGAGCCCGTCTTGGCCCAATTCACCACCGAGTCATAAGACGTGGTGATGAAGCCTTCTTTGAAAACGCCTTCAATTGCCATAAGTTTTCCTTATTCCCAGTCGATGGCGCCCTTGATCCACATGTAGGCGAAGCCGGCTACCAGGATGGCAAGGAAGATCATCATGTCGATGAAGCCAATGAAACCAATTTCCTTGAGCGCCACGGCCCAAGGGAACAAAAATGCGATTTCCAAATCAAACAAAATGAAAAGGATGGCGATCAAGTAGTAACGCACATCGAACTTCATGCGCGCGTCTTCAAACGCTTCAAAGCCGCATTCGTAAGGTGAGTTTTTGGCCGGATCAGGGCGATTGGGACCCAAGATAAAACCGATGACTTGAGGTGCAACCCCCACGCCAAGGCCTACAAGGATAAATAAGAGGACGGGTAGGTATTGTTCTAAGCTCATCTCAATCTCGCGGTCTGACTATCAGTTTTAGTCTGCGAAGTCTGCCGTAACTGGTTGACACCAGAGTTACAGCAGACTTTTTTGGATGGTGCCGTCGGCGAGACTCGAACTCGCACAGCTTTCGCCACTACCACCTCAAGATAGCGTGTCTACCAATTTCACCACGACGGCTTTGGGTTATTTGTTCTGCAAAAGCGAAGAGGGATAACGCTTCCTGAACAGCTTTAGATTTTAACCCGAAAAGGGCCCCAATCTCTCTGAAGCGTGAAGGTTTTGTGATTACTTGGTTGGGATTTGCGCTGCGCCGGACGCAGGCACTTCTGCCACTGGCGCAGGTGCCACCACAGAGCCTTCAAGCACACTGCCAGAGCTGACAGGACGCAAGTTACCGAAGTAAGCCAATGCCAAGGTGCACACAAAGAACACAGCCGCCAACACACCCGTGGTACGCGACAAGAAGTTCGCGCCACCGCTGGCACCAAACAAGCTGCCAGAGCTGCCGCTACCAAATGCGGCGCCCATATCAGCGCCTTTGCCGTGCTGAACCAAAATCAAACCAATCATGCCCAAAGCAGCCAACAACTGAACCACTTGGACAATATTCAAAATCAAACTCATAAAAAACTCCGAAAAATGTATTAATTTCAACGTGCCGCAGCAGCGATGATGGTCAAGAAATCTGCCACCTTCAAAGCGGCACCACCGATCAAACCGCCGTCAATGTCTGGCTGCGACAGCAACTCTGCAGCATTCGCCGCATTCATGCTGCCACCATACAAGATGTGCACACGATCCGAATGCTCGGTCGCGGCTTTCAACTGAGCACGCAACACAGCGTGCACGGCTTGTGCCTGCTCTGGCGAGGCAGTTTTACCTGTACCAATGGCCCATACAGGCTCGTAAGCCACGACGATTTCACTGATGCAATGACCGTTGGTGTGAATCACAGCCGCCAACTGGCGCTTGACCACTTCTTCCGTCTTGCCCGCTTCGTGCTCAGCCAAGGTTTCACCCACACACACGATGGGCGTGATGCCCACCGACAACGCGCGTTGCGCTTTGAACGCCACTTGCTCATCGGTTTCACCATGGTACTGACGACGCTCTGAATGGCCCACGATGGCGTATCGGACCGCAAATTCTTTCAGCATCGCAGCCGAAATTTCACCCGTGTATGCGCCCTGCTCGTGCGCCGACACATCTTGTGAACCCAGGTCAACACCAAACCCTTGAAGGAGTTGCTGCACTTGCGACAAATACGTCGCAGGCACACACATGACCACTTGAGGCTTCTCACCACCCAAAGCTTGCAAGCCCTGCTGCACACCGTGCACCAAAGCCTCGTTGGCAGCCAAGCTGCCATTCATCTTCCAGTTGCCTGCGATGAGTTTTTGCTTCATCACATACTCCAAGTCAAAACAATTTTGCCAATGTGCTGATTGGATTCCATCAAACGATGCGCATTCGCTGCGCCATCGGCAGAAGCCGCATCAAAGGTCGAATGAATCACGGGCTTGATGCGCCCAGACTCAAGCAATGGCCACACATGTGCACGCAAATTCTGAGCAATCGCTGCCTTGAACGCCACCGAACGAGGACGCAAAGTAGAGCCTGTGATGGTGAGACGACGACGCAGTACCAAGCCCGCATTGAAGTTGCTCTTGACGCCGCCTTGCAAGGCGATGATGACCAAACGGCCATCTTCAGCCAAACATTCCACCTCGCGCGCCACATAGTCGCCAGCGACCATGTCCAACACCACATCCACACCTTTGCCATTCGTCAGACGTTTTGCCTCCGCTGCAAAATCATGGGTTTTGTAGTTGATCGCATGATCGGCACCAAGCGCCATGCAAGCAGCACACTTCTCGTCGCTACCCGCGGTCACGATGACGATGGCACCCAAGGCCTTGGCCATTTGAATCGCCGTCACACCAATGCCACTTGAACCGCCTTGCACGAGCAATGTTTCACCCGCTTGCAAATGCGCACGGTCAAACACATTGCTCCAAACAGTAAAGAATGTCTCTGGCAGCGAAGCCGCTTCGACATCACTTAACCCTTGGGGCACCGGCAAGCATTGGGCGACAGGCGCCACGCAATACTGCGCATAACCGCCACCTGCCACCAAAGCACAAACACGATCGCCCACTTTCAGATCAGCCGCAGCCATTGCCGCTTCATCACCTGATTCGATGACACCTGCAACCTCCAAGCCTGGCACATCTGAGGCGCCCGCTGGCACTGGGTAATTGCCGGTTCGTTGCAGCACGTCAGGGCGATTGACGCCACTGGCGCTGACACGAATCAGCAACTCACCCACACCCGCCAGCGGCACAGGCTGCTGGGCAGGGCAAAGCACCTCAGGGGCGCCGGGCGTAGAGATTTCAACGATGTGCATCATGTGCGCGACCGCATCCTGCCTTGACTTAGGCTTGTGGCGCAGCTTCGTGTGCGTGGTCCGCTTGAGGGCGGTCCATCAACGCTTTCATCGACAACTTCACGCGACCTTTTTCGTCGGTTTCGAGCACTTTCACGCGCACGATTTGACCTTCGCTCAGGTAGTCAGTGACCTTCTCGACGCGCTCATGGGCGATCTGGCTGATGTGCAACAAACCGTCTTTGCCGGGCAACAAGTTAACCAAGGCACCGAAGTCCAAAATCTTAGTGATAGGGCCTTCATAGATTTTGCCGATTTCAACTTCAGCCGTGATCTCAGCAATGCGACGCTTGGCTTCTTCAGCCTTAGCACCGTCTGTGGCAGCGATGGTGATGGTGCCGTCTTCTTCGATGTTGATTTGGCAACCGGTTTCTTCGGTCAATGCACGGATGGTGGCGCCACCTTTGCCGATCACGTCACGAATCTTCTCAGGGTTGATCTTCATGGTGAACAACTTAGGTGCAAAGTCAGACACTTCGGTCTTGGCTTCGCCCATCGCTGCTTGCATCTTGTCCAAAATGTGCATGCGCGCTTCTTTGGCTTGAGCCAATGCCACTTGCATGATTTCTTTGGTGATGCCTTGGATCTTGATGTCCATCTGCAAAGCGGTAATACCGTTGGTAGTACCAGCCACTTTGAAGTCCATATCGCCCAAGTGATCTTCGTCGCCCAAGATGTCAGTCAACACAGCAAAACGATTGCCGTCTTTGATCAAGCCCATGGCGATACCAGCCACGTGCGCTTTCATCGGCACGCCCGCGTCCATCATGGACAAACAACCGCCGCAGACCGAAGCCATGGATGAAGAACCGTTGGATTCTGTGATCTCAGACACCACGCGCATGGTGTAAGGGAACTCTTCTTTGGTTGGCAACACAGCCACCAAAGCCCGCTTAGCCAAACGGCCGTGACCGATTTCGCGGCGCTTGGTCGAACCCATGCGACCCACTTCGCCCGTGGCGAACGGAGGCATGTTGTAGTGCATCATGAACCGGTCTTCATACTCACCGGCCAAAGCGTCGATGCGCTGTGCGTCGCGCTCGGTACCCAAAGTAGTGACCACCAAAGCTTGGGTTTCGCCGCGAGTGAACAAGGCAGAACCATGGGTGCGTGGCAGCACGCTGTTGCGGATTTCGATAGGACGCACGGTGCGTGTATCGCGGCCGTCGATGCGAGGCTCACCTGCCAAAATTTGGCTGCGAACAATGTGCGCTTCGATGTCGAACAGCATGTTTTCAACTTTGACGGCATCAAACTCAACGCCGTCAGCCTTCAAACCAGCCATTACAGCGCCGTAGGCTTCACGGCAAGCGTGTGTACGTGCTTGTTTGTTGCGGATTTGGTAAGCAGCGCGCAGTTTGTCTTCCGCTTGTGCGGTGACTTTAGCGATCAATGGCTCATCCTTGGCAGGCGCAGTCCAGTCCCAAGCAGGTTTGCCAGCGTCGCGCACCAATTCGTGGATGGCGTTGATGGCGATGTTGCCTTGCTCGTGGCCAAACACCACAGCACCCAACATGATTTCTTCTGAGAGTTGCTGGGCTTCAGATTCCACCATCAACACAGCGGCTTCGGTACCCGCGACCACGAGGTCCATCGCGCTGTCTTTGCGTTGTGTTTGACCTGGGTTCAAGACGTATTCGCCGTTGATGTAACCCACGCGAGCGGCACCGATGGGGCCGTTGAAAGGAATGCCAGAGATGCTCAAAGCGGCAGACACAGCGATCAAAGCTGCGATGTCAGCATCAACTTCTGGGTTCAACGACACGGTGTGAATCACCACGTGCACGTCGTTGTAGAAGCCTTCTGGGAACAAAGGACGGATGGGGCGATCGATCAGACGGCTGGTCAATGTCTCGTGTTCGCTAGGCTTGGCTTCACGCTTGAAGAAGCTGCCGGGAATCTTGCCTGCAGCGTAGGTTTTCTCGATGTAGTCCACGGTCAAAGGGAAGAAGTCTTGGCCAGCTTTGGCGATCTTCGAACCCACAACGGTGGCTAAGACCACGGTGTCGTCCATGTTGACGAGCACAGCGCCGCCAGCTTGGCGAGCGACTTCGCCGGTTTCCATGGTGACCGTGTGTTGGCCCCATTGGAATGTCTTGGTAACTTTGTTGAAAATTGACATGTGTTTTCCTTATGAAATTTGGCATGACACGGCGCAGCACACGATGCCATTCCAGAAAAGCTGGGACTTTTTTGGAATGACACAGCTTTCGAATCTGCGCCTGAATGTCTTACCGTTTGTAAAAATGAGTTGTTAAAAGTGCAAAACGCCTGAGCTTGTTGAAAACTCAGGCGTTTGTGCGAGAACTTTAGAGATTACTTGCGCAGGCCAAGCTTGGCGATCAGTGCAGCGTAACGGTCAAAGTTTTTCGACTTGAGGTAGTCGAGCAATTTGCGACGACGGCTCACCATGCGCAACAGACCACGACGACCATGGTGGTCTTTGGCGTGTTGTTTGAAGTGAGGTGTGAGTTCATTGATACGAGCAGTCAACAAAGCCACTTGGACTTCGGGACTACCTGTATCGCCTGCGGCGCGTGCGTTGTCTTTGACGACTTCGGCAATTTTTGCTGTCAACATGGTTTTTTCCTTAAATATTTGACTTGCGTTGCACCGTGGAAGTTGGTGCAACGTGCTGTGCCTACCCCAAAAGGTAAAGCCCACAAAGTATAGCAGGCACGGGGGCGTGGTTTAAGCCAATTCAGCCAGCGGCCAGCGCGGCTTGACATCAAAGCTGTAGCGCGGTTGGGCTTGGGCGATGCCGCCCTCGCCGCTTTGCAGGCGCATGGCGGCGGCCATGGCAATCATGGCGCCGTTGTCAGTGCACAAATGCAGCTCGGGGTAATGCACGCGCACGCCTTGGCGCTTGCAAGCCGCATTGAGCTGCTCGCGCAAATGCTGGTTGGCGCCCACGCCGCCCGCCACCACCAAGCGCTTCAAGCCGGTTTCGCGCAAGGCAGTGAGCGACTTCTTGAGCAGCACCTCGACAATGGCAGCCTCGGTAGACGCCGCCAAATCGGCTTTTCGGGCTTCTAAGTCGACGCCGAGCTTTTTGGCTTGGGTCATCACCGCCGTCTTTAGGCCCGCAAATGAAAAATCTAAATTGCCGCTGTGCAGCAAAGGGCGCGGCAGCTTGAAGGCAGCAGGATCGCCATGCTCGGCGAGTTTTGACAAGGCGGGACCGCCGGGATAGCCCAAGCCCATGAGCTTGGCTGACTTATCAAATGCCTCGCCTGCTGCGTCATCAATGGTTTCGCCCAGCAATTCGTAGCGCCCCACCCCATCCACACGCATGAGCTGCGTGTGACCGCCCGACACCAGCAGGGCCACAAACGGAAACTCAGGCGGGTCTTCGCTCAAGAAAGGTGACAGCAAATGACCCTCGAGGTGATGCACACCCAGCACAGGCTTGTTCAAAGCCGCCCCCAAAGCGCAAGCCACGCCCGCGCCCACCAGCAAAGCACCGGCCAAGCCGGGGCCGCGGGTGTAAGCCACCACATCGACGTCTTGCAAAGTTTGCTTGGCCTCGGCCATCACCTCACGCGCCAGCGGAATGACGCGGCGAATGTGGTCACGACTGGCCAACTCGGGCACCACGCCGCCATAGGCCACATGCATGGCCACTTGGCTGTAAAGCGCGTGCGACAGCAACTTAGGCAAGGCCGCGCCTTCAGAGCGGACCAGCGCCACACCTGTTTCGTCGCAAGAGGATTCAATACCGAGGATCAACATAAGCGGCAGAGTTTATGCGCTCTGCGGCTGCGACTCCACGCACTCGGCTAGCGCACTTGCGGCAAGTCAGCCAAATCAGCATCAAGCGCCTGCTGATGCTCACGCAATTCGGACTTGAACTCGTGCTGCATGACCAAGGGCCCAGCAACCCCGCGGCTTTGAACGGGCCGCGTGTAGATGGGCGTGGCAAACACAATAGCCGCCAGCGCCACTGCAACCTGCTTGTAAGGAAAAACAAATTGGCGAGTGATCAAAGTTGCCTGGCCACTGTAAAGCCGCAAACCCGCCGATGATTTGTCATTCTTCGGGTCTGATCGACCCGCTTGAACTGAGATCAAACCATCGTCTTTGCGTGCGAAGAAGCTGGTAGAGCTGGGTGCGGCTTGGCCACTGCTTGACGCTTGCGCATCAATGGCTACGACGACGGAACTATCTGCAGAAGCAGAAGCTACGCCACTACCTGTCTGCGTCGCGTCCGCCGCAATCCCCATTCTCGAGAAAGAGGTGTCTAGCAACTGCCGGTTAACACCTGACGCATCTTCTTCAATCAGCACAAAGTCATCTGTGAATTTTTGCGCGCGTCCGATCTGAAGAAAACTGAAATTTGTAGCCTCAAAATGATCCAACCGCTTGTTGACCTGCCCCACCACTTCTTGGATGTTTTGCGCACGAACCTCCACCTCAATCGTTTCGGTGTGGGGCCCTGCGGCATCAACGTCAATGGCTTGTCGATTCACCTCTGCGGCATCGGTTTCAATCAACTGATCATTTCTAGCAGAGGCAGAGGATTCAATGGTTTGTCGATTGAGATCGCTTGCCGAGGTATCGATCTGTTGCAAATTCAGGCCATCGGTTGCGTTCTGCTCGACTTTGGCCATGTTGGCCTTGCCATCAAAGTCAGTCGCAAGGCTTTGCTTGTTGTCCTGCATCTGGCGCGAGATGAACTGACTCATTTCCAATTCCGCAGCACCAACACCAACTTCGGCTTGATTGGCTGCATCGCGTATGCCGCTGGAGGCGGTCGATAACTTAGATGCATTCAACCTGTTGTCGAATATTTCACCCTCTGCATCGTCAGTGCCGGCAACGCGCTCATGCTTGACTAGGTTTTTGAATGTGCTGGTATCAAACGGCTTGACGTTCTTGGTCTCGAGTACTTGGTAGAACCG
>CANCCJ010000051.1 GCA_947374535.1 Comamonadaceae bacterium | reverse complement strand
TTGCCCTATTCCGAACGTGTCACGCAACAACAAGGCGGCTACCACGGGGGTGCCATGGGGGCGCTGGCCGACATTGCCGCTGGCTATGCGGGCCTGACCTTGGCCCCCGAAGGCCAAGAGGTGACGACGGTCGAATACAAAATCAACTTCCTCGCCGCCTTCCAAGGTGGGGAATTACGCGCGCGCGGCCGTGTGGTGCGTGCGGGTAAGCGCCTCATCATCACCACCGCCGAAGTGGTGCATCTTGACGACAACGGCGGTGAATCGCCCTGCGCTTTGATGCAGCAAACCCTCGCCACCGTGAATAAAACCTACTAAGCCCTATTTACCCTAGCGGAGACACATCATGAACAACCTACCAGGCCTGAACTTTCAACTCGGTGAAGACATCGACGCCCTGCGCGACGCTGTGCGCGACTTCGCGCAAACCGAAATCGCCCCTCGCGCCGCACAGATCGACCATGACGACCAATTCCCGATGGACCTGTGGCGCAAGATGGGAGACCTCGGCGTCTTGGGCATCACGGTGAGCGAAGAATATGGCGGCGCCAACATGGGCTATCTGGCACACATGATTGCGATGGAAGAAATTTCGCGTGCTTCGGCCAGTGTGGGTCTGAGCTACGGCGCGCACAGCAACTTGTGTGTGAACCAAATCAAACGCAACGGCACTGAGGCACAACGTCAAAAGTATTTGCCCAAGCTCATCAGCGGCGAGCATGTGGGGGCCTTGGCCATGTCCGAACCCGGGGCGGGCTCGGACGTCATCAGCATGAAGCTCAAGGCGGAGGACAAGGGCGGCTACTACCTCCTCAACGGCAGCAAGATGTGGATCACCAACGGCCCTGACGCCGACACCTTGGTGGTCTACGCCAAGACTGAGCCCGAGCTGGGTGCGCGCGGCGTGACCGCCTTCTTGATCGAGAAGGGCATGAAAGGCTTCAGCGTGGCGCAAAAACTCGACAAACTGGGCATGCGTGGCAGCCACACCGGCGAGCTGGTGTTTCAAAACGTCGAGGTGCCAGAAGCCAACATTTTGGGTGGTTTGAATATGGGCGCCAAAGTGTTGATGAGCGGCTTGGACTACGAGCGTGCGGTGCTCACCGGCGGCCCCTTGGGCATCATGCAATCGGTGATGGATAACGTCATTCCCTACATCCACGACCGCAAGCAATTTGGCCAAAGCATTGGCGAGTTCCAGCTCATCCAAGGCAAAGTGGCCGACATGTACACCGTGCTGCAAGCCGGTCGCAGCTTTGCCTACACCGTGGCCAAGAACCTCGACTTGCTCGGTACCGACCATGTCCGCCAAGTGCGTAAGGATTGCGCTTCAGTCATCTTGTGGACCGCAGAAAAGGCCACTTGGATGGCCGGTGAAGGCGTGCAAATTTTTGGCGGAAACGGCTACATCAACGAATACCCCTTGGGCCGTTTGTGGCGCGACGCCAAGTTGTACGAAATTGGTGCAGGCACCAGCGAAATTCGCCGCATGTTGATTGGACGCGAGCTGTTTGCCGAGACAATGTAAGGCTAGCGTCCAGACCTTGGACGCACCTATTTTTGACTCGTGATTGAATGAAAAAACTCCTTGCCCTGTTAATGCTCCCTCCGCGTGCCATGCTGCATGGCATGGCTGTGGGTTTGTGTGTGGGACTGGTGTTGGCCCTGTGGTTCAGCGCAGCGCGTTTGCTGATGCTGGCTTACTACTGGCCCTCGCCCGGTAGCGAGCTGTGGGCCGAGTTGCCCGTGGCCTTGCTCATGGGCTTTCGGTTCGATTTGAAGATGGGCGCCATTGCCGCGCTGCTGCTGTTTCCTTGGTTGGGTTGGCGCTGGCGCATGAGCGCGGTGGTCGTCAAAGTTTGGGCCAGCCTGTTTGCCTTGTTGGCTGTCATCAACTTTTACTACTACGGCTTTTACAAGCTGCCCATCGACAGCGTCATCTTTGGCTTGGCCGATGACGACACCGTGGCCGTGCTGCACACCATTTGGCAAGACTTCCCCATGCTGCAAATTGCGGTGGTGCTGGCGCTGGCTGTGTGGTCGGCAAATGTTGCCGCCTTGCGTGTGGGGCGGTATGCCTTGCAGTGGTTGCAACAGCATTGGGTGCGTGCATGGCATTTGCTGTTGATTCCGGTGTTGTTGGTGGTGGTGTTGATGGTGGGTAAAGGCACGCTCAAAGGCATGGCCTTGCAGCTCGACAACATCACGGCGACCAGTAAATCGTTTTTGAACAACATCATTCCTAATGGCGTGACCGCCCTCTATAACGCCTGGGACGCCTACCGCACCTCAACCGACATTGGTGAAGAAGACACAGGGCTAAAGGGTTTTGGCTTTGACACCTACCAAAGCGCAGCGCGTGCCTATGGCATCACCGCCACCACACCCGAAGGCGTGCAGGCCGCGTTGATGGCCTCGGGGCGTAACCAACCCAATGGCAAAAATTTGGTGTTCTTCCAAATGGAGTCGTGGAGCGCCGAGCCCTTCAAATACCAATCCAAAGACATGGATGTGTTGGCAGGATTGAAAGACAAGCTGCACAACGCATGGCTGTTTGACAACTTCGATGCCACGCACCACGGCACGCACCCAGCGCTTGAAGCGATTCTGTACAACACGCCCGTCACGCCCATCACCAACGGCAAATACCGCCACATCCAGCTCGATTGGGGCGTGCCGTTCGCCATGAAAAAGGCGGGCTATGACACCTTGTTTGTGACCTCGGGCCAGTCGGGTTGGCGCGAGCTCAACCGTGTCTTGCTCATTCAAAGCTTTGACGAAGTGATTGATGCGGCCACCCTGCGCGCCAAATACGCGGGCGCAGAAGGGGGCATCTGGGGCGTGTGGGATTCCTACATGTTCCGCTACATCCAAGAGCGTTTGGCGCAGCAGCCCAAAGATCGCCCCTTGTTTATCTACGCCATGTCCACCACCAACCATCCGCCGTATGAGTTGCCCTCGGACTACCAGCCCTTTGTGTTTGACATCCACAAGTGGCCTGGCGACAAAGGCTCTGAGCACCTCATTCCAAACTTGCAAACCTACCGCTATGCCAACGATGAGCTGGCCAAGTTTGTGTCCGCCATCGAGGCCAGCCCTGCAGCCGCACGCACGGTGGTGGCTGCCACGGGTGACCACAATGTGCGCACCTTTGGCCAGTACGCCACGCCTGAAAGCCAAGTGCTGCGTCAGCAAGTGCCGTTCATCGTGTGGGGTGCGGGCAAGCTGTCATGCCCCAGCGCCTTGCACCAAGTGGGCAGCCACTTAGACATGTTTCCCACCTTGTTTCCTATGTTGGGCATTCATACGGGCTACCTCATGACAGGCCGTGATTTGGCCGAGTGTCCGACAGCGCGTAGCGGTGAAGAGGCCATGGCCATCACCTTCATTGGCCAAGCCCGCTCCAACCACGCCATCTGGAGCATGGGCAGCCCCAACACCTTGGCTTGCCAACCCAAAGGAAGTGTGTGTGAATGGAACGCCGCGCAAGACGCCAAAGCGCGCGCCCGCGTAGCATTGCTGGACTGGAATGTGCGTCGTCACATCCAGCACGCTACTGGGAGAAAATAAGCCATGCCTACATCTTTGAAACACCTCTTCGATAACAACCGGGCTTGGGCCGAGCGCATGATTCAAGAGAATCCTGCGTACTTCTCACGTCTGGCCAATCAGCAAAACCCAAAGTATTTGTGGATTGGCTGCTCCGACAGCCGCGTGCCGGCTAACCAAATCACGGGCCTCGACCCAGGTGAAGTGTTTGTGCATCGCAACGTGGCCAACGTGGTCGTGCATTCCGATTTGAACGCTTTGTCCGTCATTCAATACGCGGTCGATGCACTCAAGGTCGAGCACATCATGGTGGTGGGCCATTACGGTTGCGGCGGTGTGTTGGCAGCCACACGCGGTACACGCGTGGGATTAGCCGACAACTGGTTGCGCCATGTGCAAGATGTGCGCTTGCGCCATCGCCAACGCCTCAACCATTTGCCTCAAGCCGAGCTTGAGTCGGTCATGTGTGAGATGAACGTGATTGAGCAAGTAGGTAACGTTGCGTTGTCCAACGTCATGCAAGACGCATGGGGCCGTGGCCAAAAGGTCACGGTGCACGGCTGGATTTACGGTTTAGATGATGGCTTGGTCAAAGACCTTGGTGTCAGTATGAGTCACGCAGGCGAAGTGGTGGATGTCTTCCGCAGCGCCTTCAAACGCTACCCTCGTGGTGGCATGCTTCCCGCCGCATGACCCTCTGGGTCGGCGCGGCATTTTTCTTTTTGTCATTTGGAGAAATTCATGTCCGACCCCATCGTCATCGTCAGCGCTGCTCGCACACCCATGGGCAGCTTTCAAGGCGACTTCTCAAGTCTCGCTGCGCACGACCTCGGTGGTGCCGCCATCAAGGTCGCTGTTGAGCGTGCGGGTATCAATCCCGAGTTGGTGACCGAGGTTTTGTTTGGCAATTGTTTGATGGCGGGCCAAGGTCAAGCGCCTGCACGCCAAGCGGCGTTCAAGGGTGGCTTGCCCAAGAGCGCTGGCGCTGTCACTTTGTCCAAAATGTGCGGCTCGGGCATGCGTGCAGCGATGTTCGCGCACGACATGTTGATTGCGGGTACACACGATGTGTTGGTGGCTGGTGGCATGGAGAGCATGACCAACGCGCCCTACCTCATGCTCAAGGGCCGTGGCGGCTATCGCATTGGCCACGACCGCATCTTTGACCACATGATGCTCGACGGATTGGAAGACGCCTACGAGCCAGGCCGCAGCATGGGCACCTTTGGTGAAGACTGCGCAGCCAAATACAACTTCACACGCGCCGAGCAAGACGCCTTTGCCACGGCCAGCGTACAACGTGCCAAGGCAGCCACCGAGAGCGGTGCCTTCGCCGCAGAAATCACGCCCGTCACCGTCAAGACCCGTTCGGGCGACACCGTGGTGTCGATCGACGAAGGTCCAGGAAAAATCAAGCTCGACAAAATCACTTCACTCAAGCCCGCATTCAAAAAAGACGGCACCATCACGGCAGCCTCTAGCTCGTCTATCAACGACGGCGGCGCAGCCATGGTGTTGATGCGCGAGAGCACGGCCAAGCAGTTGGGCTGCAAGCCCTTGGCACGCATCGTCAGCCACGCCACACACGCACAAGAGCCGGAGTGGTTTGCCACCGCGCCCGTAGGCGCCACGCAAAAAGCCTTGGCCAAGGCCGGTTGGAAAGTGGAAGACGTGGACCTGTGGGAAGTCAACGAGGCTTTCGCCGTTGTGCCCATGGCCTTGATGAAAGAACTCAATGTGTCGCACGACAAAGTCAACGTCAATGGCGGGGCATGTGCGTTGGGTCACCCCATCGGCGCATCGGGCGCACGCATCATGGTCACGCTCATCCATGCACTCAAAGCACGCGGCCTCAAAAAAGGTTTGGCTACGTTGTGTATCGGTGGCGGCGAAGGAACAGCAGTCGCCCTCGAACTCATTTGAGTTTTCGACATGCCAACCGCACTCATCATCGGCGCGTCACGCGGCATTGGGCTTGAGCTGGTCCGCCAATACGTGGCGGACGGCTGGCGCGTCATTGCCACCGCGCGTGACGATGCGGGGCGCGAGCGTGTGCAAGCCCTAGGCGCGCAATGCTTGCGTGTGGATGTGGCCAGCCCGATCAGCGTCAGCTCGTTGGAGTGGATGCTCGATGGCGAAAAGCTCGACCTCGCTATGTATGTGGCGGGTGTCATCGATCACAACGCCGCCAACACCCCGCCCACGCAAGACGCGTTTGACCGCGTCATGCACACCAACGTGATGGGCGCGATGATGGTCATCCCGCAAGTTGCACCCATGGTCGAAGCGGCCGATGGTGTGTTCGCTTGCATCAGCAGCGTGATGGGCAGTTTGCAAGGCACACGCAGCAGCGATGCTGCGCTGTACCGCATCAGCAAAGCCGCGCTCAACATGGTGGTGCGCACCTCGCAGCCCGAGTACCCCCGCGTACGCATGGTGGCCATGCACCCAGGCTGGGTACAAACCGAGATGGGTGGTGCCAATGCCACGCTCACGCCAGAGCAAGCCGTCACGCGCATGCGCCAAACGCTTGCGCACATCACGCCCGAACACGCGGGGCAGTTTTTGTCTTACGACGGCAGCACCATTGCTTGGTGATGCTTTTCATACATTCATTTCATAACGGATAAAGCCATGCTGCTCACCCCAGACCAAACCATGATTCGCGATGCTGTGCGCGACTTTGCCCAACAAGAACTGTGGCCCAACGCCGCCAAGTGGGACAAAGACCACACCTTCCCGCATGAGGTGCACAAAGGCTTGGCCGCACTCGGCGCCTATGGCATTTGTGTGCCCGAAGATTTGGGCGGTGCAGGCTTGGACTATTCCACGCTGGCCATTGTTTTAGAAGAAATCGCCGCTGGCGATGGCGGCACCAGCACCGCCATCAGTGTGACCAACTGCCCTGTCAACGCCATCCTCATGCGTTACGGCAACGACGCGCAAAAGAAGCAATGGCTCACTGAACTCGCGCAAGGCAATATGCTCGGCGCGTTCTGTTTGACTGAGCCACATGTGGGTTCTGATGCCTCCGCGCTGCGTACGACAGCGACTAAAGAAGGCGATGAATACGTCATCAACGGCGTCAAGCAATTCATCACCAGCGGCAAAAACGGCCACGTCGCCATCGTCATCGCCGTCACTGACAAAGGCGCGGGCAAAAAAGGCATGAGCGCCTTCATCGTGCCGACCAGCGCCCCTGGTTACAACGTGGCACGCCTAGAAGAAAAGCTGGGTCAGCACAGCAGCGACACCGCACAAATCAACTTTGACAACTGCCGCATCCCCGCCGAGAACTTGATTGGCCAAGAAGGCGAGGGCTACAAAATTGCCCTCTCTGCTTTGGAAGGTGGACGCATTGGCATTGCCGCGCAAAGCATTGGCATGGCCCGCAGCGCATTTGAAGCCGCCTTGCACTACAGCAAAGAACGCGTGAGCTTTGGCACCGCCATCTTTAACCACCAAGCCGTGGGTTTCCGCTTGGCCGATTGCGCCACGCAACTCGAAGCTGCGCGTCAGCTAATGTATCACGCAGCTGCCTTGCGCGATGCAGGTTTGCCGTGCTTGAAAGAAGCCGCCATGGCCAAACTCTTTGCCAGCGAAACCGCCGAGCAGGTATGCAGCGTGGCCATCCAAACTTTGGGCGGCTATGGGGTGGTGAGCGACTTCCCCGTCGAGCGCATCTACCGCGATGTGCGCGTGTGCCAAATTTATGAAGGCACCAGCGACGTACAAAAAATCATCATTCAACGCGCTTTGGCTTGACCTGTCTTCACTCGCCGTTCACATGGCCTGTCTAGGATTGGATCGTCTGCACTTCAGTGAATAGGAATTTGCCATGAACTTTGCACAAACTCACATTGCCACTTTGTTGAAATACGGTGGCATCAGCTTTATCGCCGGGGCGGTGAACCATGGTTTTTTCAGTGAGTTGCGTTCGATCTGGACGGCAGGCTTTGGCGTGTTGTTTTATTTGTTGGGGTCATGGCTAGACATTCGCAATGACCCAGCGCGCTACGTGCGCTGGGGCGATGTGTTGGGCTTTGGCTTGTTGTCGTCCATCGGCTTGGGTTTTTTCACGGGTGGCTTGCAGCACTTTCCTGATTCGCCAGATCGCAGCCTGTGGGTTGTGCCACTGGGTTTTGTGTTGAGTTTGCTGGCCATGTACTTCATGGATTGGCATGGCCAACTGCGCGCGCGTGCGCTGGTCAGCTATGGCTTGATCTCGTTTGCCGTTGTGATGACCGGTTCTGCTGCTGCATGGTCTGTTTTGCAAGGTGTGCCCGATTCAGAACATGGCCATTCACATGGCGGGGCGAGTAGCACCTCTGAGCACAGCCACGATGCCCATACACATGAGGCCGCTCCCAGCGATGCGGCTGTGCGTACCGTCACCATTACCATGAATGACACCATGCGTTTCACGCCTGCGAATTGGCAAGCGACATCGGGCGAAACAGTCCGTATTCGCGTGGTGAACAGCGGCAAGGTGCGTCACGAGTTCATCATCGGTACGGAAGCTGAGTTGAAAGCCCATGCCGAGGAAATGAAAAAGCCAAGCGCAGGTCATCATCACCATGCCAGCAACGCTGTGAGCTTGGGGGCGGGTGAGTCGGGGGAGCTGACTTGGACGTTCACCGATGCGAGCGTCATGCACATCGCGTGTTTCGAGCCCGGCCATTACGAAGCGGGCATGCGCGGCACGATTTCGGTTTTGCCTTAATTTTTACAACTGACATGAGCGCACTTGCTAGCTGCCCCTGCGGGCGTACGGATGCCAAGCAACGCATCGTGGGCTATGCCGATTGCTGTGGCCGTTTTATCGAACACTTCAACGACGTCGCCGCCCCCGATGCCGAACACCTCATGCGCTCGCGCTACAGCGCATTTGTATTGGCACGTGCCGACTACTTGTTGGCGACTTGGCACAGCAGCACACGGCCTGCTTCGCTGGACTTAGAAGTCGGTGCCAAGTGGCTAGGCCTTGAGGTGCGAGAGCACCAAGCCACGGGCGTGGACAGCGCCGAGGTTGAGTTTGTCGCGCGTTACCGCGTAGACGGCAAAGCCATTCGCATGCACGAACGCAGTCGCTTTGTGCGCGAAGACGGCCGCTGGTTTTATGTGGATGGCGATCCACAATGACATTTGAAGCCGTTTTATTTGATTGCGATGGCGTGCTGGTCGACAGCGAAGCTATCACTTGCGGCGCACTGCGCGACATACTGGATGAAAACGGCTGGCGCTTGGAGCTAGCCGAGTGCATGGCGCACTTTGTGGGGCACACCGTGCGTAGCCGTGCCGACTTGATCGAGGCGCACACCGGCAAGCCACTGACGGACGCTTTCATGGACGAGTTTTACCGCCGTCGTAACATCCGTTTAGAAAACGAAATCACCGCCATTGACGGCATTCACGATGCTGTGCGCCATGTGCATGAGCGCTGCGAGGGGCGCATTGCTGTGGCGTCAGGCGCAGACCGCTATAAGGTTGAGATGATGTTGCAACGCGTGGGCTTGGCGCAGTTCTTTGAAGGGCGCATTTTCAGTGGTCACGAAATGCCGCGCAGCAAGCCTTTCCCCGATGTGTACTTGGCTGCTGCTGCGCATTTGAAGGTAGAGCCTGCGCGTTGCTTGGTGGTGGAAGACACGCCCGTGGGTATTGCTGCTGGTGTGTCTGCGGGCTCAACGGTGTGGGCTTATGCGCCGCCGCTCGCTCCTACCGATGTGCTGTTGAACGCGGGAGCGGTCCAGGTGTTTGCACACATGAATGCCCTGCGCATCTAGCGCGACACGCAGGTGGCATAAAGTCGTTCAGGCGCTTTGTCGAAAAGTTTCAGGTGCTTGTCCAGTCCAGGTCTTGAACGCTCGAATAAAACTCTTCTCATTCGAGAAACCCACCTCGGTAGCGATTTGCTTGAGCGGTTTGCCTGTGCGCAGCAGTAGCTCGCGTGCGCGTAGCTCGCGCACGCTGTCCTTGAGCTGCTGCAGACTCGCGCCTTCTTCTTGCAGTTGGCGATGCAGGGTGCGGGCCGACATGTTGAGCCATGCTGCCAAGTCATCGGCATTGCGGCTGTGTTCGGGGTGTTGGGCCAAGGTTTGTCGCACCCGTTCCACCAGCAATCGGTCGCGTCGGTAGGGGCGCACGGTGAGCAGCAGGGCGCGTTGCAGCATCTGCTTTAGTGCCGCTTCGTCGCGACGCACGGGCAGCGCAAGATAGCCCGCGTCAAACTGCAAGGCGTTCATGTCGGCGTTGAAATGTGTGGACCCGTCAAACAACACACGGTAGCTGTCGGCATGTGCAGGTGGGGCAAAGCGCAGGTGTGTGGTGGTGAGTGAGATACGCGAATCGGTCAGCCAACACGCCACGCCCAAGGCATTGCGCAGCACCGACACCACACAAAACTCGCGGAACACGCCTAGGTCGCGTGCTTCCTCCAGCTGCAAGGTGGCCACGCCTTGGTGCTCGGTCAAGGTGAGGTGAATGTCGTCGGTGAGCAGTCCATGGTGTCTGCTCCAGCGTCCCAGCGCCAGGCCCAACACGGGTGAGGTGAGTGAGGCCCGCACCAACATGCCATAGCTGCCCCACGGCAAGCGGCGGCTGAACCAGCCCAAGCCTTCGTCGTCCAGCTCTTGCATGGCCAATCCCGAAAACAACTCCATCTGCATGGCGGTGACGCGGGCGTTGTTTTTCTTGAGAAGTTTTGGCTCGATTTGTGCCTTCTTCAACGCCTCGTCCACACGCATACCACGCTGCGCATAAGCTGCCGCAATCGCTTGAATAAAAGCAATTGGCGTCTCGGTGCGGCCGAGTGCGGGCGTTTGGTCTGAGGTGGGGCTAGGACTAACCATAAGAAGACTCATTGTGGCAGGATTTGCAACCCATCTGACACATGCCGTGGCGCCAAACCGCCTAAGCTTGGCCCCAACCCCGTAATAGGAAAAACACGATGACTGTTTTGCACTCCCAGATCAACCCACGTTCGGCCGATTTCGCGGCCAACGCTGCCGCCATGCGCACGGTGGTGGACGACCTCAAAGCCCATCTCGAAAAAATTGCGGTGGGCGGCGGTGAGGCCGCGCGAGCCAAACATACCGCCCGCGGCAAGCTCTTGCCCCGCGATCGCGTGCAAACCTTGCTCGATCCCGGCACACCTTTTCTTGAGGTGGCCCCACTCGCAGCCCTGCACATGTACAACGACGACGCGCCCTGCGCGGGCCTGATTGCTGGCATTGGCCGCGTCAGCGGGGTGGACTGCATGATCGTGTGCAACGACGCCACCGTGAAGGGCGGCACCTACTACCCCCTCACCGTCAAGAAGCATTTGCGTGCGCAAGAAATCGCGCAGCAAAACAACTTGCCTTGTATCTACTTGGTCGACTCTGGCGGCGCCAACTTGCCCAACCAAGACGAGGTGTTCCCCGACCGTGACCACTTTGGCCGTATCTTCTTCAACCAAGCGAACATGAGTGCGCAAGGCATTGCGCAAATCGCGGTGGTGATGGGCAGTTGCACCGCAGGCGGCGCCTATGTGCCGGCCATGAGCGATGAGACCATCATTGTGAAAAACCAAGGCACCATCTTCTTGGGCGGGCCACCCTTGGTGAAGGCCGCCACCGGCGAAGTGGTGACGGCAGAAGATTTGGGCGGTGGCGATGTGCACACGCGCCTATCCGGTGTCGCCGACCACCTCGCACAAAACGATGTGCATGCGTTGGCGTTGGCACGTCAAGCCGTTAAAAACCTCAATGCGCAAAAGCAGCCGAACATTGCCACGCACGTACCCGTGCCACCGAAGTACGATGCACACGAGCTGTATGGGGTCATACCCACCGACACACGCAAGCCCTTTGACGTGCGTGAAATCATTGCGCGCATCGTCGATGGCAGCGAGTTCGATGAATTCAAAGCCCGCTTTGGCTCCACACTGGTGTGCGGCTTTGCCCGCATCGAAGGCATGCCCGTGGGCATCATTGCCAACAACGGCATCTTGTTCAGCGAGTCGGCTTTGAAAGGCACGCACTTCATCGAGCTGTGCTGCCAACGCAAAATTCCACTGGTGTTTTTGCAAAACATCACCGGCTTCATGGTGGGTCGCAAGTATGAGAACGAAGGCATCGCGCGTAACGGCGCCAAGATGGTCACGGCCGTGGCCACGGCTGCTGTGCCCAAGTTCACCGTCATCATCGGTGGCAGTTTTGGCGCGGGCAACTACGGCATGTGTGGCCGTGCATTCGCCCCGCGCTTTTTGTGGATGTGGCCCAATGCGCGCATCAGCGTCATGGGCGGTGAGCAAGCGGCCAGCGTGTTGGCCACGGTCAAGCGCGATGGCATTGAAGCCAAAGGCGGGCAGTGGAGCGCCGAAGAAGAGCAAGCCTTCAAAGACCCCATTCGCCAACAGTACGAACACCAAGGCCACCCCTATTTCGCCACCGCTCGCCTGTGGGACGACGGCGTGATTGACCCTGCGGACACTCGCCGTGTGTTGGCTTTGGGGTTGAGTGCGTCGTTGAATGCACCCATCCCTGAGACCAAGTTTGGCTTGTTCCGGATGTGATGGGGCGATGAGATGACAACACCTTCTCACAAAGCCTTGACCGTGACTGATCACGGCGCCGTGCGCACCATCACGCTCAGTCGTCCCGATGTGCGCAACGCCTTCAACGACGAAGTGATTGCCGAATTGAAAAACGCCTTCACTGAAGCGGGCCAGGCTGCCGATGTGCGCTGCGTTGTGCTAGCTGCCGAAGGTTCCGCATTTTGCGCAGGCGCCGACCTGAACTGGATGCGCCGCATGGCTGACTACACGCGCGACGAAAACCTCGCCGATGCCGGAGAGCTCGCTGCCATGTTGCGTGTGATTTACGAATGCCCCAAGCCAACCATCGCCCGCGTGCAGGGCGATGTGTTTGCGGGTGGTGTGGGCTTGGTAGCTGTGTGCGACATGGCGGTGAGTGTGGACAGTGCTACCTACTGCCTGAGCGAGGTCAAGCTTGGCCTCATTCCCGCCACCATCAGCCCGTATGTGATTCGCGCCATGGGTGCGCGTGCTTCCCACCGTTACTTTTTAACCGCCGAGCGTTTCAGCGCGGCAGAGGCGCATCGCATTGGCTTGCTGCATGAGGTGGTCACGGTCGACGCCCTAGACGCCAAAGTCGCCGAGCTGACCAGTGCCTTGGTGAGTGCCAGCCCCAACGCCGTTCGTGCTTGCAAACGCTTGGTGCAAGATGTGGCCGAGCGTGAGATTGACGACGCCCTTGTGGCGCACACCGTGGCAGGCATTGCCGACATTCGTTCAAGTGCCCAAGGCAAAGAGGGCGTGCAGTCGTTCTTGCAAAAACGCAAACCTAACTGGTTGCTTTGATGTGGCCTACGTCGCTTGACCATTCGTCATTTCATGCCTCGCCTTGAATTTAGAAAGACACACTGTCATGTTTAAAAAAATCCTCATCGCCAACCGTGGTGAAATCGCCTGCCGTGTGGCAGCTACAGCTCGCCGACTGGGTATCAAAACCGTGGCCGTGTATTCGGACGCCGACGTGCAAGCCAAACATGTGCAGGTGTGCGACGAAGCCGTGCACATTGGCGGCAGCGCACCCAAGGACAGTTACTTACGCTGGGAGCGCATCTTGCAAGCCGCCAAAGACACAGGCGCGCAAGCGGTGCACCCAGGCTATGGCTTTTTGAGCGAGAACGAAGACTTCGCCAAAGCCTGCGCCGCAGCAGGCTTGGTGTTCATCGGCCCGCCTGCCTCGGCCATTTTGGCCATGGGCTTGAAAGCCGAATCCAAACAACTCATGGAAAAAGCCGGCGTGCCGCTGGTGCCCGGCTACCACGCCGCCGACCAAGACCCCGCCTTGCTGCAACGCGAGGCCGACCGCATTGGCTACCCCGCGCTCATCAAAGCCAGCGCAGGTGGTGGCGGCAAAGGCATGCGCGTGGTCAACAGCAGCGCCGAGTTTGCCGACGCCTTGGCCAGTTGCAAACGCGAAGCCATCAACAGCTTTGGTGACGATGCGGTGTTGATCGAGAAATACGTGCAACGTCCCCGTCACATCGAGATTCAAGTGTTTGGCGACACCCATGGCAATTGCGTGTATTTGTTTGAACGCGACTGCTCGGTGCAACGCCGCCACCAAAAGGTGTTGGAAGAAGCGCCCGCGCCTGGCATGACCGACGCGTTGCGCAAGCAAATGGGGGAAGCCGCCGTGGCTGCCGCCAAGGCGGTGAACTATGTGGGGGCGGGCACGGTGGAGTTCATCGTGGAGCAAACCGGCTATGACCAACCCGACTCGATGAAGTTCTTTTTCATGGAGATGAACACGCGCTTGCAGGTGGAGCACCCTGTGACCGAAGCCATCACGGGGCTGGACTTGGTGGAGTGGCAACTGCGCGTGGCCAGTGGTGAGCCCTTGCCGCTGAAGCAAAGCGAATTGCGCATTCACGGCCACGCGATTGAAGCGCGCATTTGCGCCGAGAACCCCGACAACAACTTCTTGCCCGCCACGGGGACCTTGCAGGTGTACCGCAAGCCCTCGTGCAGCAGCTTTGCATTGCCGAGCGATACGCATGCAGGTGTACGCATTGACGACGGCGTGCGCGAGGGCGACAGCATCAGCCCGTTTTATGACTCGATGGTGGCCAAACTCATCGTGCATGGTGACACCCGCGAACAAGCGCTGGCGCGACTGGATGAAGCGCTGTCGCAAACCCGCATCGTGGGCTTGACGACCAATGTGCAGTTCTTGCGGCACATCATCCGCACCGACTCGTTCGCCACGGCCAAGCTCGACACCGCGTTGATTCAACGCGAAGAAAAAGCCTTGTTTGCGCAAGAGCCATTGGGCTTGGCGCTCACAGCGGCGGCGGTGGTGGCTAACACGCTGCACCGTGAGCAAGCTTTGAAAGGCCATGACCCGTTCAGCAGCCGCGATGGCTGGCGCGCGTATGGTGTAGCCACGCGCAACTTTGGTTTTGTGTTTCATGGCGCGACGTACAAGACGGTGTTGACCTATACCCACGACGGCAGCTTGCAGCTCTGTGTGGCCGATGCGGATGGCGATGTGTCTGGCACTTTGGTCTACCGTGATGATGGCGATGCCTTGCGCATCAGCTTTGCGGGCCAACACGCTCGTGTGCAGGTGTTTCACGAAACCCAAGGCCACGAAGACGTGGCCCATGTGTTTGCGCCTCAAGGTGCCACACGCATCACTGTGGTCGATGCCTTGGCCCATGCCGGTGAGGTGCAAGAGACCGGTGGCCGCTTGACAGCGCCCATGCCTGGCAAGGTGGTGTCGTTTGCGGTTGCCGCAGGTGACAAAGTTAAGGCGGGTCAGCCACTGGCGGTCATGGAAGCGATGAAAATGGAGCACACCATTGCCGCGCCTGCGGATGGTGAAGTGTTAGAGCTGCTCTATGCGCCCGGGGACCAAGTGGCCGAAGGCGAAGAACTGTTGAAATTGAAAGTGTGACCATGTTGACCTCTTTGCCACATCGTGTGCATTTGATTGATGTCGGGCCGCGTGACGGCCTGCAAAACGAAAAACAGCCTGTGCCTGCCGCCGTCAAGGTGGAATTGGTGCATCGCTTGCAGGCGGCGGGCTTGAATGAAATTGAAGTCACCAGTTTTGTGTCACCCAAATGGGTGCCGCAAATGGCCGACAACGCCGAGGTGATGGCGGGCATTCATCGCCAGCCTGATGTGCGCTATTCGGTGCTCACGCCGAATTTGCAAGGTTTTGAAGCTGCATTGAAAAGCAAACCCGACGAAATCGTGGTGTTTGGTGCGGCCAGCGAAGCCTTCAGTCAAAAGAACATCAACTGTTCGATTGCTGAAAGCATGGAGCGCTTCGCGCCCGTGGTCAAAGCCGCACGCGACGCCGGCATTGCGGTACGTGGCGCGATGAGCTGCACTGTGGGTTGCCCTTACGAGGGTGAGATTGCTCCCGAACGTGTGGGTTACCTTGCAGGCTTGATGAAGAGCATTGGTGTGCAACGCGTGGACGTGGCCGACACGATTGGCGTGGGCACCCCACGTAAAGTACAAGCGGCCATTGAGGCTACGCTGCGGCACTATGCGTTGAACGATGTGTCGGGCCATTTCCACGACACCTATGGCCAAGCCTTGGTCAACACCTTGGCTGCTTTGCAAATGGGTGTGTGGAATTTTCAATCGTCTGTGGCGGGCTTGGGTGGTTGCCCCTATGCCAAAGGCGCCACGGGCAACGTGGCCACTGAAGACGTGGTCTACATGATGCAAGGCATGGGCATTGAGACAGGCATTGACCTCGACAAGTTGATTGACGCTGGTGTGTTCATCAGCGAGGCCTTGGGCCGCCAGCCCAATTCCCTCGTGTCCCGCGCGGTCTTGAACAAACGGACGGCTTGAGCGGGGCGCGTTCGCTGACAATGCAAGTCATGTGTGGAAGCGAACTCACCCCCAAGCCCCAAGGCCTCACCCCCGCAGACTTGCGCCTGAAAGCGCAGGCCAACCGGGTGCTGCAAAGCAATGATGTGCCGCCGTCGCCTTGCATTTCAGTTTGCCGCATGTCGGACGACACCACGTATTGCGAAGGCTGTTGGCGCACCTTGGATGAAATTGGTGGTTGGGGGCAACGCAATGCCGATGACAAGCGTGCCGTGTGGCAACTGATTGGTGAACGTTTAGCCGCACATGCGGCGGCCTAAGTCGCCACATGCGCGGTGCGCCGTGATGCCTCGAACTTTTGAAGGACATACGCCATGAAAACCATCACCTGCTACTTCGATTTCATTTCGCCTTATGCCTACCTCGCGTTTGAGGCCTTGCCTCTGCATTTGATGGGTCTGAGCCATCGCGTGGTTTACAAGCCGGTGTTGTTTGCCGCCATGCTCAAACACCACGGTCAGTTGGGCCCAGCTGAAATTGCAGGCAAGCGTGAGTGGACCTATCGACAAGTGCTGTGGCAAGCCAAGCAGTTGGGCGTGACCTTAGACATGCCGCCCTCACACCCTTTCAATCCGCTGCCATTGCTGCGCTTGGCGGTGGCGTGCAGTGCCGAAGGCGAGCCCAACCGTTTTGTGTGTGAAACCCTTTTCAGGCATGTGTGGCAGGGCGGCGCCGCTGCCGATGACGCGACGCGTTTACACGCGCTGACGCAGCAGTTGGCTCCCCAACGCTCGGTGGATGCTGCTGAGGTCAAAGATCAGCTCAAAGCCCATACCGAAGAAGCCATTGCGCGCGGCGTGTTTGGCGTTCCTACTTTTTGTGTGGACGACAAGGTCTTCTGGGGCTTGGATGCCCTCCCCATGATGCGCGCTTACCTTGACGGAGATCAATGGTTTGACGGAACTTGGGACGCCGCCGCAAGCATCCAGCAAGGCGTGAAGCG
>CANCCJ010000050.1 GCA_947374535.1 Comamonadaceae bacterium | reverse complement strand
GGTGTGCCGCATCGCATCATGGTGTTTGGCGTGACGTCGCTGCCCATGCAAACCGTGCAGGCGCTGGCCGCTTTGGGCCGCGTGTGCCAAGTGCTCATGCTGGTGCAAAACCCCTGTCAGCACTACTGGGGCCATGTGGTGGAAAGCCGCGTGCCATTGGCAAAACTCGCCAAGCAACGCCAAGCACACAAAGCCGGGTTGCCCGTGCCGCAAGACGATGGCTCGCTGTCCGAGGCCGATCAATACACCCTGCACACCGACACGCACCCCCTGCTAGCCGCATGGGGCAAACATGGCCGCGACTATTTGCACTTGCTCGATGGCTTTGACGATGTGGATCAATACAAAGGCCAGTTCAACCGCGTGGATGTGTTTGTCGATCCCGCAGACACAGCCGCCGACCAAGGCCGCGAGCCCACGATGCTGGAGCACTTGCAGTCGTCCCTGCTCAACCTTGCGCCACTGCCCGACCATTTAACCGACGTGTCCGCAGACGACACCAGCGTGCGCTTTGTGCAAACGCACTCGGCCCAGCGCGAGGTAGAGGTGCTGCACGACCGACTGTTGGCGTGGCTGGATGCTGACCCCACGTTGAAGCCCGCCGATATCATGGTGATGGTGCCCGACATGGCCAACTTTGCGCCGCACATCCATGCGGTGTTTGGCCGTTTCTCGCACAACGCCCAAACCCATGACCCGCGCCACCTGCCCTACACCGTGGCCGACACCACGCCGCGCACCGAACCACTGGTGCAAGCGCTAGACACGCTGCTGCAACTGCCCCAACTGCGCGTGACGCGCGTGGAGTGGCAAAGCCTGTTTGAAGTGGCCGCCGTGCGCGAACGCTTCAGCTTAGAAGCACACGACGTGGCCCAGCTCGACACTTGGCTGGCCGACGCCGGCGTGCGCTGGGGCCTAGACGCGCCACACCGCAAACCGTGGGGCATTGCGCCCGACATGGCCGACGCCAACCAAAACAGTTGGCTGTTTGGCATCGAGCGTTTGCTGCTGGGCTACGCCACAGGCGCTGTCGACGACCTCGCCACACCGTGGGCCGACACCCTGCCGCAAGCCGGCGTGGGCGGACTAGACGCACGCGTGGTCGATGGCCTGCTGCAATGGCTGCGCCACACACAAATGGCGCTGCTCAAACTGCGCCAAGACCACACGCCCACCGAATGGGTGGCCGTGTTGCAGCAGCTAGTGGCTTTGTTCTTCAAGCCGAGCGATGAAGCCGACGAGCGTTTGATCGAACGCGTGATGGCCCCGCTCGAAACATGGCTGGCCGAATGCCAACTGGCCCGCCTCGACAGCCCGCTGCCACTGGTGGTGGTGCGCGAACACTGGATGGCCCAACTGCAACAGCCCGCCATGCAACGCCGCTTTTTTGGCGGTGGCGTGCAGTTCGCCACGCTCATGCCCATGCGCTCGATTCCGTTCAAGTGCGTGTGCTTGCTGGGTATGAACGATGGCGACTACCCACGCAGCCAAACCCCACGCGACTTTGATTTGATGAGCGACGCCGCACACGCAGGCAGAACCCAATCACACTGGCGCGCAGGCGACCGCTCGCGCCGCGAGGACGACCGCTATTTGTTTTTAGAAGCGCTGCTGTCGGCACGCGACAAGCTCTACATCAGCTGGCAAGGCCGCCGCACAACCGACCATGAAGTGAAGCCCCCTTCGGTGTTGGTGGCGCAGCTGATGGACTACCTCAATGCAGTGTGGACGCAGCGCAATGACAAGGGCGAACCCACGCCCGCCTGCGTTGCACCACTGCAGCCGCTGCAGGCGTTTTCGCCCAAGTACTTCACGCAAGGCTCCACGTTCCAAACCTATGCGGATGATTGGCAGCGAGCGTTGTTGTCGTCCTCTGCTTCGTCTGCGCCAAATGCGTCAAACGAATCAACGCCAAGCGAAGCAGCACCCACCGAGCTGACGCTGCAACATTTGCAACGCTTGTTGCGTCAACCCGTGGAAGTGTTTTTGGTAGACCGCTTGCGCTTGCGCCTAGACCAGCCCGAAGTAGCCGCCGAGGAAGAAGAGCCTTTTTCGCTGGACGGTTTAGAAAAATACAAACTCAACCAACGCATTGCACAAGCCGAAGATGCGCAGCAAGCCATCGACCAATTGCGCCTGAGTGGCCAACTGGCCATGGCCGGTTTTGGCGAAGCGCAGCAACACCTGTTTGAGAACGACCGCGAAAAACTGCGCGAGCAAATGGATGTGTTGTTGCCCAAGTGGCCCAAGCACTTGAGCGTGCAATCCGCCCACTGGCAACTGGGCCACACGCACCTGAGTGCCGAGTGGGCCAATGGCCAAACCATTTGGCACTCAAACGGCAAAGCGCATGACGCTGGGCAGCAGTGGCTGCAAGTGGCCCTACGCCCAGGCGCGGTAACTGAAGGCAAAAAAGAAAACCAAGTCGCCCGCATCGACACGCTCAACCAACTGTGGCTGCACCACTTGGCCGCGTGCGCCAGTGGCACGCCCACCACCAGCGTGCAAATTGGTTTTGATGCAGCCATCGAACTCAAGCCCATCCAAGCGGAACAAGCGCAAGAACATTTGCAAGACCTGTGCGATGCGTATCTAGAAGCATGGACGCAGCCCCTGCCCGTGGCCGCCAAAACCGCCTGCGCGTTTGTGATGGGCGTGTACGGCGGCAGCAAAGATGCGATGGGCAAAGCGCAAGCTGCGTTTAAAGGCGGCTTTGGCAAGAGCGGCGAATACACAGACTCGCCCGCCTTACAACGTGTGTTCACAAGTTTTGAAGATGTGGAAGCTGACCTGAACCATTGGGCCACCCGCTTGTACGAACCCATGCTCAAAGCCGCCAAAGTGATTCACCTGAATGCAGACAGCGCGGACCACGCAGAGGAGGCTGACGCATGAAAGCCCTCAACGCACACACCCTGCCTCTGCACGGCCGCCAAGTCATAGAGGCCAGCGCAGGCACAGGTAAGACTTGGACACTCGCTGCGCTGTACCTGCGCCTGGTGCTGGGCCACGAACGCACCGAGGCTTTACTGCCGCCGCAAATTTTGGTGATGACGTTTACCGACGCCGCCACCGCCGAGCTGCGCGAGCGCATTCGCACACGCCTAAGCCAAGCCGCTACGTTCTTTGACCTGAGCGCGCAAGGCCGCGAGTTCCCCACCTCATTCAAAGTAGATGCGTTTTTAGAAACACTGCGCGACAGCTTTGACTCCTCGGTGTGGCCACGCTGTGCCTTGCAGCTCAACTGCGCGGCCGAGTGGATGGACGATGCGGCCATCTACACGATTCACGGTTGGTCGCGCCGCATGCTCACGCAGCACGCACTGGAGAGCCACAACCTGTTTGAGCAAACGCGCCTTGAAAACGCTGACCAACTCAAACTCACGCTGGTGCAAGACTATTGGCGCGAATGGTTTTACCCACTGAGTGGCGACACGCTGCAACACATCACACCCCTCATCGGCCAAGACCCAGCCAAGCTGCTGAAAACCTTGAGCGAGATGTGGAAGGCACAAGAGCGAAAACCACGCGAAGTGGTTGCACCCGACATCACCCCCACGCAAGCCATTGACACACACATGGCGTGGCAAGCACAAGTAGAAGCTGCAGCACAAGCTGCGCGTGAGACATGGAGCGAGACGACGCTGCAAGCCCTGCAAGAAGCAGGTGCTCAGAAAAAGATCAAAGGCTTGCGTGCCGACTACTTTGCCAACTGGCTCAAAGCGCTGCAAGCGTGGGCCGCACAAAGCGCGAAGGCGCAAGTCAGCAAAGAAGAATTCAAAGTGCTCGAACGCTTCACCACCAAAACCCTTAAAGACAAAGGCTGGGCCGAGGCTGAGGGCTTTGCTTTCTTCGCAGCGATGCAAACCTATGTTGAGTTGTTTGACGCCAAGCCAAGCACCGACAAACACATTGCCCTGCACGCCGCGTATGCGGTGGGCGAAGCCTACAAAGCCGCCAAAACACAACGCGCCGCGTTTGACTTCTCAGACCTGTTGCAAAACCTGCATCACGCGGTGATGGCCGATGATGGCCGATTGGCTACCGCCATTCGCCAGCAATACCCCGTGGCGTTGGTGGACGAGTTTCAAGACACAGACCCTTGGCAGTACGGCACACTCAACCGCATTTATGCGCCAGACGCCTGCAACAAAAGCAATGCCTTAGTGATGATTGGCGACCCCAAGCAAGCCATCTACAGCTTCCGTGGCGCAGACTTGGGCACGTACTTGCAAGCGCGCAACGATGCGCAAGCGACGAACACTGACGCATTGCACACCCTCACCGGCAACCACCGCTCAAGCGTGGGCTTGGTGCAAGCGGTGAACCATGTGTTCATGCAAACCGAGCAACCGTTTGCATCGACACAAGGCAAGATTGAGTTTGTGGAAGTGTCGGCCCAAGGCAAAGAGCCTGCGCTGGTGGTGAGCGGCGAAGAATGCCCACCCTTCACCGTTTGGCAAATGCACCCGCAAGGGGACGCCGAAGTAGTGAGCAGCACCAGCTACTTGCACCACACCGCACAAGTGTTTGCCGACCAAATGGCAGACCTGCTGAACAAAGGTGCAGCTACCCCCGGCGACATGGCCGTGCTGGTGCGCAGCCAAAAGCAAGCCGATGCGGTGCGTCACGCTTTGCGTGCGCGACTCATTCCAAGTGTGTATTTGTCGGACCACACCAGCGTGTACCAATCGACCGAGGCTACCGACTTGTGGCGCTTGTTGCGTGCAGTGGCATCGCCCCGCCAAACAGGCTGGGTGCGTGCCGCAGTGGGCAGCCGCTTGTGGGCGCTGGACTTGCACGAGGTGCTAGCCACGACCCAATACGAAGCCCAGTGGGAGCAACTGCTAGAACAGTTCCACCAATGGCACGACCTGTGGCAACAACACGGCGTGCTGCCCATGCTGCACCAGTGGCTGCACAGCCAGCACGTGGCGCAGCGCATGTTGGCCCAGCCAGATGGTGAGCGCCGCCTGAGTAACCTGCTGCACTTGGGTGAACTGCTGCAACACGCCGAGCAAAGCCTGCAAGGCGAGCACGCGCTGGTGCGCCACCTAGGCGAACAAATTCAAAGCCAACACCACGACAGCGATGCACAACAAGCCCGTCTAGAAACCGATGCCTTGTGCGTGAAAGTCATCACGTATCACAAGAGCAAGGGCTTGCAATACCCGCTGGTGTTTGTGCCGTTTGCAGGCGCGTTTGCGGTGGAGAAAAAAGCCAAAACCAACTTCGCACAAGACGACGAAGCGGATGACGACAGCGACCCAACCGCCACCTCGGTGGAAGAAGACATGCGCCTGCTGTACGTGGCCCTCACCCGTGCGCAACGTGGCTTATGGATGGGCGTGGCTGAAACCAAAAATGATTTGAGCAAGGCCACCACCAAGAGCGATTTAAAACTGAGTGCGTTGTCGCAATTGCTGATGCGCAAAGAGCGCGGTGATTTAGCCAATCAGCTGCACGCCTTGTGGGGCAAGTGTGACCACATCCAAGTGGCCGACTTGCCAGAGTTACAAGGCATTCGCTACCAAGCACCCGCAGCCATCAGCGCGCCCAAAGATGCCCTGACCCCCACACGCACCCACCACAGCTTGTGGTGGACGGCGAGCTTTAGTGCCATCACGCGCGGGCTGGTGTCGGAATCGAAACGCGACGAAGCGGTGGCCGATGCCATCACAGACGCAAGCTCGGATGCTCAGCCCTATGCAGTGGCTGCAGCCGTCCCAGCGCCAGAGCCCGAGAGCATCAGTGCATGGCAAACCTTCCCCGCCGGTGCGCGCTACGGCACGCTGCTGCATGACCTACTGGAATGGCTGTCGCAAAACAATTGGCCGGTGGCAAATGACAACGCGCCAGCTTGGGCCAAACAAGCTTGGGGCCTTTTGCTAGAACGCAAAGCTAGCTGGTTGCAACTTGACGATGCACCGCGTGCACAACTAGAACCTTGGCTGCAAGCCGTGGTGCAAACACCGCTGCCTTTGCACGAGCTCAACGCTGCACCACTCACGCTGCGCGAACTGAGCACCGAGCAAATGTGGCCCGAGATGGAGTTCAACCTAGAGGTGGCACACGTCAGCGCCACCACCTTGGACCAACTCATTCAAAGCCATGTGTTTGAAGGCACGCCACGCCCTTCACTGCAAGCGCGTGTGATGCAAGGCATGCTCACCGGCTCGATGGACTTGGTGTTGCAACACGATGACCGCTATTGGGTGGTGGACTACAAGTCGAACAAGCTGCCCAGCTACGACCCCAACACCCTGCAAGACGCGGTGCTGCACAAACGCTACGAGGTGCAATACGTGCTGTACACCTTAGCGCTGCACCGCCTGCTGAAAGTGCGCCTGCCCGGCTACGACTACGCGCAGCACATGGGCGGCGCGGTGTACATGTTCTTGCGTGGCATTCATGCGGAGGGTGCGGGTGTGCACATGTGCAGACCGCCGCAGGCGCTGATTGAGACGTTGGATGATTTATTTTCTGGCAACCCAAACCTTTAAAAGGAACACAGATGAACAATCCCGTCGGCTGGTTTGAAATTTACGTACAAGACATGACACGCGCCAAAGCCTTTTACGCGGCTGTGTTCGGCGCAACGTTTACTCACATTGCGTCACCTGCCATAGAACTGTTTGCGTTTGGCATGGACGCTGCCAGCTATGGCGCATCAGGTGCGTTGGTGCACATGCCAGGGTTTGATGCCAGCGGCAACAGCGTGTTGGTGTACTTTCGCAGCGAAGATTGCAATATCGAAATTCAAAAAGCCATCGCTGCTGGCGGCCATGTGCAAAAGCCCAAAACATCCATTGGCCCCAATGGCCACATTGCGCTGATCATTGACACCGAGGGCAACATGATTGGGTTGCACTCGATGCACTAAGCAGATGTCAGACAGCGTGCAGGCTTTATCTTCCATCCTCCAAGCCGCTTGGGCCCAATCCACGCCCCTGACGGGCTTGGACAAATCACTGGCCAACTTGCTGCACAGCAAGCAACCCAGCGACGACCCACGCCACCTGTGGCTAGCAGCCCTCACCAGCCACCAGTGGGGACGCGGCCATGCTTGCCTAGACCTTGGCACGTTGGAAAAGCAAGCTGCTGAATTACTGGGTTGGACCGACGAGCAAACCGCCGCACTGCCAAGCCAGCTGCATGAGGCCGCCGTCACCCTGCCGTGGACGCAAGGCGAGTCCAGCCCCTTGGTGCTAGCCGAAGACACCCAAGGCGCACGTTTGTATTTGCGCCGCGCTTGGACGGCCGAGCAAAACATCCGTCACAACATCGTGCAGCGTTTGGCGCTGCCCTGCGAAGTACCTGCTGATTTGCAGCAACGCTTAGACGAGTTGTTCACACCCACGCGCGATGGTGCGCCAGACATGCAACGCCTCGCCTGCGAGGTGGCCGCACAAAATCGAATCACCCTCATCACCGGCGGGCCCGGCACGGGCAAGACCACCACGGTGGTGAAGCTGCTGTCGCTCTTGGTACGCACGTCACCACGCGAGCTGCAAATTCACTTGGCCGCACCCACGGGCAAAGCAGCGGCGCGTTTGACCGAATCCATCAGCAACGCGCTGACCAAGATGCCAGCCGATAAGCGCCCGCACATGCCCAGCCAAGCGCAAACGCTGCACCGCTTGTTGCAAACCAATAGCAAGACATCGCAAGTGCACCAGCTCGCCACCGATGTGGTGGTGGTCGACGAAGCGTCGATGATTGACCTAGAGATGATGGCCCGCTTGCTGCAAGCCGTGCCACCGACTGCGCGTTTGATTTTGTTGGGTGACAAAGACCAACTGGCTTCGGTAGAAGCGGGTGCGGTGATGTCGCAGCTGTGCACGGGCAGTTTGCTCAAAACTCAAACCGTCACGCTCATTCACAGCCACCGCTTCGATGCCAAGAGCGGCATTGGCCGATGGGCACGCGCGGTGAATGCGGACGTGGCCGACAACACACCCGCCCTCAAAGCGCTATGGAAAGACGCACCCGATTGGCTGGCCACCCTGCCCTTGCAACAAAGCATTGAGGGAGATACGCCCGAACCCGATGTGACCCGCCTGCAACTGAGCAGCGCCAGCGACGCCAAGCTGGCCGTGGGTTTGCGCTACGGATGGCGCAATTGGTTAGCCCTGCTTGACGTACACCGCGCTAGCAAAACAACGCCCGCCGCAGCTTGCAGCGATGCACAGGCTATCGCGCTGCTCAACGCCTTCACCGAGTTTTGTGTGTTGTGCGCGGTACGCGAAGGCCCGCTGGGTGTGACGCAGCTCAACACTCAGGTGGAGCAAGCGCTGGGCTTGGGTCAAAACGCTTGGTACGCTGGCCGCCCCGTGATGGTGACGCGCAACGACTACGCGCTAGAGCTGATGAATGGCGACATTGGCCTGTGCTTGCCCGGGGCCGATGGTGTGTTGCGCGTGGCCTTCCCATCGGTGGAGGGCGGCGTGCGTTGGGTCATGCCCTCGCGCCTTGACAGTGTGGAGACTGTGTTTGCCATGACGGTGCACAAATCTCAGGGCTCGGAGTTTGCGCATGTGTTGTTGGTGATTCCAGCACTTGAGTCGCCCGTGCTCACCCGCGAGCTGGTGTACACCGGCCTCACGCGGGCCAAGAAGCGCCTCACGCTGTGGGCGCCGCAGCTGGGTGTGCTGTTAAACGGCTGCGCACGCCGTGTGTTGCGCAGTGGTGGTTTGGGCGACTAACAAAACGGCTTCCATGACACTTGCCTAGGAGCTCGCCAGAGTTGTTCACAATAGAGGCATGCCTATGAATCAATACCTCGCCCAACTCGAACAGTTGGCTGTGCCACTGGCCATCGCGGCCGTAATTTTTGTGTTCTCACTCATCAGCTTCGGCGTTTGGGCTTCGCGCATCCGCCAAGTGCGTGCCGAAGTGGTGGGGCTGGATGCCCGGCTGGGTGCGAGCAAGAGCAGTAGCCGCGAAGCGCTGACCTTGGCCGAAGTCAAAACCACCGACGAGGAGCTGAAGTTTTTGCTGCGCGAAACAGAGGCTGGCCTGATTGACCTGCCCACGCAACATGGTGTGAGCGAAGGCTCACGCAGTAGCTACAGCTTTCGCAGCCACGCCGACACCTGGACGGTGCGCAGCGTGTTGGGTGGCCGCATGAACTTGGCTTTGTTTGAGACCATGCCCAATTTGCTGATTGGTTTTGGATTGATGTGCACCTTCATCTTCTTGGCGGTAGCTTTGCAGCAAGCAGGCTTGGCGCTCAATGCGCTGGATGTGTCGGCACGTCAGCAAGACCAAGCTTTGCAGTCGCTCATTGCCACCGCAGGTGGCAAGTTCATCACCTCCATCGCGGGCTTGTTGTGTTCGCTGGTGTGGAACTGGCGCGCCAAAGTGGCGCTGGAAAACTTGCAGTCGAGCATCGACACGCTCTGCCACACGCTGCGTGCCAAAGTGCCAGACAACGCGGCTGAAGCCAGCGTGCGCATGCAACTGGCTTTGTTCCAAGACATCTTGGACGAGAACCGTTCACAGGTGAACCAACTGCGCCGCTTCGAGGGCGACTTTGCCAACGCGATTGGCGATGCCCTGTCGCGCAATATGCAACCCGCTTTTGACAAGCTCGCCCAACTGGCCGACAGCATTCAAACCTCTAGTCAAAGCTTTGGTAACGCCGGCAGCCAAGCGGCGGTGGAGCTGAGCAAAGCGGGCGAGACCTTGACCCAAGGCATCTCAAACGGCCTTGCCTCATTTGGCGATGCGGTGGGCACGTTGGCGCAAACCATTCAAAACACCCGCGCCACCATCACCGAACTCGATGTGTCACTGGGTCGCGCTAGCGCCATGGGTCAGCAAGGCACGCAACAACTCGAAAGCCTGTTGGGTAACTTGAGCCAAACCGTGCAAACGGTGCAAGGCGCGATGTCAGGCTGGCAAGGCACGGTCGAGCGCATTGACCAAACGGCTGAGAAGTTCAAAGACAGCGCCAACGCCATCGAAGGCGCGGTGGGCTTGCAGCGTTCAGCGGCCAGCGACTTTAAAGAAGCCTTGATTCCGATGAACCAAGCCCTCGGCCAAACCGTGGACACGCTCAAACAAAGCGCGGTGTCAGCCGAAGAAGCGCTGGGCCATGTGCGCTCGCATCTGCAAGACGCACAAAAAGCCCTCACCGGCACGGTGGATGCCCTGACCAAAGGCGTGTCGGGCTACAGCACTCAAATTTCCGACCTGCACACCAAGATGGACCAACACTTGGCCACCGCTGTCAACCAGCTGAGCGGCAGCATCACCAACTTGGAAGAAGTGTTGGACGAGTTCATCGACGCTTTGCCACCCAAGGCTTAAAGCCGCGTCTAAAACATGTTCATCAAAACACGCCGCAACATTGCCGCCACCCACGAGCAGGTGGAAGAGTCGGGTTACATGGCATCGGCCAGTGACTTGATGATTGGCCTGCTGTTCATCTTCATCGTGATGGTGATGGTGCTGCTCTCACGCAAGCCCGAGCAGCCGCCCGAGCCACCGGCCGACCCACTCGCCACCGTGGTCCACACCATCGGCACCAAGCTGCAAAACGCGGGCGTGCCAGTGACCATCAACCAAGTCTCGGGCGTCATCAGCTTGCCCGCCGACACTTTGTTTGCGCGCGGCAGCGCCGAGCTAGAAGGCTTGGGCGTGCGCACGCTGCGCCAATCGGCTGAGCAACTGCAACAAGTGCTGCCTTGCTACATCTATTCGCAACGCCGCCAACTGCCCGCCGACTGCCCGCCCAACCCACAACAGGTGGAGATTGAAACCATCCTGATTGAAGGCCACACCGACTCGGTGCCCCTGCACCGTGGCGACTACAACAACTGGCATTTGGGCCTAGACCGCGCACGCGCTGTTTACAAAGTGCTGGGCGCTGAAGGCATGCAAAGCTACCGCAACGAGCGCGAGCAGCCTGTGTTTGGTATTAGCTCATATGCCGACGAGCGCCCCAGCAGCAAAGACAACGACACACAAAACCGCCGTGTCGAACTGCGCTTCGTGCTGGCGTTTCAGCCCACCGACACCGGCGCGACCAAAGGCCCCAGCAGCACCTTAAAGAAGATGCAAGAAACGGTGCGCTAATGACTTTCTTCGCCCCCCTGCCGCAAGACTTTGACCAGCTGGCCCATGCTGCGCGCACCAAGCGCGGCGGCGGCTTTGGCAAAGACCCCGACTTGCGCACCGTGGGTGAGCGCACCTACAGCGCGTTTGAACGCGTGGCGTTTGCGCCCAACAGCAGCGCACCGCGCCAGCGTGATTGGCGACACATTCCCTATGCTCTGTGGCTCGACGCCGAGCGCGGCCTGCACAACCACTCGCCACTGACCGATCGCTACTTTGAAGTGGCTGTGCCGGAAGCGCTCAACACACGTCGCCCGCTCAAGTGGGGCCGAGGTTTGCTGCACACCTATTTGCAGGACTTCAACCCAGAGAACCCCGTGTTCTTGAAGCTGGCCCACACAGCACGCGAGTTCTTTTTAGACTCACGCGTGCTGGCCTCGTTGTCAGAGACCGAGGCCAATGGTTTGGAACGCCTCATCAGCACCCTCGATGTGCTGGACCCGCTGAATGGCCCCGTGCATGTGGCCAATGACATTTTGGGTATGCACGCAGACAAAACCCTAGTGCAGTGGCAAGCCCGTCATGCGTTGACCCAAGGGTTTTGGCTGAACAATTTTTGCAAACAAGCCTTCATGGAAGCCCTGCAAGCGCCAGCAGAAGTGCGAAGCACCCTCGGCTATGTCAAGCGCATGTGCGAATGGGCCATGCAAGACGCGGGACTTCCCACGCAACGCTTGCGCTACCCGCTGTGCCGCGATGAGTTTGCCTACAGCCTGCTCTCGCCTTGGTTTGAGCGCAACCCGCCGCAAGACATCAAAAACGCGCTGCTCTCAGAGCTGCTGCGCACCTTGGGCGACCCACGCCACAACCATGCAGGCTGGCTGGGCGTGCGACGCGAAGCCATTGAGACGGCCAGCCGCTGGCTGACCAGCCGCACCATGGATGCGTTTTTTGAAATTTTGAGCCACACCGAAGACGACATTGGCCCCTACCGGCGTCGCTTTTGGGAAGCCTATTTCCATGCCGGCCATATCTTGGAAGCGTGGATTGCCTTGGGCGAGCAAGCCGGTGAACAGCTACAAAAAATCGACCCCGCCGGTGAACTGAGCTACGCCAAAATTTTGGGCAAGATTGCACCTAACCAATGTGTGTTGATGCTGCGCATAGGCAACATTTTGTTTTGCGACTGGAGCCACCAAGGTCGCCTGCGGGCGATCCCTGTGACAGCCAAACAAGCACCCAAGCTATACCAATCAGAATACGAACTATTCCAGCTACGCTTTCCCACTACATTGGACTTCAACGACGGCCAGCTGGACGATCCGGGCTTGCTGCATTACGAATCCGAACTGGGTGGTTGGCAGGATACGGCGCGTCAATTCATCGCTCAGCACCTGGGTATTCACCTAGACCTGACCAACCTCATGCCCGGCGTATCAGGCACGAACTAAGACTACATTGACTTAAGGCAAATACAAGGGTTTGTCAGCTCTGAATCAGTCAGACCCTTGTAAGAGCGCCGCCCCACAGTCACGGGGTTTTGACAGATACCGCCATATAAGAGGAGACCGGTTCATGAGCGACATCACTATTCACCAGCCATCAGCTGAATTCGTAAAACAAGCCAACGTGTCCGGCATGGCCGCCTACGAAGCCTTGTGCAAAAAAGCAGAAACAGATTACGAAGGCTTTTGGGCTGAGCAAGCACGCGAACTGCTGAGCTGGAAGACGCCTTTCACCAAAGTGCTCGACGAGAGCAACGCACCTTTCTTCAAGTGGTTCGAAGACGGCACATTGAACGCCTCTTACAACTGCTTAGACCGCAACATCGAAAAAGGCCTGGGCGACAAAACCGCCATCATCTTCGAAGCCGACGGCGGCGAAGTGACCAAAGCCACTTACAGCCAATTGCTGGCTAAGACTTGCCAATACGCCAACGCCTTGAAATCCATCGGCGTGAAAAAAGGCGATCGCGTAATGATCTACATCTCCATGTCGATCGAAGGCGTGGCCGCCATGCAAGCATGTGCCCGTATCGGCGCGACTCACTCTGTGGTGTTTGGCGGTTTCTCTGCCCAGTCTTTGCGTGACCGCATTGAAGACACAGGCGCTGTGGCCATCATCACCGCTGACCAACAAGTGCGCGGCGGCAAACACCTGCCCCTGAAAGCCATCGTGGACGAAGCCATGACATTGGGCGGTTGCGACTCGGTAAAAAACGTGTTGGTGGTCAAACGCACGGGTGGCGACATCACCATGGTCGCAGGCCGTGACCAATGGTTGGGCGAGTTGGCTGACAAGCAAGCCACCACTTGCGAACCAGAATGGGTGGGCGCTGAGCACCCCTTGTTCTTGCTCTACACATCGGGCTCGACAGGCAAGCCAAAAGGCGTGCAACATAGCACCGGCGGTTACTTGCTGCACGCAGCATTGACCACCAAGTGGACATTCGACTTGAAAGCCAACGACGTGTTCTGGTGTACCGCCGACATCGGTTGGGTCACAGGCCACACTTACATCACCTACGGCCCATTGGCTTTGGGCGGCACTGAAATCGTGTTCGAAGGCGTGCCGACTTACCCAGACGCTGGGCGCTTTTGGAAGATGATCCAAGACCACAAAGTCTCGATCTTCTACACCGCACCGACCGCCATCCGCTCACTCATCAAAGCGGCGGAAGCCAACGATGCCGTGCACCCCAAGAGCTACAACTTGTCCAGCCTGCGCTTGTTGGGCTCGGTCGGCGAGCCAATCAACCCCGCCGCTTGGGAGTGGTACTACAAGCATGTGGGCGGCAGCCGTTGCCCCATCGTGGACACCTTCTGGCAAACCGAAACCGGCGGCCACATGATCACGCCACTGCCAGGCGTGACACCCATGGTGCCCGGCTCTTGCACTTTGCCCTTCCCCGGCATCCAAGCCGCGGTGGTGGACGAAGCGGGCCATGACATGCCCAATGGCCAAGGCGGCATCTTGGTGGTCAAGCGCCCATGGCCTTCGATGATTCGCACCATCTGGGGTGACCCAGAGCGCTTCGTCAAGAGCTACTACCCCGAAGAATTCAAGGGCAAGTACTACTTGGCGGGCGACGGCGCGATTCGCGACGAGAAGACCGGTTACTTCACCATCACCGGCCGTATCGACGACGTGTTGAACGTGTCGGGCCACCGCATGGGCACGATGGAAATCGAATCAGCCTTGGTGAGCTGCACCGAGTTGGTGGCTGAAGCTGCGGTGGTGGGTCGTCCCGACGACACCACGGGCGAAGCCATCTGCGCCTTCGTGGTGTTGAAGCGCTCACGTCCCGTGGGCGACGAAGCCAAAGCGATTGCCAAGATCTTGCGCGACCACGTCGGCAAAGAAATTGGCCCCATCGCCAAGCCCAAGGACATCCGCTTCGGCGACAACTTGCCCAAGACCCGCTCCGGCAAAATCATGCGCCGCTTGCTGCGCAGCTTGGCCAAGAACGAAGCGATCACCCAAGACACCTCGACACTGGAAAACCCAGCCATCTTGGACCAACTGACAGACAACCACTGATCTGCCACATGCGAAGCCGGCCTTCTTAGAAGGCTGAGCACCATGAAAAAACCCGCCAATTGGCAGGTTTTTTCATGGTTCACGTTGAAAGAGTGACTTCATGCGTCCTGATCAAGCCAAAGGCAAATGGGCACCCACTGGTCTAAATCCTTCTGAACTTTGGACGGCGTAATGTCAAACATCGACAAGCCGTGCGCCGCCATGTGTAAATAGTATTGGGTATCGCGTAAATAGCTCAACACGGGCACTTGCAAAGTGTCGATGAACTTGCGCAAGTTCGCGGCTGAAATAGTGCGCGTATCAACGCGGTTGCCCACCACCGCCACTTGTGTGGGCAGTTTCTCAGTGATTTGCAGCAGCTGAATCAAAAATTCGTTGGTGGCCTGCATATCAAACACACTGGGCATGACAGGCACGATGACCTTGTCGGCACGCTCAATCACCTCTTGCAAACGCCAGCCACTGATGCCGCCAGGCGTGTCGATCACTACATGCGTGGTGCCGCGTGGTGGCTTGGCCGTGAGCACCAGGTCAGGCTGGTGCTCCCAAGTGGCAATCCGTGGCAACGTTTCGGGTCTCTGGCTGAGCCAAAACTTGGAGGATTGCTGCGTATCTGCATCGCCCAGCATGACCTGATGGCCTTGCGAGGCAAAGTAGCCAGCAATATTGGTTGACATCGTGGACTTGCCCGCACCACCTTTAGGGTTAGCAACGACAACAACTTTCATATGCGTATTTGAATTAGAAATTTACGGGCGTCGAAATATGCGTCTAATACGCCACAAGGCGCAGAGCATGAAGTGTATTCATTTGCGAAAAGTGACAATAAACGTCTAAACTTACATGAAGTAATTTCTCGAAAGATCACACCATGAGCGAAGGCACAAAAGACAAGAGCATTTTCATTGGCGTCGGCGTGGTGTTCAAAGGCTCCATCAATGCGCCCAACCAAGCCATCATCTCAGGTACGGTGGAGGGTGACCTAGTTGCTCGCGATGTACTGATCGGCGCTGCGGGTGTGGTGACAGGCAACACAGAAGCTGACTTCATTGATGTCAAAGGTGAATTGAACGAATCTGTGAAAAGCAAAAATGTGCTCATCGTTCGCACCACCGGCAAAGTCACAGGGGATGTGACGTACGGCGAAATCGAAATCGAACGTGGCGGAAAAATCAAAGGCACCCTGAAACAGGTGTGACGCGGGCAGCCCTTTGGGCTGCTTCGGACACTGTGCATAAAAGCTTCCTTCATACAGCGCCTCTAAAATGGGTGAAACTTTTAAAGCCCCTTCGTTTGTCTCACTCGCCTCATTTGCGCACAGCGGCCTCACCTTACGCTGCTCGCCAACGCTCTCCCCGTCGACACCTTATTGGCATTGGGCTGGTTGTGGTGTTGCACGCTGTGTTGTTGTGGGTGATCGCATCAGGTTTGGCACGCCAAGTGGTGCGCATCACCGAAAACACCGTCGAAGCGGTGTTGATGTCAGAAGCTCCGCCCCCCGTACCTGCTGCGCCTAAAACGCCGCCCCCAAAAACTCCCGCACCGCCACCACCTGCGCAGACTAGCACGGCGCCCGCGATCACCCAAGCCGCCACACCTACACCGCCTGCAGCGCCACCTGTCCTGCCAGCCATTCGCACAGGAGCAGTCATTCAGCCAGGGGCGCACTGCGCCAAGCCTGACTACCCCAGCGCTTCGCGTCGCATGGAAGAAGAAGGCACAGTCACCTTGAAGTTTTTAATTGGCGCGGATGGCCGCGTGTTGCAAGCCGACATTGAAAAATCATCGGGCTTCAACCGTTTAGACGAGGCAGCACGCAACGCACTGTCGAAATGCCAGTTTCGTCCAGGCACGGTAGACGGCAAGCCTGAACAAAGCTGGGCCAGCATCAAATACACATGGCGCTTGGAATAAGCGCTGAATCGAAAAAGGAAACTCCCATGTTGCAACACACCTTCACACGCACCGCTGCGGCGTTGACCACCTTTGCCTTGAGCGCCAACGCTGTGGCCGAAGAAATCGTTGAGAACCCCTATGGTTTGTCAGCTCTGTGGGCGCAGGGCGATGTGGTGGCCAAAGCCACACTGCTGATTTTGGTCATCATGAGCATGGGCAGCTGGTATGTGATCTTCACCAAGTTGGCTGAGCAAAGCCGCGTCATGCGCTATGCCCAAACAGCGCAAAGCAACTTCTGGAACGCCGGCGATGTGCGCCAAGGCACCGATGGTTTAGAAGTAGACAGCCCTTTTCGCTTCATTGCTGAAAAAGGTTTGGAGAGCGCAGGCAAGCACACCGGTTTGTTGGGCAGCATCAACTTCAACGACTGGGTGACCATGAGCATCCAGCGCGCCATGAACAACGTGCAAAGCCGGATGCAAGACGGCTTGGCCGTACTCGCTACCGTGGGTTCGACAGCGCCTTTCGTGGGCTTGTTCGGCACTGTCTGGGGCATTTACAACGCGCTGGTGAAGATTGGCATGTCGGGCCAAGCCAGCATCGACAAGGTGGCTGGTCCTGTGGGCGAGTCGCTCATCATGACGGCCATCGGCTTGGCTGTGGCAGTGCCTGCGGTGTTGGGCTACAACTGGCT
>CANCCJ010000049.1 GCA_947374535.1 Comamonadaceae bacterium | reverse complement strand
AGCCTTTTCTCTTGGGGTTCGTCAGCAAGTGGAAGCCTATTTGCCAATCAGAAACACCGTAGGTTCTCCAGAAATAGGCGTTTTGCCAGCGCTGCGCCAAGCCTGCACGGTTTTGCTGTGCACTTGCATGCTGGTCATGGTCAAGCCACTGGCGCGGGCCAAACGGGTGTTGCCTTGCAAGCCGTTCACCAGCGCCTCCCACAAGGCTTGGTTGCGATAGGGCGTCTCAATAAACATTTGGGTTTGGCCGTGTTTGGCGGCTAGGTTTTCAAGTTCGCGCAAACGCTGCGTGCGCGCTGCACCGTCTTGCGGCAAGTAGCCAACAAACGCAAAGTTTTGGCCGTTCAAACCACTCGCGGCCAAGGCCAGCAGCAGCGACACGGGGCCCACCAGCGGCACGACGCGAATGCCCAGTTCGTGTGCCGCGCGTACCACCGACGATCCAGGGTCGGCCACCGCAGGCATGCCCGCTTCGCTGACCAAGCCCACATCGTGGCCCGCCAGTGCGGCTTTGAGCAGGGGTTTGGCATCAAACTCGCCCGTGTGGTCGCCTTTCTTGTGCACTTCGCGGGGCAGCTCGGTGATGGTGTTGTCTTGAATGGTTTTAGCCAAAGGCACATGCGCGTCAACACGTTTCAAAAAGGCGCGGGTACTTTTGGCGTTCTCGGTGATCCAGTGCGTCACGCCAGCCGCCACGTGCAGAGTTTCTTGCGGCAACACACTGGTGATCGGGGCTTGGGTCTCGCAGCCAAAGTCCAGCGGTGTGGGGACGAGGTAAAGCGTGCCTTTGCTGTTCGTGTTGCTCATGGCTGGATGGCTCCCAGCAGGTCAATGCCCGCCGCGCGCAACAGGCGTGCGGTACGAATCATGGGCAGGCCAATCAAGGCGGTGGGGTCGTCGTTGTCGATGGCGTCGAGCAGGGCAATGCCTAGGCCTTCGCTCTTGGCGCTGCCCGCGCAGTCGTAGGGTTCTTCGGCGCGAAGGTAGGCTTCAATTTCGGCGTCGCTCAGATCGCGAAAGCGCACCTTGATTTGCGCGAGCTCGATTTGTTCAAAGTGGCTGGCTTGGCACACCACCGCCACCGCCGTTTGAAACACCACGGTTTTGCCGCGCATGCGTTGCAGTTGCAACACGGCGCGTTCGTGGGTGCCGGGCTTGCCGAGAGGCTCGCCGTTCAGGTCGGCCACTTGGTCGGAGCCGATCACCACCGCGTTGGGGTGCTGGGCGGCCACGGCTTTGGCTTTGGCCAGCGCGAGGCGACAGGCCAGAGCTTGCGGCGTTTCGTTGGCAAATGGCGTTTCATCGACCTCAGGGCTGACGACATCAAAAGGCACGCGCAAGCGCTCAAGCAGCTCGCGGCGGTAACGGGAAGTGGAGCCCAAAATCAGGGCGGGTTGGGGCTTAGACATGGGTGGATTCTCTTACACTGATCGCATGCAAAAACCAAAGAACCTTCACAACCTCGACGTCAAAGCCTTTGCCAAAGCACAAATGCATTTAGAGGGCGACACGCCTCTGGCTGAATTTGAACGCTTGGCCGAAGACTGCAGCGGCGAGGTGACGGGCCATGTGTCATGGTCGGCGCAAGGCGCGATCGACCCCGAGCAACGCGGCAAAGACGATGCTTGGTTGCACCTCGAAGCCAAAGCCACCGTGCCGCTGACGTGTCAGCGCTGCTTACAACCTGTGCCTGTGGCGCTGATGATTGAGCAAGATTTCCGCTTTGTGGCTGATGAAGCCACGGCTTTGGCCGAAGACGACGCCTCTGAAGAAGACCTGTTGGTCTTGGAAGACAGCTTTGATTTGATGGCCTTGATTGAGGACGAGTTGCTGATGAGCATGCCTTTGGTGCCCATGCACCCGGCTTGCTTGAGTGAGCATGTACCAACTTCGCCAGAAGAAGAGGCTGCGATGTCTGAGGCCAAACCCAATCCGTTTGCCGTACTTGCATCACTCAAAACACCCAAGCACTGAGAACCTAGGAGTTGGGCTATAATCTTAGGCTTCGTGTCACGCTGACCCCGGTTAGTTTGTGGCCCAATGATCAACCACATTTAGTTCCAGGAGCCGGTCATGGCTGTTCAGCAAAACAAAAAATCTCCTTCCAAGCGCGGCATGCACAATTCGCACACTGCGTTGACAGCTCCCGGCACAGCCGTTGAGCCAACGACTGGTGAAATTCACTTGCGTCATCACATCAGCCCCACTGGTTTCTACCGTGGTCGCAAAGTGTTGAAGACCAAGTCTGAAGCTTAATTACTTCATTCCTCATTGGCCCGTGGCTGTCTTAGGCGCCTCGGGCTTTTGTTTTTTTGACGAGAAGAAACCTGCATGACCACTCTTGCTGTTGATTGCATGGGTGGCGACCATGGCCCGCGCGTCACGCTTGCGGCCTGTCGCCGTTTCTTAGATACGCATCCAGATGCCAAGCTTTTGCTGGTGGGTCTGCCCGATGCGCTGTTGTCTTTCTCGCATCCCCGCGCCCAAGTTGTCGCTGCCACTGAAGTGGTGGCCATGGATGATCCCATTGAAATTGCCTTGCGCCGCAAAAAGGACTCGTCCATGCGCGTGGCGATTGAGCAGGTCAAGAGCGGCGCTGCCCAAGCGGTGGTATCTGCTGGTAACACGGGTGCTTTGATGGCTATTGCACGTTATGTGCTCAAAACCATCGATGGTATTGACCGTCCAGCCATTGCAGGCCGCATGCCTGACTTCAAAGGCGGCGGCACCACCATGCTTGACTTGGGGGCTAATGTTGATTGCTCGCCTCAGCATTTGCTGCAATTTGCGGTCATGGGTTCGGCCTTGGTGTCGGTGCTCGACAACATCGAAAGCCCCACTGTGGGGTTGTTGAATATTGGCGAGGAAGACATCAAAGGCAATGAAATTACCAAAAAGACTGGCGAATTATTGCGAACTGCAGCTAACGCCGGTGATTTGAATTTTTACGGCAACGTCGAAGGCAATGACATTTACCAAGGCACGGTCAACTTGATCGTGTGCGACGGTTTTGTGGGTAATGTGGCCTTGAAAGCCAGCGAAGGCCTGGCGCACAAGATCAGTGAAACACTCAAAAACTCGTTTACGCGCAACTTCTTGACCAAAATTGCGGCGATCTTTGCTTATCCTGTGCTATCTGACTTCAAAGACCGCGTAGACCATCGCCATTACAACGGTGCCGCCTTGTTAGGTCTCAATGGCATTGTTTTTAAGAGCCACGGTTCTGCAGATGATGTGGCCTTTGGTACTGCTTTGAACCGCGCGTATGATGCAGCCCACCATAACTTGCTCGAACGTGTGCGTTCTCGCATTGCCCATGCGGCTCCTTTGTTAGCCCAAGGACAAGCGTCAGACGTCTCGGCCTGAGCCACCTGATTAATGACCCTTTTCTCCCGAATCACGGGCACCGGAAGTTTTCTCCCTCCCCGCCGGTTGACCAACGCAGACTTGGTCGCGGAACTTGCCACCCAAGGTGTGGAAAGCTCTGACGAATGGATTGTTGAGCGCACAGGCATTCGTGCGCGTCACTTTGCAGCAGACGACATGTGCTGCAGCGACTTGGCGTTCGAAGCTTGCAAACAAGCTCTGGAGGCCGCAGGTTGTCGCCCTCAAGACATTGACCTCATCATTGTTGCCACGTCCACGCCAGACATGGTGTTCCCTTCGACCGCTTGCATCTTGCAGCACAAGCTGGCTCAGCTAGACGAAGCGGCGGCTGGTATTGCGGGCGCTCCCGCATTTGATGTGCAAGCGGTGTGCAGCGGCTTTATTTACGCGCTGACCGTGGCTGACGCCATGATTCGTTCAGGTTCTGCCAAGCGGGCTTTGGTGGTGGGTTCTGAAATCTTCTCGCGCTTGCTTGATTTTCAAGATCGCACCACTTGCGTGCTCTTTGGTGACGGCGCTGGCGCTGTGGTGATGGAAGCGTCTGAGACGCCCGGCGTCTTGGCGACAGACATTCATGCCGATGGCAAACATGTGGGCATCTTGTGTGTGCCAGGTCATGTGCGCAACGGCAACATCATGGGTGACCCCGTGCTCAAGATGGATGGCCAAGCGGTGTTCAAGTTAGCTGTGGGCTTGCTTGAAGGTGCTGCGCGCACCGTGCTGAACAAGGCTGGCTTGACTGAGGGCGATATTGATTGGCTGGTGCCGCATCAGGCCAACATCCGCATCATTCAAAGTACGGCTAAAAAGCTGAAACTGCCGATGGACAAGGTTGTTTTAACCGTTCAAGATCACGGCAACACCTCGGCCGCCTCGATTCCGTTGGCGCTCGACCAGGCGGTGCGCAGCGGCCAAGTGAAAAAAGACCAAACCATCATGCTCGAAGGCGTGGGTGGTGGTTTCACATGGGGCGCCGTTCTGCTCAAGTTGTAAGTCTGCGCAAGACTTCATGTGACAAACTTTCTCGAAAATGTTATGACTTCCTTTGCTTTTTTGTTCCCAGGTCAAGGCTCTCAATCCGTCGGCATGCTCGACGCATGGGGCGATCACCCGGTGGTCGCTCAAACTTTGGCCGAGGCATCTGATGCCATGGGCGAAGACATGGCCAAACTTATTCACGAAGGTCCCAAAGAGGCGCTGGCCCTGACCACCAATACACAACCGGTCATGCTCGTCGCCGCTGTGGCCGCTTATCGTGTGTGGCTGGCCGAGGGGGGCGTGTTGCCTGCTGTGCTGGCGGGTCATTCTTTGGGCGAATATTCCGCCTTGGTAGCTTCTGGCGTCTTGACGCTGGCCCAAGCTGCACCGCTGGTGCGTTTCCGTGCTCAAGCCATGCAAGAAGCCGTGCCTGTAGGCACCGGCGCCATGGCTGCTATTTTGGGTATGACGGCTGCGCAAGTCATGGCTGGCTGTGCCGAAGCGCAAGCCACGTTTGGCGCAGGTTCTGCAGAGGTGGTGGAAGCTGTGAACTTCAACGACCCAGGGCAAACCGTGATCGCTGGCAGCAAAGCTGCTGTGGAAAAAGCTTGTGAAGTGCTCAAAGCCAATGGCGCGAAACGCGCTTTGTCTTTGCCTGTATCAGCGCCTTTCCACTCCAGCTTGATGAAACCTGCTGCCGAGCGTTTGAAAGAAAAACTCGCCGTAACCAGCTTTGCCACCATGCAAATTCCCGTGGTGAACAACATCGACGTGGCGATCGAGACCGATGCAGACCGCATTCGTGACGCCCTGTACCGCCAAGCCTTTGGCCCCGTGCGTTGGGTGGAATGCGTGGCCGCCATCAAGGCGCGCGGCGTCACCACCTTGGTCGAGTGCGGCCCAGGCAAGGTCTTGGCTGGCATGATCAAGCGCATCGATGCAGATTTAACGGGCTTACCTTTGTTTGATCCCGCCACTTTGGCCGAAGTGAAAACCGCATTGGTCTAATCGATAAGGAAACGAAATATGAGCGATCACAAACAACACATTGCCTTGGTGACTGGCGCTTCGCGCGGCATCGGTGCAGCGATTGCCCAAGAGTTGGCCCAACAAGGTTATTTGGTCATCGGTACGGCCACTTCTGACGATGGCGCCGCCAAAATCAGCCAAGCTTTGTCTGCACACGCAGGCTGCCGTGGTGCCAATCTCAACGTCAACGATGGCGCTGCAGTGGAAGCCTTGATTGATCAAATTACCAAAGACCACGGGGCTTTGCATGTGTTGGTCAACAACGCCGGCATCACCCGCGACACCTTGGCCATGCGCATGAAGGACACGGATTGGGATGCCGTGCTCGACACCAACCTCAAAGCCGTGTTCCGTGTGTCACGCGCTGTGATTCGTCCCATGATGAAGCAACGCTTCGGTCGCATCATCAGCATCACCAGCGTGGTGGGCGCATCTGGCAACCCAGGCCAAGCCAACTATGCAGCGGCCAAAGCCGGTGTGGCTGGCATGACCCGCGCTTTAGCGCGTGAGTTGGGTAGCCGTGGCATTACCGTCAACTGCGTGGCGCCTGGCTTCATCGAAACCGACATGACCGCTTCTTTGCCTGAAGAACAACAAAAAGCCTTGCTGGGTCAAATCCCGCTGGGTCACCTCGGTAAACCCGCTGACATTGCACACGCGGTGGCCTATTTGGCAGGCGCCAACGCCAGTTATGTGACTGGCCAAGAGTTGCATGTCAACGGCGGTATGTTCATGGCTTAAAGCCAGAGCAACAAAAGAATCACAACAGAATCAATACGGTCGGTCCGTCCGGTTAAAATTGCGGACTTATTCACAACCCTCAGAGGGAATCCATGAGCGATATCGAAACACGTGTCAAAAAAATCATTGCCGAGCAACTTGGCGTGGAAGAGTCACAAGTCACCAACGAAAAAGCCTTTGTCGCTGATTTGGGTGCTGACTCCTTGGACACCGTGGAATTGGTGATGGCATTGGAAGACGAGTTTGGAATCGAAATTCCAGACGAAGATGCCGAGAAAATCAACACTGTGCAAAACGCGATTGACTACGCGTTGACCCACAAAAAAGCCTAACTTCTAGGAATACCGCATGAGCCGTCGTCGCGTCGTCGTGACCGGCCTAGGTTGTATCAGTCCCGTGGGTAACACGGTCGCTGACGCTTGGGCCAATCTTTTAGCTGGTAAATCTGGCATTGCAACCATCACGCGTTTTGACGCGTCTGCAATCAACTGCCACTTTGCTGGTGAAGTGAAAGATTTAGACCTTGACCAATACATTGCCCCGAAAGAGGCGCGTGCCATGGACAAGTTCATTCACTACGGCATCGCGGCGGCGATGCAAGCGGTTCAAGACTCAGGCCTCGCCACTGGCGAAGCTCTGAGCGAAGAAGAAGCGACCCGTATCGGGGTCGTGATCGGCTCTGGCATCGGCGGCTTGCCGCTCATCGAAGACATGCACAGCGAACTGTTGGCCAAAGGCCCACGTCGCATTTCGCCATTCTTCGTGCCAGCGTCCATCATCAACATGATTTCTGGTCACGTGTCCATGCGTTTTGGCTTCAAAGGCCCGAACTTGGCCGTGGTCACAGCCTGTACCACAGGCTTGCACAGCATCGGCGAAGCCGGTCGTCACATTGAGTACGGCGATGCCGACGTGATGATTGCTGGCGGTTCTGAGTGCTGTATGTCACCTTTGGGTGTCGGTGGCTTTGCCTCCATGCGCGCGCTGTCGACTCGTAATGACGATCCGACCACTGCTTCGCGTCCTTGGGACCGCGACCGCGATGGTTTTGTCTTGGGCGAAGGTGCGGGTGTTTTGGTGCTCGAAGAGTACGAACACGCTAAAAAACGCGGCGCCAAAATTTATGCAGAGTTGGGTGGCTACGGTCTGAGTGCAGACGCTGGTCACATGACCGCACCCAACATGGACGGCCCTCGCCGCGCCATGCTCAGCGCGCTCAGCAATGCAGGCGTCAACGCCGATCAAGTGGACTATTTGAATGCGCATGGCACATCCACACCGCTGGGTGACATCAACGAAACCAACGCCATCAAAGCGGCGCTGGGTGACCACGCCAAAAAGACCGTGGTCAATTCTACCAAGTCGATGACGGGTCATTTGTTGGGCGGCGCTGGTGGCATTGAGAGTGTGTTCACCGTGCTGGCCATCCATCACCAAAAGAGCCCGCCTACCATCAACATCTTTAACCAAGACCCTGAATGTGACTTGGACTACTGCGCCAACACCGCGCGAGACATGAAGATTGATGTAGCCCTCAAAAACAACTTCGGATTTGGTGGCACCAACGGCGCGTTAGTTTTCAAACGCATCTAAGGTTTTCGCCATGCACAACGCCCCATCGGTTTCATATCCGGTGGGGCGTTGTGCTTTTCAGCGCTGGCTTTACGCCATCTTCACGCTACTCACGTCAGCGGTGCTTTTGGTTTGGGCGTTAAATCAACATGTAAGTTGGGTTTGGTGCTTTGCTGCATTTACGGCTGCATTGGGTGCCTTTATGGGATGGTGTGCGTTAAACCACGCAGGCACTTTGACTTGGGATGGTCAAGTTTGGTGCTTGCATGACCAAAATCCTGCGTGTGAAGACGCATTGGGCCGTGTGCAGGTTGCACTCGACATGCAGCGCGCCTTGCTTTTACGTTGGCAGCCCACATCTGAGACACTGAGTGCCAAACCCTCTTGGTTGTGGTTGGGTGCACAAGCGTCAAATGCCCACTGATGGATTTGCGTCGCGCTGTGTACCAGCGCTCAGAATTGAATTGAAGGAAAAAAACATGGCACGTCCACTGGCATTGAATCGTTCTGTTTCTTTTGGCTTTTTGTGCGCCGCGTTGTTGGCTACAGGCTTGAGCGTCGCGTGGGTGCAACCTAGTCATGCACAAGTGGTCAGTGGTGCACCCGCTGTGCGCGGCTTACCCGACTTCACCGATTTGGTTGAGCAAGTGGGCCCTTCCGTGGTGAACATTCGCACGCTAGAGAAAGCTTCGGCACGCGAGGTGCAAGGCACTGAGCCAGATGCAGAAATGCAAGAGTTCTTTCGTCGTTTCTTTGGCGTGCCCATGCCCACACCTAATACACCCAACGGCCCCAATGCGCCACGTCAACAACGGCCCAACCGCGGCCAGCAGCAGCCCGATGAAGCGCAACCTAAAGGTGTGGGTTCCGGCTTCATCTTGTCTGCAGATGGTTATGTGATGACCAATGCCCACGTGGTGGAAGGTGCGGATCAAGTCATGGTCACCTTGCCCGACAAACGCGAATTCAAAGCGCGCTTGATTGGTTCTGACAAGCGCACTGACGTGGCTGTGGTGAAGATTGAGGCCACAGGCTTGCCAGCGGTGAAGATTGGCGATGTGAGCTGTCTCAAAGTGGGCGAGTGGGTGATGGCCATTGGCTCGCCCTTTGGTTTAGACAACACGGTCACAGCGGGCATCGTCAGTGCCAAGCAACGCGACACGGGCGACTATTTGTCGTTTATTCAAACCGATGTAGCGATCAACCCAGGTAACTCGGGTGGGCCGCTTATCAACATGCGCGGCGAAGTGGTGGGTATCAACAGTCAAATCTATTCACGCTCGGGTGGCTTCATGGGCATCTCGTTTGCAATCCCCATTGATGAAGCTGTGCGCGTGAGTGAGCAGCTGCGCGCCACAGGCAAAGTGCAACGCGGTCGCTTGGGGGTGCAGATTGACCAAGTGAGCAAAGAGGTAGCTGAGTCCTTGGGTTTGTCTAAGGTGCAAGGTGCTTTGGTGCGTGGTGTGGAGCAGGGTTCGCCCGCAGAGAAGGCTGGCTTGGAGCCCGGTGACATCATCTTGAAGTTCGAAGGCAAGACCATTGAAAAGTCCAGCGATTTGCCGCGCATGGTGGGCAACACCAAACCGGGCACGCGCAGCGCCATCCAAGTGTGGCGTCGTGGCAGCTTGAAAGACATGCACATCACGGTGGGTGAATTTGAAGCCGACAAGCCAGCCAAGAAAGAGCCTGTCGCAGAGAAACCGAAAGAGTCAAGCGCAGCCAAGGTGTTGGGTCTGACCATCAGCGAACTCACGGATGCACAAAAGAAAGAACTCAAGTTGCGTGGTGGCGTGCGCGTGGATGCGGTGGCTGAGCCAGCTGCGCGAGCAGGGATTCAAGAAGGCGACGTGATTTTGGCCTTGGCCAACATCGAAACACCTAATGTGCAGGCGCTTGAGGCGTTGACCGCCAAACTAGACCGCAGCAAGCCTGTGAGCTTGTTGATCCGTCGTGGTGAGTGGGCGCAATACACCGTCATTCGCCCCTTGCGCTAAACCCCTAGGCGAAAGTCGGGAATGAGGTGAATCTCAAAATTATTTAAAGGTCCTGAAAATACTTTTTAAGTTGGCACTCGCTAACTTAAATAAAGTGTTCAAGCCCTTTTTGTATAGAATTGGGGGGCTGAATGCGTTTTTGCGATATATCGCAAGCCCAAAACTCCACGATACGGGATTGGTTGATTGACTCCACAGGTGCTCCACAGATCACCCACAAGTTGTCCCAAAACCCCTTTGTCAAAATGTTAATAAGTTGTGGATAAATTCATGTTGCGAACCCGCAACGAGGCCTCGGTTGAGTTGAGACCGCTGTGCAATTCGGGGTTTTTGCCTACAATGAACCACCGACTTATGCAGTTGCCATTGCTTGTTGGTTCTGGGCGCGTCAGCATATGACGCGCCCTTTTTTCTTGACGCTCTCCCTTTGAATTCAATCACTTAAGTGCCCCCGTTGATGAACAACATCAGAAACTTTTCAATCATTGCCCACATCGACCACGGCAAATCTACGTTGGCAGATCGTTTGATTCAGCGTTGCGGAGGACTTGAAGAGCGCGACATGTCAGCGCAAGTTCTCGACTCGATGGACATCGAAAAAGAGCGTGGGATAACTATCAAAGCGCAGACTGCTGCGTTGCAATACAAAGCCAAAGACGGTCAGATTTACAACCTGAATTTGATCGATACACCGGGTCACGTTGACTTCTCTTATGAAGTGTCGCGTTCACTCTCTGCATGCGAAGGCGCGTTGCTCGTCGTCGATGCCAGCCAAGGTGTGGAAGCGCAAACCGTTGCCAACTGTTACACCGCACTCGACCTCGGCGTCGAAGTGTTGCCGGTGCTCAACAAAATGGATCTGCCCAACGCAGATCCAGACAATGCGAAAGCAGAAATCGAAGACGTCATTGGCATCGATGCCACCGATGCCATTCCATGCTCTGCCAAAACAGGTTTGGGCATCGACGAAATCCTCGAAGCCGTGGTGGCGCATGTGCCGCCCCCCAAGGGCAATCCCAACGCACCTTTGCGCGCCATGATCATCGACAGCTGGTTTGACAGCTACGTCGGCGTGGTGATGTTGGTACGTGTGGTCGATGGCCGTTTGGGCAAAGGCGAACGTTTCAAAATGATGGCCACAGAGGCCGTCTACAACGCAGACAACTTGGGCGTGTTCACACCTTCCAACGAGCCACGTCAGTCACTCGAAGCGGGTCAAGTGGGCTACATCATTGCGGGCATCAAAGAGTTGCAAGCCGCCAAAGTGGGTGACACCATCACCCTAGAAAAAAAGCTGCCCAACAACTTAGGCCCCGCGGAACAGGCTTTGCCCGGCTTTAAAGAAATTCAGCCTCAGGTGTTTGCGGGTTTGTACCCCACTGAAGCCAACCAATACGACGGTCTGCGCGACGCGTTGGAAAAGCTCAAGCTCAACGATGCCTCGTTGCAGTACGAACCTGAAGTCTCGCAAGCGCTGGGCTTTGGTTTTCGCTGCGGCTTCCTCGGCCTTTTGCACATGGAAATCGTGCAAGAGCGCTTAGAGCGTGAATTTGACCAAGACCTGATCACCACCGCGCCCAGTGTGGTGTACGAAGTGAAAATGCCCGACGGTGAAGTGGTCATGGTGGAAAACCCCGCCAAGATGCCCGAACAAGGCAAGCTGCACGAAATTCGCGAGCCCATCGTGACCGTGCACTTGTACATGCCGCAAGACTATGTGGGCGCCGTGATGACACTGGCCAACCAAAAACGTGGCGTACAAATGAACATGGCGTACCACGGTCGCCAAGTGATGCTCACGTACGAAATGCCTTTGGGCGAAATCGTGCTCGACTTCTTTGACAAGCTCAAATCAGTGTCGCGCGGCTATGCCTCGATGGACTATGAGTTCAAAGAGTTCCGCGCCTCTGACGTGGTGAAGGTCGACATCTTGCTGAACGGCGAAAAGGTGGATGCCTTGTCCATCATCGTGCACCGCTCGCAGTCGCAATACCGCGGTCGTGCGGTGGTGGCGAAGATGCGCGAAATCATCAGCCGTCAAATGTTCGACGTGGCGATTCAAGCCGCCATTGGCTCCAACATCATTGCGCGCGAAAGCATCAAAGCCTTGCGTAAAAACGTGCTGGCAAAATGCTACGGCGGCGACATCAGCCGCAAACGCAAACTGCTTGAGAAACAAAAAGCAGGTAAAAAACGCATGAAGCAAATTGGTTCCGTGGAGGTTCCACAAGAAGCCTTCTTGGCCATCTTGCAGGTGGAGGATTAATGGCTACGTTGACCGCATTCGTACTGGCTGCCTTTGTGGGCTATGCCGGTTTTTGGTATGTGGGCATGATTGAAGGCAACTTCGCCTTGCTCATGTTCATGGCGACTGTCGTGACCGGTATTTACTGGTTGGCCGAGCAGTTCTATTTCTTGCCCCAACGCAAAGCGGCTGCAGAGCGCTTGCAAGCCGAGGCTGACAAGCGCACGGCCGAGTTGCATGCCCAAGGCATCACCCAAACCGATGTAAATGTGACGCAAGCCAAAGAGCGTCTCTACATGCAACCTTGGTGGCTGGATTGGACAGCGGGCTTGTTCCCCGTCATCGCCGTGGTGTTTGTGTTGCGCTCTTTTCTTTTCGAGCCCTTCAAAATTCCATCTGGCTCCATGATCCCGACCTTGTTGGTGGGCGACCTAATTTTGGTGAACAAATACCACTACGGTGTGCGTTTGCCCGTGCTCAACATCAAGCTGACTGAGGGCAACCCCGTGCAGCGCGGTGACGTGATGGTGTTCCGTTACCCACCCAAGCCCAGCCTTGACTACATCAAGCGTGTGGTCGGTGTGCCCGGCGACGAAGTGGCTTACCTCAACAAGCAACTCACCATCAACGGCCAGCCTGTCAGCAAAGCGCCGCGTGCTGACTTCTTTGAGCAAGACAGCATGCGCTACATCACGCAGTTTGAGGAGCAGTTGCCCTTGGGCACCAAGCCTTCTGAGATGACGGGCGTGCGCACCCACAACCTGTTGAATGACAAAGACCGCCCCTCCTTCGTGCCGGGCGCTGACGACTTCGTGTTCAAAGAAAACTGCCACTACACCGTCGAAGGCGTGACCTGCAAAGTACCGGCAGGTCACTACTTCATGATGGGCGACAACCGCGACAACTCACTCGACTCGCGCTACTGGGGCTTTGTGCCAGAGAAAAACATCGTGGGCAAAGCCTTCTTTGTCTGGATGAACTTTGGCAGTCTCTCGCGCATCGGCGCATTTCAATGACCTCACGCGTTCGCACAGCCCGACCCAGTCCGTCTCAACAACAAATCCTTGAGACGCTCCAAGCGCGCTTGGAATACACGTTTCAAAACCCTGCCTTACTTGCGCAGGCGTTGACGCATCGCAGCTTCAGTTCTGACCATTACGAACGCTTGGAGTTCTTGGGTGACTCGGTGCTCAACTTGGCTGTTGCCAATTTGCTGTACCAGCGCCTGAGCACCTTGCCCGAGGGCGACCTGTCGCGCGTGCGCGCCAATTTGGTCAAGCAAGACACGCTGCATCACTTGGCCGTCGAGCTCGGTTTGTCTGGCATCTTGCGTTTGGGCGAGGGCGAGATGAACTCGGGCGGTCAAAAACGCCCCTCTATCTTGGCCGACGCTTTGGAAGCCGTGCTCGGCGCGGTCTACCTTGACGCGGGCTACCAAGCCGCTGATGCCTTGGTGCAACGCATCTTTGCCAAGGTGGAAGTCAACCCCGAAATGCAAGCGGTGGGCAAGGACCCGAAAACCGAGTTGCAAGAATGGCTGCAAGGGCGTAAGTTCAAGCTGCCTATCTACCGTGTGGTTGGCACCTTGGGTGCTGCGCACAAACAAACTTTTGATGTGGAATGTGAAGTTCCAGAACTAGCCCGCTGCGAGCGTGGCATTGGCGGCTCACGCCGCGCAGGAGAGCAAGCCGCCGCAGCAGCCATGCTCGAAGTGATTAAAGAGCTCAAATGACCGCCACACCTTCCCATAACGAACAAAGCCCGCAAGACATCGACGCCATGCTGGCGGCCAGCAAAGGCGCCCGCGTCGTTGCCAGCCAAGCCGTCGTTGCCCCCGCGGACCAACGCTGCGGCCTGATCGCCATCGTGGGCAAGCCCAACGTGGGCAAGTCCACCTTGCTCAATGCTTTGGTGGGCCAAAAAATTAGCATCACCTCTCGCAAAGCGCAAACCACGCGCCACCGCATCACGGGCATGCACACCCAAGGCGCGGCGCAGTTTGTGTTTGTCGATACGCCTGGCTTCCAAACCATCCACGGCAACGCCCTGAACAAATCGCTCAACAAAACCGTGCAAGGCGCCGTGGGCGATGTGGACTTGGTGTTGTTGGTGGTTGAGGCGGGCAGCTTCACGCCAGCCGATGAACGTGTGTTGTCGCTGCTGGCCAAAGGCATTCCTACGCTGTTGGTGGCGAACAAACTCGACTCGATGAAAAACCGTGCCGACATCATGCTGTGGCTCCAAGCCATGCAAGAGCGTCACCCTTTCGCCGAAATCATTCCCATGTCAGCCAAGAATGACAAAGACGTGCAGCGTCTCTTGGGCATTTGCGAAAAGTACCTGCCTGAACAAGCCTGGATGTACGCGGCTGATGAGCTGACCGACCGCAGCGAGAAATTCATGGCCGCCGAAATGGTGCGCGAAAAATTGTTCCGCTTGACGGGCGATGAATTGCCTTACACCTCGACCGTCATCATTGACAAGTTCGAAGAAGAAAAGGGCAAAACCAAGGGCGTCAAACGCTTGGTTCGCATTGCCGCCACCATCGTGGTGGAGCGCGATGGCCACAAAGCCATGGTCATTGGTGACAAAGGCGAGCGCTTGAAGCGCATGGGCATGGAAGCGCGCACCGAACTCGAAAAACTCTACGACGCCAAAGTGTTCTTGGAGTTGTGGGTCAAAGTGCGCTCGGGTTGGGCCGACGATGCAGCGCGGGTGCGTAGCTTTGGCTACGAGTAAGTCCAGCACGTTCACGATGTCGCGGGGAATTCCCCGCATCCAAGACGAACCCGCATTCGTTGTGCACCGCTACGACTGGAGCGAGTCCAGTCTGATTTTGGAAACCTTCACCCGCCACTTCGGTCGGGTGGCTTTGGTGGCCAAAGGTGCTAAAAAACCCACGTCTAACTTTCGCCCCGTGTTGCTGCCCTTGCAGCCGCTGTACGTCAGCTATTCGGGCGACGCCGAAATTCGCACCCTGAAGGGCGCAGAGTGGGTAGGCGGCCACATCATGCCCACGGGCGAGGCGCTGCTGTCGGGTTATTACATCAACGAGTTGTTGTTGCGCTTGCTGGCACGTGACGACCCGCATCCCACCTTGTTTGACCTGTATCGCCAAGTCGTGCAGGTCCTGGCTTCGGGCCACGAGGGCACGATTGCCCCCGCGCTGCGCGCCTTTGAACTGCTGCTGTTGCGCGACATTGGCTTTTTGCCTGAGCTCAATGCCCAAACCCTCACGCTAGGTGCTTTGCAGTCCGATGCCTTGTATGTGCTGGTGGCCGAAGGCGGCCTGCGCACGCACAATGCGCAAGACCGCACAGGTTTAGCTGGCCGCGTGTGGTTGCAGCTGCACGACAGCCTTGCCACAGACGCACCCTTCACCGCCACACTGCGTTTGTGTGCCGAGATGCCCTCCGAGCAACGCAACGCCTTGCAGGGCCAGCTAAGGGCCTTGCTGCACTACCATTGCGGGGTCAAAACACTGCGCACTCGGCAGATGATGATTGACCTGCAATCTCTTTGATTTACGCCATGCCTCAACACTCAAAAACCGCGCTGTCGGTCAACCTCAACAAAGTGGCCTTGGTACGCAACACGCGCCATTTGGGCATTCCCAGCGTCACGCGTGCGGCCATCCTGTGCCTTGAGGCGGGTGCCGCTGGCATTACTGTGCATCCACGCCCTGATGCGCGCCACATCCGCAGCGACGACGTGCACGACCTGGCCGCTTTGCTCAAAGCGTGGCCCGACCGCGAGTTCAACATCGAAGGCAACCCGTTTCACAACCTGATGGACTTTGTGCGCGAGGTACGCCCCCATCAAGTGACCTTTGTGCCCGATAGCGAAGGCCAATTCACCAGCGACCACGGCTGGACTTTCCCGCAAGACGCCGAGCGCTTGAAGCCGCTCATTGACGAAGCCAAAACTTTGGGCGTGCGCGTGAGTTTGTTCATGGATCCAACACCTCAAGCCATGGCCGCAGCCAAAGCCGTAGGTGCCGACCGCGTGGAGCTTTACACCGAGAGCTATGCCTCGGCCTACGGCACGCCCAAACAAGCTGAGGTGCTGGCCGCTTTCAAAGCCACCGCCGAAGCTGCGTTGGCAGCAGGCCTTGGCATCAACGCCGGACACGACCTGAACCGCGACAACCTGCACTCCTTCCTCGCCACCGTGCCCGGCGTGCAAGAGGTGTCGATTGGTCATGCCCTCATTGCCGACGCGCTAGAGCTAGGTTATGCACAAACTGTTCGCGCTTACTGCGCATGCATTCCCGCATGATTTACGGCATCGGCACAGACATTTGCGACATACGCCGCATCCGTGCGTCTTTGGAAAAGCACGGTGAACGCTTTGCGCAAAAAGTGTTGAGCGACAACGAACTCCAAACCTACCGTGCGCGCAGCGAGCGTTGGCCTGAACGTGGTGTGCGCTATGTGGCCACCCGTTTCTCGGCCAAAGAGGCGTTCAGCAAAGCCATTGGTTTAGGCATGCGCATGCCCATGACGTGGCGCTTGTGCGAAGTCGACAAGCGGCCCAGCGGCCAGCCCGTCATCGTGTTGCACGGTGTGCTCAAAGAATGGTTTGAAGCCAAAGGCCTGAGCGCCCACGTCAGCGTGAGTGACGAGTCCGACTATGCGACGAGTTATTGTGTTGTTGAGAAGAACACCTGAAACGAACCTCTGATTTATGTCTCACCACGCCCCCCTCATTCTTGACATCGCAGGCAAGCAGCTCACCGCGGCGGACAGCAAGCGCTTGAAGCACCCGCTCACGGGCGGTGTCATTTTGTTTGGCCGCAACTGGGCCAACCGCCAGCAACTCACCCAGCTGTGCGCCGACATCAAGGCCGTGCGTCAAGATCTGTTGATTTGTGTGGACCACGAAGGCGGGCGCGTGAAGAAGGGCTGCAAGTTAGTTCGTGAAACTGCTCTGGCTCTCGACATCCTCGATGGGATTAGAACCTATCGCTGATTCATTAAGGTACTCGATGAAGAAACTTGCCTTCTTAGGTCTTAAGCTCTCGATGGGCAATGAATGTGTCGTAAGTTCATTCAAAGAACCTAACTGGGAAATGCGAGTCTTTCATTACGACCAAGGAAAAGAGGCGCAGCTTCACTATGAAGGCGAAGTCGACCACCAAATATTTAAAATCATCAATACCTATAAGCCTGATGTTGTGGTTTATGCGGGGCCTGCGGAAGGGAAATGCCGGCCACAAACCGATACCCTCCTTTGGATTAAAGACCGGGCTAAGACTATCGCTTTTATTTGTGATGGTGGTTGTCAGGGATGGCATTCGATCCTTAAAGAATATACTAAGAAAAACGTCT
>CANCCJ010000048.1 GCA_947374535.1 Comamonadaceae bacterium | reverse complement strand
AGGTAACGGGAGCGTTTAAGAAATCGTCAACATGTTCTTGGTTCATTAGTGAGCGAAGTCTCATGTTTATCAATAAAAGCGGCAACTTTTATAGTTTAAACAGAATTACCTTTAGTTAGCATGCATTTAATATATAGCTAAATTGGTTTCATATAGTCAAAAATATGCTCTATAAATATTTACATGAAGCAAGTCGGGAATATTGACACGCGCAATCTTGTATTAACTCAATATATTGATTTATTAAATATACGAAACTCTGCTAAGTTGTTGATTTATAACGTTTATTTTAAATATTTATTTCAGGGTTACTGAAAGTATGGTGAGTGCATAAAAACAACACATTCGGATACCCGTATTCGATTGAAGGTCTTTTAGCAAGGGCTTTGTGTCGAGTGCGATGCCCCCAAAGGGTGTTTCTCTCGGTTTTCTTTGCAAAAGAAACTTTTTTACAACCCCCTTTTTTTAAGGAAAAAAACCAAATGGCAACATTTCTCCCCACCAATGCCTCACAGGTCCAGCAATTCGCCATGGCCTTGTACGGCGTGCAAGTCGGCACCAACACCATGGCCCAAGTGCAAGCTGACATCACCCAAATCGGCGGTCTGAGCAAAGCCCTCAACAGCTACTTTGCCTTGAGCTTTGGCAGCTTGACCACCACGCAAGTGGCAGACCTGATGGTCGCCAACCTCGGCTTGACCGGCGTGGTAGCCACCGACGCCAAGACCTACTTGGTCGCCACACTCAATGCAGCCCCTGCCTCGGCCCGTGGCGAAGCCGTTCAAAGCGCCTTGAACAAGATTGCCACCATCCCTGACTCCGACGCCGTGTATGGCGCCGCCGCTGCCGCTTGGAGGGCGAAAGTGGCAGGTGCAGCGTCTTACACAGGCGCTGACAACGTCACATTGGCGGCAGGTGCAGGATCAGTTGCACAAGTGTTCACCTTGACGGCCGGTCAAGACATGCTGACAGGTAGCGCGGGCAATGACACGTTCAACGCACCTGTTGTCGCCACTTCTGATGGAACTTTGAAAGACAGCTTGCTGTCAGTTGACCAACTGACGGGCGGCGACGGCAATGACACACTGAATGTCACATTGAATGGAGGCGCAGTCGTTGTTCCTTCATTGAACAGCATTGAAAACGTTGTCTTACGCATCACAAACGCTGCAAGCGCCTTGGACTTAACTTCTTCAAGCGGTGTCACGAGCTTGACAGTCGCGAATAGCACTTTAGCTGGTGGCGCGAATGTCGTTGGTGGTGTGGCCACATTGGGGGTGAAGAATCAAAATAAGGCAGTAAGCTTTGACAAATCCACAGCGACAACCTTGGCTCTCAACCTCGACACAGCTGGCACGTCAACAAACCAAATTGCCGTTGAATTAGGAGCAACTGTGGCATCCAAAGCCACAACCCTGAATCTGACGACCAATGCGTCGAATGTAGAAGTGAAGGACACCACAGGTACCAATACCGTTGCAACAACGGTCAGTATTGCGGCGACGGGCGCGAACACCATCAAATTGACCGATGGTGCAGGCTCTGCAACCGCATTGACTGTGACAGGTACCGGCTCTGTGGATCTGACAGGTGCTGCCTTGACTGCTGTGAAGACCGTGACCGTCGGGGACGGGGGCGTCAAATTGAGTACTGCTGGCAGCACCGCATCTAGCTTGGTTGTGACGACTGGCGCTGGCGCTGACACCTTGACAGTGACGGGGGCCAATCTGACCACCCTCACTTCCGGGGCTGGCAACGATAAAGTCACTTTGTCTTCTGCCGCGGCGGCAACATCCAGTGTTGACTTAGGTGCGGGTGACGACTCGCTGACTCTGGGCGCTGTACCAACAGGCGGTGCCACACTCAATGGTGGCGATGGCACGGACACACTGGCCGCGACAGCAACAACCTATACATCAGTGACAGCGCTGACAACCGCCCAACTCGCAAAGATCACGAACTTCGAAGTTTTGAAGATCACAGATGCCTTGGAGGATGCAGCTACTTTTGATGTCTCTGTTATTTCAGGAATTGGCAGTTTTGTTGCGGCAGCCGGTGTAACCGGTAACAACACAAAGAATGCAACTGTCACGAATTTGGCAGCCGGCTCTTCAGTGACGCTTGCTGGAGATTTGGGGGCAACTGCTTACACAACTGCCGCGACAGCTGCCGCTGGTAAGTTGAGCGTGGCATTCAAAACCGATACATCGGCAGACACGTTGAACTTGGTCCTGAACGCTAACTACATCGAAAACAACAACAGCACCAGCACCGTTGCACTAGTGACGGAAACTGTGGATGCAAGCAAGATTGAAAACCTCGTGGTCACCTCTACAGGTACCGGTGTAATTGGTACAAGTGTTGCGGACTCTGCGACAAGTGCCTTCTTAGGTGCAACCGGCAACAAGGCGGATAGCGTTACGAACACCTTGGCTTTGACAGACACTGCGTTGGTCAAGTTGACGGTAGGCGGTGATCAAGCCTTCAAATTTAGCACCGCTGCAGCGATGACCAAGTTGGCGACCATCGATGCCTCGTCCAACACAGCCGGTGTCACGATTGATGCGTCTTTGTCCGCTGCAAGCTCCTCAGCTTTGAGCATCACTGGTACAGCGAAAGCTGACACCATCACCAGCGGTTTGGGCGGCGACACCTTGACTGGCAACGGTGGCAACGACACTTTCATCTTCGGTGCAAGCTCTTCGCCCATCGGTTCAGGTACCTTTGACACCATCACGGACTTCAAAGCCAACACGGTGGGTAATGGCACAAACGGCGCAGCAGACAGTACAGGTGCCGTGTCAACCGCCACCAAGGTCAATGGCGATATCTTGGAATTCGCTCAAGCTGGTGCAGGTACTGGTGGTGTGAAAGTGGGTGTTCTCAACAGTGCAGCAGATGCTTCAACCTACTTGGCGACCAACAAGGATGCAAACACTGTGGTTGTGGCACTGGACGCGACCAATAGCAACCTGTATGTTGACAACACAGGTGATGGTGTGAGTGATTTCTACATCCACTTGACTGGTGTCACGACATTGGACGCTGCAGCGTTCCACTTGATCTAACTGTCACATCTGCAGACAAGCCCGTTTATGTTCACGACGGGCTTGATGAAGTAAAACCTCTCAAACCCCACCCCTCACAAGGGGGTGGGGTTTTTTCATGGCGCCCGCAGCAGGTTAAATTGATAGATTTATCTGTCAATAATAGTGGCATGAAGTTGTGGTTTGTATGGTGAGAAAGAAAGAAGGATGTCTGTGATGAGGTTGGCCGTTTTTATTATTTCGTGGGCAGGCCGACATGAGGATGCCGTGTTGATTGCCAAGTCTGTTTTAAAAGCGGCAGATGACGTGAGTCTTGTTTACTCTGACCCCGATCCTGCGTTGGTTCTAGATGCGCCGTGTCGACTCATCAAGCGCCCCAATGAGTTATTTTGGGAGGATAAATTGAAGGCGTGTTTGGATGCATGCGGTGACAAGCCGATGCTGGTGATTCACGCCGATTGCAAGTGTGAAGACTGGGCTTTGTTGATCGAGAGTTATTACAAAGCAAGCGCTAGATTGACCGATCTGGGGGTATGGGCCCCCAGAATTCACGGCACACCTTTTGATTTGAGGTTTTCGCGGATTTCAAAGATTAAAAACAGCAATTTGAATATTGCCGCGCTGACAGATGCGATTGTGTTTGCGCTCTCAACGGAGGTGGTTGCGCGCATGCGTCAGGTTCGGTATGGAGACAATCCAATGGGTTGGGGAACGGCGGGTTTGTTTTGTGCCGCAGCGCATGTGATGGACAAACTGGTTGTGATTGATGAAGCGATAGATGTTCATCATCCGCAAGGGACGGGTTACGACACGGATGCCGCAGTTGCAGGAATGCAAAATTTCATGCGCGAGTTCACGAACCGCGAGTGCATTGAGTTTTTGTTACTCAAGTCCTATGTAGAGCTGAATAGGTTGATGTTTTTGCAGTCGCGGCCCAATGCCTGATTTATTTGGGACTGGCGATGTTGATTTGAATGCCCGCAGGATGGGTCCAGATGGTCAGGCCCGTCAGATGTGCGACGCATTTGTAATTGAGTTGGGTTAAGAATGGATCACAGTTTTGGGCCAAGTCTTCAATCATGATGATCGGGTGTGATTTTTGAATGGTACGGACTGCGCCTTGCAGTGCTTTTAGTTCATGGCCTTCTACGTCTAGCTGGATGACTGCAACGTCTGACAAAGACAGATTGTCGATGGCAAGGGTGGCAGAGATGACGCCTTTTTCATCGATGAAGGATGCGCCACCTCGGTGCACCTGTTCGTCAATACCTGTATTGACCCGAACGTTGCTGACGCCATCAGAGAGGGCCGCATGGAAGAGGATGACATTGCTTAGATTGTTTTTTTCAACGCACAAGCGTGCGAGTATGTAGTTTTCTAAGACGGGTTCAAACGCGTAGACGTGGCCTGAAACAGATGATGAAAACGAGGGCAGCATGTCCCCAAAGAAGGTGCCTGCATGGATCAACGAGCCACGCTTCAAGTTTGCATAAATGGCTTTGATGACGGTGTGTGTGTCAGGTTCGTAATATTGATCGCTCAAGATGGCCTTGACGGCGGGCCTGTCTAATGCATATGAAGGTACAAAATACGTTTGATTCAACATCGTGTGTTGAACGTACTCAATGGTGTAATTGTCTGTTGCGATATTCGTTGACATCTCTTCTTACCAATTGAGCTGCATTTATTGCGAACTATCAGGTTTGCTGTTGATTGCTATGGACGACAGTTCGCGTTTCAAAATTTTCCCCATGGCATTGCGAGGAAACTCTCCCAAGATCAAGACTCTTCTGGGGCACTTCACGCCCAACGAGGCCTTGCAGTACTGAACCAAATCTTTTTCTGTAACCGATTGGTTCAACGTCACAGCAGCGACGGGTAGGTCTTGAAATCGCTCATGCTTGACAGAAAACGCCGCCACTTCTTTGACGGCGGGATGGGCGGATAGAACGTTTTCGATTTCTGCAGGATAGATATTCATGCCGTCAAAGATCATCATGTCATCTTTACGTCCTTGCAATATCAGTGCCCCTTCTTGCGTCAAATAACCTAGGTCACCTGGATAGAACCAACCCTCTTTAAATGACTTTGCGGTCGCCTCCGGGTTGTTCAGGTAGCTTGTCACAACACCTGGGCCGCGCACGCGTATCTCACCAGTTTGCAAAGAGGGCACGGGGTTGCCATGCGCGTCGACGACTTCAAGTTTGATCGAGGCAGTGATCGCGCCAACCGTGTTCGGCACTTGCGCCTGTAAAGCGGGGGTGGCAAGGGCTAAGGTTTCGCCTTCATTGGTTCCGTAAACAATATGCAGATTGCTGCTCACCTTGGATTTAAAGGCATGTCGAAGTTTTTCGTCAATAAATGCAGAGCGTGCTTCAACAACACGCAAAGTAGGCATGCGCTCACCGATGGCAATGAGCTGATGCAAATGAGAGGGTGTGCCACACGTCAACGTAACCTTTTGCTGATTGAGAAACTTTAATAAATCAGCGGATATGGTGTTCACTGTGGGTATACAGACTGCGGCACCAGCTAATAAGCAGAAGGTCAGTCGCTGTTTGGCCACCACGAAATCAGGGCGAGATGCAGCCCAAAATACATCATTTGCGGTGCAGTTAAAAAGCGGCAAGAACCGAACAAAACGATCATGGGCAGTGTTATGGGTGAGCTCAGCAAATTTCGGACTACCCGTAGTACCAGATGACTGCAATATTAGCCACGTAAGATTGCCATCTGTGGATTTGAGCTGTTTTTTCTGTTCTGGATTGACATCGAGCATTGTCAATTGGTTGTGCAGTATGGCATTGGGCGTGGCGGCGACATTTTTTTCAGAGTCGCAGAGCACGCTTTTAAGCATTAGTTTATTCGCGAGCTCGTTTCTTGCGCTGTCACTTTCTAAAATAGGAATGGCAATATGGCCAACGCCCATCCTGGCAAGTGCAAGGGAGGTGACAAAGTGCATCACTGGATGGGCCATGGTGATGCCCACTCGATCGCCAGCTTTGAGCCCCTTTTCACGGAGCATCAAAGCCGCAGACCAAATCAGGCTGTCAAGCTGAGACCAAGAAACCGCCTCCTGCGATGTGATAAGGGCAGGGCTGTGTGGTCTGGCGTTTGTGTGTTCGTCAATCAGGTCAATTAAATTCATGGGTCAGGACGCCTTAAGTGTCGGCGTATTAGAGGATTTCGATAGTGATGTATTTGAATCAGATGTGGTGTAAATCATAATTGCATCCACATCAGAACGACAAATTAATGCTTTCCAACGTTGTTTTATATCATTAAAAGGCATGGCTAATAAATTGCCAGCACTGTCTAAGGTTCTCAATGCACTTGTGAAATAACACCTTAGGCCTTGCTTTTGATAGTAGGCCTGTCGCATCAGGGCAGCGTCTTCAGTATCAAAGATTTCAATTGGAATTTTTCCATCACCGTCTATAAATTCAGATAAGAATTTTGAAATATAAGATCTAGATATTTCCCCGCCACCAAATAAAGGCGCAAAGTTCACTTCATTGATAATCGCATTGTTTTCGTACCAAGGTTTTGAAATATCAGAACTGATAATGTCAATTCCGGCAATGTGCAATCTAAAAAGTTGGGCGGCAGACAATGCGGCAGAGAGGTTTTCTGGATGAATGAGGCCGGTCACCTCTTCATCAACGCCGCCATCTGCCGTAGATTCAATACGTCTGAGTGGCACCAGAACACCCTTTGCAGGAATTGATTCTGTTGACAATCCAGCGTTGGCAAACTCAGCCAGGGCACGCGCATCAATGGGCTGAATCTCAGAGCGATTCCAGGGTGCTTTTTGCTCTTGTGCGGCAACTTCGTCATGCACCAACTGTGCAATGGTGCGATGCCCATCACCCTGCACGGACATTGGCAAACGCTTGACGGCATAGAGAAGACGGCCATTGGCGATGAATAAGCGATGGCATACGCCTGTCACCTGACGCTCAACGATGACTTGTTTTGAATTTGACAATGCATGCGCGTGAGCGAATGCCACTTTCACCATTTCCACGTCAACAACATCGACCGTCACGCCCTCCCCGCGCTCACGATCAGCGGGTTTCACGACGAGGGGAAAGCTCAACTGATTGGCGGCAGAGATTGCCTCGGCTTCGTTAACAACAGCTATGTGAGAGGGGGCGGGTAAACCGGCGAGACGCAACAAGTTAGCAGTGACCAGCTTGTGCTGAGCAAGCTTGGACCCAATGGATGAATCCAGTTCGGTGGTGCTTCGATCTAGGCACCGTGCTTTGCTTCCCCAACCAAGTTGATAAACGCCTGCGCCGAGATGAACCACAGGAACACCTAGTGCATGAGCAACTTTGAGCACAGGTATGGTGGACTTTCCTCCAGCAGCCACTTTCTGAATTTTCTTTATGACTCGCTGATCAATGTCATGAAAGATAGTTTCCCAACCCTGTGTGAAGCAGGGGGGATGTTGTGCCATCCATCGGCACAACTCATTGGCTGCTTGAAATATCGTTCCATAAATCGTAACAGGCACGAAGCCGATGGGCGAGATAGCAATATTAACGACGTAGCTGTTCTCTGATGAAGGTTTTGGCTGTACAGATTGAATCGCAATTTTTTCAAAAATTGGCAACCGACAAAGCTCAAAAAGTAAGCGCGTTGTTTGAAGAACCGAGTTGATAAAAAGCCGCGCTTGTGCATCTATTGACAACAAGACTTCAAGCTCATTGGGCTCAGACCAAGTTTCTTGCTGCAGTAAAAGTGATGCCCAGCCGTCATATTCACGGCTATTTAAATAGTCTGGCACCGCAAGTGCCAATTTGAACCGAAGACGATCTTCCAAAGGATTGGAAAAGAAATGCTGCTGCAAGATGAACTTCCCTGTTATTTTGCTGGACTATTGAAATTAGACAGCAAAATCAGTGCCTAACCAAAAGCGGGGATGAAAGTTTGCAACATTGCAAAGTTCCATGTCCATGCCGCCCAAATTCGTGAAGTCGCCTTGGGTGACAGCGCAGACTTGCGCAAACCGTTGCGTGCGCTGCGGAAATTTGGACAACGCTTGGAGTTGCGTCAAGCGACGTTGAAAGTCAGACGACTTCTTACCGTTCAGCGCACAAAACCAATCTTGCAGCACTTCAAGCGTGGCGTATGTGTCTGATGCTGAAGAAGCCAATGGCAGTCCGTCCCAGCGCAGCTGTTGCAGAAATTGGGCAGGTTCACGTTCCAAGGCGGGCTCATTGGATGTGCCCAAATCGCATTGGGGCTCGCACAACACTTGCATGAGTACCTCAGGCTTGTTGATTTGCGGCTCTGGAGGCGGCAGCGGACGGTGTTTCGCCAAAATCAATTGCTTGGCGGCACTGATATCCACGGTCCCCATCGGCGCATCGAAGTGCGAGTGAAAGGGTTGATCCATTTCATACGCCACAGGCAGCAGCGACGAACGATCAACCAACTCAGACGCCGCCGCATGATTGGCTGCCAAGATACGGGTGCCCGCATAGGCGCACTCCACAAGCACACGGCCCAGCACTTCTAAGTTCGACGTCGAAAAGAAAAGAAAGTAGTCAAAGCTGTGCAGCAGTTTGACAGCCTCATGGTGCGCCACGGGTGGCAAATAGGTGAACAGGTCATCTCTACCGGTTTGTTGGTATATCCGAGTGGCAATGGCCGTGGGTTCGCACTCTGGCGAATGCACACTGCCGCAGGCAACAAGTCGGTAACGGCCGGGTTCCTCACGATCAAGGGCCAACAACAAGTCAACCATTTGGGGAAAGTTCTTGTCTGTCGACAAGCGTCCGATATGACCCAAGGTGACGGTAGACCGATCATGTGCTCGAGACGGTCCGGGAGCGAACTGACAAGATGAGAGCACGGGCTCGAACAAGCCAATGGGGTGATCTTGTAAATGTGGAAACAACTGACGCGTCAGCTTTCGGGAGTAGTTGGAGGTTGCCAAAAGCGCATCCCCCGGGCGCAAAAAGGGCTGGCAAAGGCTCTCTTGAAGCAAGTAGCAACTCCACAGCGCGGTCTTGATGTCGCGGACGATACGAAAATTCAATCCAAAGCGTTCACGAAGCAAGTGATAGTAATGGGCGTGTGGCCCCACATTGCTCAAAACGCAATCGACAACTGTCAGCACCTGGCGCGCGTAACTTTCATCTCGCAGCAAGCGATCAAAGTCATGGAAGTCAACGCTCAGATGACGCGCCATCGGGGATGCCAAAAGCGCGTTGATTTCCGAATGCGCAAGGTTGACGCCATCACGTTGCGTCAGGCTTGTGTCACTTGCAAATCGATGAAGTGTGATGCGCGTTTTCATGAGTGCGCTGGAGGAAGGCTTGGACGATCCACAAGTATGCGTCCGTCGAAGCTTGGGGGCACGCACTCCCCCATCAAGGCCAACAAGGTGGCAGGAATATCTTCGAGTTTTGCTGCATCAGAGGCCCAGCCTGCTTGAGGGTTGTCAGGTTGACGCACAAACATCAAATTTTCTAAACGCTGCCCATGCGCTTGATGGCTGCTGGTTCGAAAAAACGGTATTGGACCAATGCGGCCAATCAGCGTCGAATCGACCACATCCAAGGGCCCGTCTTCATGGCAGATCACGATCAAATCAGCGGGCGACTTGGTGGTGTCTTCATCAAAGGGGTCATCTCGCACCCGCACGACCTGTTGCACAATCGGTTTTCCCGTACGTGGGTTCACAAGGGTTGCCAAGTCACGGGTCAGCCTATCGCATTCGACCAAGAAGTCCTCGGGTTTCACTTTGCCGTTGGCTTCACGCCCGCAGACATTCAGGCGCACACTGCCATCGGCAACGCTGGGAATCGCAAATGCGCGCATGTTTGGCCAATTCGGGGCGTACCAATTGCCAGGGCACCAACTCAGCGGGTCACCACGCTCCTCTTGCTGCGTGGGAGACTCCAGTGCCCGCTCACCCTCTGCCGTACGCAAAGCCCAGATTTCATGCTTCCAGTGTTGCTGGTAGTCCAGTCGCGGGGCCTCAGGCGGTGTGTGGGCGTCGCCCAATGCCAAGGCTGCCTTACCAGGAAAATTCCAGCGATAAAGAAATTCGGGTAAAAAAACGGCACGGGCGTTTTCCAACGAGTCAACCACCGTGGCATCCAGTGTGAAGAAGACCACGGTGGTGTCTTCACCCGCAGCAGCCACTAGGCGTCCAACCGATTCATCCACGGCTTGGTAAACAGCCAATACGGGATCTGGTTGATCACCCCCAAGCACCGACAACGGGTGAGGTTGGCTGAGGTGCCAAAGGCTGTGCCCCGCACTGTGAATTTCCGAATAGGCAGCAATGAACAGATCCCAAGGTTCAGACTCAAGCAACGCCAGACATGCAGCCGTGCGGCGCTCAACTGACGCACACAGGTTTTGAGTAAGCTTCTCCATTTGATCTTGCCTGTAGCAACTCGGCACAATCCACGAGAGCCCTTCACGCTGCGAAACTGCATTGATCACTGTGTGGCGCTTTTCCAACTTCGGATCTGGACCAAAGCGCTTGACAAGTTGGTCGAGCAGTTCAGGAGGCGACGACTGCGGAAAACTCTCGTTGAGTTCAACTGCAAAACCACTCACCTGAACACCAAGTACATGGTCAACAACAGGGGCTGCAAGATCAAAAGCCACCACATGACGCCGCTCACCTAAGGCATAAAACAAAGGGGACTGAACCCCGTCGTACATAGAGGCTTCTTTAAACTCGTAGGTCTTTGAATCCCAAAAATCGAAACAGTTACTTAATCGGTCGCGTCGACGTCCTGTCAAAAAAGGAATCCAACAGTGTTCATTGCTGAAGCTCTTTTCAGAATGCACTGTGAAACACTGACTGGCCTCACGCAATCGCGCCAAGTTGGGTAAGGCACCTTGATTTAGCCATTGCAGCAAGAGCGCGTGGTTAGGTGAATCGACTGCCAGCGCAAATACGCGTTGGCGCGTGGCTGGGTGAATGTCTAGTTTTGATCTCATAAAAGGTTCTCGACGCTGTTGGCGTGCCTGTCGACCATGCGTCGCACAACAGTCCATTGATCTGTATGAACTGCATTCAAGCCTGTACTGGGCAACAACACAATGCGGTCAAAGTGCGGGATAGGCAAACCAAAGTGGCGTACTTCATCCACCGTCATACAACAGATGGCCACGTTGACTAAAGACTGAAAAAACAAAATTCGACTCGCATCAAACCCGTTGTCGGGCTGACTCACAATGACACGGTTTGAAAGCCAGACCCCCGCAGGCGTTGCAATGCCATCGGCTGCGCCACACAAAGTCACCAACTCAGCTGGCGAAGGGACGGTTGCATTGGATTCGCAAATAACAAGCTGCACGGGAATGGTCCATTGACCCTCGCCTAGGCGGGTCAGAATTCGCGCGTAAACCTCGGGTTCCAAATCAATGCCAATCTGTGGCTTGGCATTCATCTCGATAATCACAGCCCCCGTGTTAAGCCACGATTGCGAGATATCGGGCGTGATCAGATCAACACCACACAAATCCAGCTGAAGTGCCTCACAGGCTCGAATCGCCAGATCAAGGTTGTCAGGGTGAATTTGATCCAGTGGGATCAGGGTCTGAACACCACCGGCAGAGATGTTGCTTTTTCGGCGCAGCAGTACGCGTTCACCCACGTCTGGAATGCTGCTGGCATCGTATTGGCGCTCGCGAAGCAGGCCTAGAGCCTCGTCATCAAGTTCCAACAAATTACGTCCGCGCTGACGCATGACACGCCGATGACGCGGCGTCTGTTGCTCAATATCAACCAGCTCCTGAACGCTGTGAATGCCATCCCCCACCACACCGCCTGCTTGGCGTTGTATAACCTTGACGACTTGGTTTCGAAATACCGTCAACCGAAAGTCTTGCCCGTCGTGGTGCTTTTCAATCAGTATGTTTTTAGACAGTGCACTGGCCTGCCTAAATGCCACCTCAACTGCCAGAGGGGTGCTTAACCCAGCAGAAACCCCACGTCCCTGCTCTTGGTCGTCCGGTTTGACAACCACGGGGTAGCCCAGTTGGGCCGCCACGGTCAGCGCCTCTTCAACATTAGCAACCCATTTGTGTTTCGGTGTAGCAATGCCGTGCCGACGAAGCATATTCGCCGTCAACCGTTTACTGTGCGTTATGTAAACAGCCATTGAACGGGTTTCATCGGTAACCGAGCTTTGCAGCCTGCGCATTCGGGAACCGATACCAAAACCATCAGCGGTCGACCACAAACGCCATGTGGTGATCCCCATCTCAAAAGCAGCCCGAAGGAAATGCATGGTGTTGGTGTTTGACGCGGCATACGTCAGTAATTGTTTTTCTGTCGCCTTCAAAAATTGGCGCAGTTCTTGGATGGTTGTCTCTACTTGTGTCGACACCAATAAAGCATCAATAGCCTGCATGACCCAACGTAGCGCGATCTGTGATGCACCCGTATGACTATAGGGAATCGCCAACATGGCGCGCGTGTGACTTGACGCCTCCAAAGGAGTCACGCTCAAAATATGTCCCATCCCAAAGACAGGAATTTTCTGTCCTCTTTGCAACGTGAGATGAAACTTCATCAAACGCTCAAGCACGGCCTCTGGACCAGATATGGCTAGGCCTGATCCAATATTGGGCTCAACCAACAAGTCGCTCATGAGTTCATCAATCGCCTCTGTGTTCATTGAGTAAGCTGAGTTGATAGTGATTTCTACCAACAAAGTGGGTTGTTTCAGGCCATAGGCATAGCCAAGCAACGGCGTGGCGCTAGATTTAAGCATCATAAGAATCGCGCGCGTATTGACTCACCCAGTTGCCCTGTTCGTGATAACCGCCACACCTTTGCGCTTTTGTGCGTCGCTCACAGGCATTCCAATAAAGTCAGCCAAGGTATCAATCGCCGCTTGTGGTTGCGTCAAAAGCTCGGGGTAGCGCACGATGTGGTACGGCAAGTCCGCATTCACCACATACGAGAACACATGCCCATAAATCTGTGAGGCGCCATAACTGCCATACTGTTCGGGCCAGCCACGGCGCACACGCGTACTCTCGACTTCGGCCAACGGGCGCGTGACCAAGACCAAGCGCACATCAAACACCTGACAGATCTCGGGCAAGATGAACGAGGCCAGCGCATGTTTGAGCAAGACAGGTTGCTTTGAATCCATACCTTGCTGCTTCAACGCCTCGGGCAAGGTCACATCCCTGAAGTGGGTCAGCGCACGCACCATCTCGGATGAAGACACCAAGCGCTCCAGCGTTTGCTCTGACACCAGCGACTGCATTAACAACTGAAATGCGACCATCTCGTAGGTGTTGGGGGTGCGCGGATCTGCAATGCCCAGATAGGGTCCAGGCGCATTCACACCCAAGGCCGCCAACACACCTGCCGTAGCCGATGTGCCGCCACTCCACGGGCCGCACACCAAGAGCAACGTGGTCAGGTCTGCATTTGTATTTTGTGCCGCTGTATTTGTATAGGTCTGTGTGGTCAAACTCATTGCCGGTGCACTGGCTGTTTTGACTGCTGCTGCGCTGCCTTGCATCCAAGGCTGGATTGCTTCAATCAAACGGCGTGTGTTGCGTTCGAGGCTATGGAACTCTGCGCCCACTCGCTGCGCTTTTTGTGCGTAATGGTTGTAATACCCCTGATCATCAAACAGACGGATGATTTGTTTGGCCACACCTTCGAGCGCAACTTCTGCAGGCACACTGGTGTACGGTTTTTCATAGCACTTTGGCGGAAACTTGATTTTGATGCCGCCATCTTGAATCACCTCAGGCATACCGCCTCGATCAGTGATCATGGCGGGAATGCCATTGAGCATGGCCTCGGCCAACACACGTCCTGAACTCTCCCACCACAAGCTGGGGGCCAACAACAAACGCGCGCGGCCGAACACAGGTCGCATGTCAGACGTGTTGGGAGTGACGATGACGTTCTTGAGTTGGCTCACGGGGTTGCCCATGGCTTTGGAGAAGGCCTCTAGCATCTCCTGCCAACTGCCGCGAGATTCGACCACCTCAAACATGATGTCTGGACGCAGCTTTTCTAACATCATTGCCAAGCGCACCACCACACCAACCCCCTTCTCAGGCGAAGGATTGATGAAGAGCACATGCTTGCGGCTGTGGTGCGTGGCTAGCACCAAGCTTGGGTCAATGAATGCACCGACAGGCACGGGCTTGATGCCGAGTTTTTGCTCGTACATCTGCGCGGTGGCGTGGCTGTCCGTCAGTATCAAGTCCACATCACGGCACCAGCGTGTCGCGGTGTAGTTGCCGTTGGCCAAATACGCCGCTGTGGCAATGCCATGGGCCTTGGCTTCAGAAGCAATCTGCATGTCGAGCGGGACACCGCCGTAGTAAAACACGAGATCGGGCTTGAAGCTGCTCAGCAAGGCGCAGTAGTGGGCAAACCAAGTGTTCTCCTCCTTGGCGGTCATGGCATCGCGGTTGGTGCTGGCGGTGACAACCACTTTGTGTTGAAGCGGTCCGTCGTTGATCGTGACGATTTTGCCCTCGTGGGTTTTGATGCTGTCCCAGCGTTTTTGCAGGCGGGTGATGCCTTTGGGGTTGTCAAAGATGGTGGCACCGAGCACGGCCACTTCGTAGCCCTGTTTGACCAGTTGAAACAACATCTCGCGTACGGCCATCGAAGCGCCACTGGAGGTGTCCATGAGGCAATACACATTGGCCCAGAGCACACGAGGTTTTTTGAAATTCGGGGTTGCAGTTTCTGATTTGTTCATCAGCGTCGTTGTATTAAAAAAGCCCCCGCCTTGTGAGCGGGGGCTTTGTTTGTAGATACCTACTTAAGTTAAGGAGTACTTAGATAGGTGAGTAAGGCAAGCCGCCATCGAGCACGAGGTCATGCACCGAAGTTACGCCTGACAACTTGATCAACACGTCGCCATTGGACAAGCCAAGGCTTTCGAGACTAGGGTCATTTGTCGAAGCATCGTTAGTGAAGCTCGTCCAGTCAAATGTCTCGTCATAGATGCGGTTTGCATCAATGTAGATGTACATCGAACCTTCGTACTCAAATGCCGCAGCGTAGTTGTTGAGCAAATCACCTGTGGTGATACCCAACGCAGGGTCATGGTCCGCTTGCCAGAGCAAATGGGTAGCGACTGCATCAACTGCTGCAAAGAACTTGTTACCTGTCGTTGCGGCACGCGCGGCGGCTGTGGCTACGTCGGTGAACTCTTGCTCTGTTCGGAGAACAAAAGCACCTTCTTCACCAGCAAAGGAGTAACCGTAACCGTAGTCGCCACCACCTGAGTTGTCCTCACCCGCTGCAATCACGGTAGGCATGTAGAGTTGATCATGAGCCAGATCGAAGTTGTCGATCGAGATCAAGTCTTCCGTCAAGTCTTGGTCTGAGAAGCGTGTGGAAATGATGTCATCCAACGCCACATTACCGATACCACCAGAAGGACCACCGCCGCCAACGTAGTTGGTCAGCACCACGGCGTTGTTGTCTGTGCTGCTGGCACCCAAATCAATGGTGACCGCCGTGCGACCCATGTCAACGATGAACAAACCGATGGAGTCATCACCCAAACCATCTTTGATGGTCAGTGTGCTGGCTTCTGGATCATCAGAACCGTCATTGAAGCTTGGGCCAAACAAGAACGTGTCAATGTTGGCTGTAGAAGCAGAGAAGTCCAACAAGCTCACATCGCGCAGAACAGAAACATCGCCCAAAGTTACGAAGTCATCATCAAATTCAACGGCGATGTTCGAAACATCGGCTGTCTTTTCCAATGAAATAGTGATGGTTTCTGGTGTGATGTGCTGGAAGTCGTTGCTACCGCTTTGGTAGTCCGAACCAGTGATGTTCAGACCTGCATCGTCTTCACCGTTCAAAACAGAACCCATGTAGCCGAGTTGTGTGTGCGACAGTGTGCCAACAACCGTGAGGTGGCTCAAGTCGACTTGGTCGTCGCTTACCCAGTCACCCGAACCACCGTTGGCGGTTGGGTCATAGTCTTCGCCATCGTCTTGGCTGAACCACAATGTAGACCAGTCGCTGCCACCTACGCCGCTGAGATCAACGGTGATGTCAGTGACATCCCTGGCCAACAGAACGTCTTCATCGAGGTCGCCAGCTTCGTCAGCAACACCGCTGCCTTCAAAGCCAAGCGTCATGTTCTTGTGCAGATACACGTTGTTGAACTCATTGGCCATGGCTTCGTTGTTCGCCATGTCTTTGATCGTGATTTTTTCCAGAGAACCATCAACGTCAAAGTAGCTTGCATCCAGAGCGGATACATCATTTTGCAAAGCAAAAATACCTGTGTATGAACCACCAGTGACATCGGCGTTATAACTACCGCTGTCGAGAATGTCGTGGTCAGTCGTGTCAATCACCACGTTCTCGATGCTGGTCAAGGCGTGACCATTGGTATCAAAGGTACGGAATGAGGCATCATCGCTCGACACGGTGACGTACAGTGTGTCAGAGCCGCTACCGCCTTTGAGCTTGTCACCAGTGGTGAGCGTTGTCTCGCTGTCGTAATAGCCGACCGTTGCATTGAACTGAACGTCGTCAGTGTGTGTGTGCAAGTCGAAATGCAAGCCAGCATCGCTGCCAGTGGTCAGATCGCGAACATTGTCAGCCACAGGCACGGGTGGTGTGTCATTGTCTGCCACGTTCACATTGCCAGTTGCTTGTGTATTGAGACCGTGGTCGTTGATGTAGCTGACCGTCATGGTCAACACACCGGCGTCACCAACTGCGCTGTTTTGTGCTGTTGACACGGCCACAGTTGCTGTACCGTCTGAACCCACTTCCAAGAAGCCAGAGGTTGCAGAAGCTGCCGCATTGTGAGTGCCAGCGATGGCGAATGGCAACTTTGTACCCATGGCGATGTCTGTGGTGTGGACGGTAAATGTCACCGTGTCACCCTCAGTCACAGCGCCGCTGACCGTGAATTGTTTAGCACCGACAATCGTGTCCACTGCTGGGTGCAGTGTATGGATGGTTGGTGGCACCACTGTGTCGTCATTGGTGTTGACAGTCACATCGGCTGCCGAAACCAAAGTTTGGTTGCCGCTGATCAGTTTGAAGCTGAGCACGCCATTGTCGTTGGCCACTGCATTGTCAAATGTTGGCACAGCGATCGTGCCCTTGCCCTCTGTGTTGATGGTCACAACACCCGCTGCGGTCGATGCCAAAGCGTTGCCTGTACCAGACACCATGAAAGCGAGAGATGTACCAGGCTCAACACCTGTTGTGGTGACGGTGTAAGTCACGCCTTGACCTTCAGTCACCGACGAGTGGTCGGCAGTGATGGTGTATGTTGGTGCAGCAACTGTTGGCACGATGGCCAATGCCACGGGCACATCAGTCGTTGCGCCAGAGGCTGTGTAAGCCATGTCACGGTCAACTTGAGTGTTCCATGCACGGGCAGCAGCGCCGAACACGGGGTCAGCAGTCATGTTGCTGAAGCCGATGAGCAATGAAGCGGCCACTTGACCTTGCGTGCCAGTGGCAGCAGCGGCTGTGAGTTGGTTCTTCACATACGTCACAGCTTCGGTCACGATGGCTGAAGTGATGCCGTTTTGGCCGGCCACAACGCCCACGTTAGAGACCAACAAACGTGCCACGTTTTCAGCGGACAAAGCGCTGAAAGTTTGTGTGTAGTAAGTGTTGA
>CANCCJ010000047.1 GCA_947374535.1 Comamonadaceae bacterium | reverse complement strand
CGCGTGACCATTTCCCCGAAGTTGACGATGCCACCCGTGCCAAAGCCGCAGCCAGCGCGTTCGCCGTGGCCATGCGTGCCGGGGTGAAGCGCGTGCGCATGGATGAAGTCAACGTCTGGCTGGCCGACCCCACACGCACCACCTATTTCTTTGATGTGCGCACGCCCGAAGAATACGCCGCAGGCCATGTAGCCGGTGCGCGCAGCGCCCCTGGCGGCCAACTGGTGCAAGAGACCGACCATCAAGCGGCTGTGCGCGGCGCACGCTTGGTGCTGTGCGACAACGATGGGGTACGCGCCCACATGTCAGCTTCGTGGCTGGCCCAGATGGGCTGGGAGGTGTATGTGTTGCATGGCCTGACCGACGAAGACTTCACACACACCGACATGCCACCACCGCGCGTGCCTGAACCGCAAAGCCAAGTGACCGCCGTGAAGGCTGACCAAGTTAAAACCTGGCTGGCCAACCGCAACAGCCACACCGTGGTGCTCGACTTCAGCACCAGCGCCCAGTACATCCAAGGCCACATCCAGAGCGCTTGGTGGGTGCTGCGCACGCAGCTCAAAGAGTCACTCACCGCGGCACACAAAGGCTACCGCTATGTGTTGACCTGCAGCAACGGCAGCGTGTCGCGCTTTGCGTTGGCCGATGTCCAAGCGGCTGTCAAACCAGGCGTGGACGTAGTGTGGCTCGAAGGCGGCAACGCCGCTTGGGTGGCCGCCGGTGGCAAGCTCAACACAGGCGCGCACCAAATGGCGGTCGAACGTGTCGACCGCTACCGTCGCCCCTATGAAGGCACTAACAACCCCGTAGAAGCCATGCAGGGCTACCTCGATTGGGAGTTTGGTTTGGTCGAGCAGCTCGCTCGCGATGGCACTCACCATTTCAAAGTCATCTAAGCCCCAGCCTTTCTAAGCGTTCTCAAACATTGCTACAGTCTTGTTTTAGTTTTTAACCCTCATATAAGAGAAGCACATCACATGTCACGCACCGTTCAATGCATCAAACTCGGCACCGAAGCAGAGGGCCTCGATTTACCACCCTACCCAGGTGAGTTGGGCAAGCGCATTTGGGAAAGCGTTAGCAAACAAGCTTGGGCCGATTGGATCAAGCAACAAACCATGTTGGTCAACGAAAACCGTTTGAACTTGGCCGACCTGCGCGCCCGTGAATACTTGAAGCGCCAAATGGAAAAGCATTTCTTTGGCGATGGTGCTGACGCCGTACAAGGCTACGTGCCCCCTAGTGCGTAACCCGCGTGGTTCGTTCACACGAACTACATGCATGGCACGGCTGCGACAGCTGGTGCCACACCCAAGCCAGCTTTGACGAGCTGGCTTTTCTGCGTTTATGGCACAACTGGGCAGCGGATCCCGCGCGCCCCAAGCACTTACATGTTGTCGCGCACACGGAACAGGCCTTGCGGGCAGATGCATTGCGCGCGGCTGCGGCTGATAACCTCGCACTACAGCCTTTGGCGTGGCAACTGGCCGAGCAATGCTGGGGCTTGCTACCCGGCATCCATCGCTTGTGGTTTGCGCTCAACACAGGCCCCGATACACAGGCGCGCTTGATGCTCACACTCTGTGTCGGTGCGCATGCGAACTGGCCCGAATTTACAGAGGTGCTACGCACACACCCCACCGGCCCCTGCCCAATACCGCCAGAAACTGCGGCATTGAGAGAACGCAGTGTGACCATCGTCGGCGCAGGCATTGCCGGTGCGGGTAGTGCATGGGCATTGGCCGAACGCGGATGGCTCGTCACGGTTTTAGACGCGGGCGGGCAACCCGCAGCAGGCGCATCTGGCCTGCCTGTGGGAGTGGTGGCACCACACACCTCTCTCGATGACAGCGGCGTGTCGCGCCTCTCTCGCGCAGGCCTGCGCCACATGGAACAAACCATGCGCCTGCTAATGACACCAGGCGTGGACTGGGGCAACAGCGGTGTACGCGAACGCCGCTTGCCCGGCAAAACACGACGTGGGGGCCTGCCCCCCAGTTGGCTGAACGAAAACGCGCTGACTGCTAACGACTGGACATGCCAAGCCCCTGCGCCCGCACCTGACGATGCCTACTGGCATCCACACGGCGCGTGGCTAAGACCTGCCCACTTGGTACGCGCGCTGTTAGACCACCCGAATATCCATTGGCAAGGCCATGCGAAGGTGGATACACTCAAACACACCGACTGCAAATGGCAGCTGATGCAGGGTCGTACTGTTTTGGCTGAATCATCACGCGTTGTATTAGCCGCAGGCCCCGGTTCTACGGCACTCATCGCCACTGCAACAGAGGATGGCCGTGCTCCGCGTATCAATCCACTGCGCGGACAAGTCTCTTGGGGTTTGATGGCTGATGTGCCCGAAGGCTCACACATGCCCGCCACCCCTGTGAATGGCAACGGCAGTTTTGTGTACAACATTCCTTCGTCGAACGGGCTCGCGTGGTACACGGGTGCAACCTATGACAGAATCCACAGTGATGCGCGCTTGTTAGACCACGACCATGTCGAAAACCTAGAACGCCTGAAAGCTTTGGAACCAGATACAGCCGCTGCAATTGCGCCCTTGTTTGCGAGCGTGGGGACACACGCACCCCGTGTACACGGTTGGGCAGGCGTGCGCTGCGTTGTACACGACCGATTGCCAATGACGGGGCGCGTTCACAACGCCCCCGAAGGTTTGTACATGAACACAGCAATGGGGTCACGCGGTTTAACACTGGGTTTGCTTTGCGGTGAGTTACTGGCTGCGCAATGGCATGGCGAGCCGCTGCCCATCGAAGCACGTTTGGCAAAGTTTTTAGATGCCAATCGCTTTGCGCCTATTTAGCCAGCGAAGATGCACGACGCAAGATCCCCAACTATTTGGTCAAGCTCGTGACATAAGCAATGACGTCAGCCCTGTCTTTTGCATCTTGAAGCCCATCGTATTTCATGCGACCACCCGGCACAACTTTTTTAGGTGCTGTGATGTAAGCCTCTAGCTTCTCCGCAGTCCAGGTCCAGTCGACTTTTTTCATCGCCTCTGAATAACCAGAAAAATCGGTGACAGAGCCAGCTCTTCTGCCCATCACCCCCACAAGTGAGGGACCACGTTTGTTACGGCCCGGTGTAGTGCTGTGACAGTCGCTGCACTCCTCCGTGAAGACAGAAGCACCTGCCTTCGCGTTTCCTTCTGCATGACTGGCGGTGGAGATCACAGCAAGCGATGCCAGCGATACCCATACGGCTATTTTTTTCATAGCAGCCTTAAATTAAATAGATGTCCAGACAAACAACATTAATGTGTTGTTGTCTTTTGCATTGCGCAGATCTCCGCTTCCATCAATATAGGTAGCCCCACCCATATAGCGCTGATAGCCGGTATATTGAATCCCCATTCGGACATTTGCGTTAGGCGCTAACCATGACTTCTCTTGTCCCCATGGTGTCCAGTCGAACTGAACCGTGTAGCCTGATGTATTGGGGCGTAAAGATGCAGAGCCCCCCGCAGAACCCAAAGTTCCGCTATAGCTGCTGTCCGCAGTCGCACGGTTGTCGAACAAACCTAAAGTCGTACCCCAATGCTGTTTGTAGTGATACGAACCTGCAATACGGAACTGATTAGCAGTGGTTTGCGCTTGATCGCCCTCGGCCAACACACCATAGGTATATCCAAGATTTCTTTTTTCTCGAATATAGCTAGAGGTCAATGTGAACATGTGCTCACGGTTACCAAGGAACTGATAAGAGGCATCGACACCAAAGTCTTTGTAGTTGTCAGTATCTCCGCCTGCATAAGTGCGATCAGGTCTGACTTTTGCGCCGAAGTAAAGCAAACCAACGGACCAATTGCTTCGTTTTTGATCAGCAAGATAGGCCACTCGCATGTAATCCGCGAAGCCTTTGAAGCTGCCGGCATCCCCGCTGCCCATTCGGCTCAATGTCTGCTGGCTCGGGGTGTTGTATAAGCCGTACTCAGCATAAATGCCATTTTGAAGGAATGAATATAAATTCAAACCAACAACACTACCGCCCAATCGTTCAACCAAGGGCACGGTTTGATCTGCAGGAGAGTATCCAAAGTCTGACGAAATATAAGGAAACCGCCACTGCCCCAAAGTATTCACAGGATCGGTCAAGGTTGGATTGTTATTGAGGGAGATGCCGATGGTCGCCTCTTGGTCTTGAACCGTTACCGATTTGGTGTGACGAATGTCGAGTTGGTCAACCGCCCATTTTTTGTCTACCCCGGAGTAAGTCAATTGAGTAAAGCTACCCACGCGCTCCGACAAACGACCAGCCAAGAAAAGCGAAGCTTCCTGAAAAATAGCATTGTTATTAGACTTAAATCCATCTGCTGAATCGCCCTCTGCAGCCGCCTTTCTAGTCTTTGTCAAATTGCCCACCAACATGCCTGAAAGCGGAACTTTGCTTGAATCACTGCCATTGGAGTCAATGTAGCCATCCATTTTGAATCGCATGCCATAGGGGGTCAATTGTGGGCCGAATCCACCGACGTGACAGCCACCACAATCGCTGCCCGTTTGGCGTGCGTAACTGGGTACGGCGAAACTCGTCGAGGGAACGATTGCGCCAGAAAATACAGCAAGGGCAATTAACGCGCATCGCGTCCATGTCATTTGCAAAAGATTTTTCATTTAGAACTCATTGATCTGATGTGATGGCCATATTTTGATCACGTCATACTGAAAGAAACCTGAAATCTCCGTTAAGGCTTTGTTCAGGAATTCAAGCTAAAAATGAAAAAATCTAAGGGGAACCTGTTGAGTAAATCAAAATTAAAATGGACAGTTGGCATATTAGGTGTCGTGGGTCTTCTTACACTGGGTGCGATGCTCTTTTGGGGGATGGCATCCGTTGTTCACCTGACCAACGATACAAACTTCTGCATCAGCTGTCATGAAATGAAAGAAAACAACTTTGCAGAATATTCGCAAACAATTCATGCAAAAAACAGAACGGGTGTTCAAGCCAGTTGCTCAGATTGCCACGTACCACATGACACCATTGGCTTATTGAAGCGTAAGGTTTTGGCTGCCAATGATGTATGGCACCATCTTTTGGGCACGATTGATACCCCAGAAAAATTTGAACAACGCCGATCTGAACTGGCAAGCCGTGTATGGCAGCATATGAAATCCACTGACTCTCAGGAGTGCAGAAGTTGTCATAACGTCCAAGCCATGGATCCTGATGCACAAGGCCCAACAGCGCGAAAACAACACAGGAAAATGCAAAGCGAAGGAAAAACATGCATTGACTGTCATTACGGAATCGCGCATCACGAACCGAACGACGGCACTGAACCATCGGACATCGTCGTTCTGGAAAAAAATCGCTAATCATGCGAATTTTGTTAATTGAAGATGATGCCCCACTCGCTGAAGGCTTGAAGACAGGACTCAAACAGTTTGGCTATTTGGTCGACTGGTTCGACTCAGCAGAAAAGGCGCAATCGGCAATTCATGGCGAGATTTACGACATTTATCTCATTGATATTGGACTGCCTGGCATTAGTGGATTAGATTTTTTACAAAGAATACGACAATCAAATAATTCAACACCTGTACTTATCTTGACGGCGCGCGATGATGTGACGGATTTGGTACGTAGCTTTGACACTGGGGCGGATGACTACTTGGTCAAACCTTACCGTCTGCCTGAAGTCGTCGCTCGGCTCAAGGCTCTGTATCGAAGAAGACACGCCAAAAGTACATGCATCGTTACACACAACCAATTTGTTTTAAATAGTTCTACACGTATCGCGACCCTCAATGGCATTGTGATTGATCTCACAAAGCGCGAATGGGAGATACTAGAAATACTTTTATTGGCTTCACCAGATGTTGTTTCCAAAGATGCCCTGATTCAAAAGTTAATGGGATGGGACAAAGATGTGACGCTCAACAACATTGAAGTTCACATTTCTCGTTTAAGGCAAAAGCTGGGATCAAATGAAGTCTTTATCAGAACAATCCGAGGCATCGGTTACCGAATTGACGAGCCCAACAACTGACAGCCCCATCAAGTTGCTTGGAAAAATTAGTCTGAGGAAAAGACTTTTACTGTTTCTCGTGCCACCACTGATATTGCTACTGACCATCAGTGCGGCCATTGATTACAAACTTGCTCACCAAACCATTGATTCTGCATACGACAGCACACTGGCTGATGTCGTGACTGACTTAGAAAGTTTGGTCAGATTCAGTGGGAATCAACCTCACAAACTCGACATTTCACCTGAAGTTGAAAACTTGATAGAAAGTGACTTACCCGACACGATATTTTTCTGTGTCAGAGATACCAATGGAAACGTACTCGCAGGCGATCCCAATGTGCCATCATTTGCATACCCATCGCGTGCGATTCGTTTCCAAGACGGCACTTGGCAAAATTTAGCGGTCCGAATTGCGAGCCATACAACTAAAATTTCCAATCGCGAAATTCAAGTTACCGTTTTAAAAACAACACTCAGTCGATCAGAAGCTTTGAGAACTTTTCTGAGTGCGATGATTGGCCCCAATTTAATATTCATTGCATTGACCTTGCTTTGCGTATGGATCGCAGTTAAAAATGGACTTGCCCCTTTGCACCATCTTGAGTCTGAAATTGCTAAACGCAAGGTCAATGATTTATCTGAGATTCAATTTTCAGGAACTTATCCACCTGAAACAAAACCTTTGTTAGACAACCTCAACGAATTATTGAAAGTTCTCAAAAAGTCACAAATTAGCCAACAGCAATTTTTAGCCGATGCCGCGCATCAGCTAAGAACACCGCTGTCCTCAGTACAGACAAACATTGAGATTTTTATTAAAGAAAATTCACAATCACCGGATTTAGAACCCCTCAACAAGGCACTTCAGTCTACAGAGCGGATGGGGCACCTCGTTTCACAGCTACTTGCATATGCGCGGTCTGACTACAGTCGAAGCTTAATTTATGAAAAGCAGAAAGTTGCATTCTGCTCTTTACTAGAAAAGGCAGCCTCTACGGTCTTGGATTCAGCCATTGAAAAAAATATTGATTTGTCATTCGATTTACATCCTGCGCATGCGATGTGTGTGGAATGGATGCTGTTCGAAGCAACCATCAACTTGATCGATAACGCAATCCGATATACGCCGTCTGGTGGAAGCATTGAAGTTCGTTGTTTCACCGATGACGGTCGTCCCAGTCTAGAGGTGATCGACAGCGGGCCAGGAATACCTGAAGAGAATCAAATCCAAGTGTTTGATCGTTTTTATAGACTGCCAGGAGAAACGGGCAATGGTTGTGGCTTGGGTTTAGCCATCGTGCAACAAATTTGCCAATTGCACGCAGCGACAATCACACTTTCAAATCAAAAGAATGGGGGACTAGTGGCCCGCATTACCTTTCCTGTGCAACAAAAATAAAGGCGTGAAACAGTGCAGCCCCGTCCAACAAAGACAGACCTTCAAACAGTTCAAAATGTGAGCCTGCTTGAAGCTCTTCGATTCTGGTTCAAGCTTGGGTTCATCAGTTTCGGTGGTCCTGCAGGGCAAATCGCCATCCTGCATCAAGAGTTGGTAGAGCGACGCCGGTGGCTGTCTGAGCGCCGTTTTTTTCATGCGCTCAACTACTGCATGGTGTTGCCAGGACCTGAAGCGCAGCAATTGGTCACCTACATTGGATGGCTGATGCACCGACGCTGGGGCGGCGTATTGGCCGGCTCATTGTTTGTGCTGCCATCGTTGGCCATGCTTGTCGTACTGTCTTGGGTGTACATCGCACTGGGTGATACGCCTTGGGTGACGGGTTTGTTTTTTGGAATCAAGCCTGCGGTCACTGTCATCGTGGTGCAAGCGGCGTATCGCATTGGTTCCCGTGCGCTGAAGAATCCTGTGTTGTGGGCCATCGCCGCAGCCTCGTTTATGGCAATTTTTGCCCTCCATATGCCTTTCCCACTCATTGTGGGTTTGGCCGCAGCAGCGGGCTATGCGGGAGGGCGTCTGTCGCCTCACACCTTCCAAGTGGGCGGTGGGCATGCTGCATCCCACGCCTCATACGGCCCTGCGCTGATAGATGACCACACCCCCCCGCCCAAACACGCACATTTCAGTTGGGGCGGCTTGGTGCAAGTGATGCTAGCCGGCGCCTTGCTCTGGGCTGTCCCCATGGGCATGTTGTGCGCTGTTTGGGGTTGGGAGCACAGCTTCACCCAAATGGGTTGGTTCTTTACCAAAGCCGCCTTGCTCACATTTGGTGGTGCCTATGCTGTACTGCCCTACGTGTACCAAGGTGCGGTCAGCCAGTTTGGTTGGGTCACGCCCACGCAAATGATGGACGGGTTGGCCTTGGGAGAAACCACCCCCGGTCCGCTCATCATGGTGGTGGCTTTTGTAGCGTTCATCGGTGGCTATGTCAAAGCGCTGCTCGGGCCTGAGAGTCTGTTGGCAGCGGGGGCATTGGCAGCTTGCTTGGTCACATGGTTCACCTTCTTGCCCTCGTTCATCTTCATCCTGGCAGGTGGCCCCTTGGTCGAGAGCACACACCGCAACCTCAAGTTCACCGCGCCCCTGACGGCCATCACCGCAGCCGTGGTAGGTGTCGTGCTCAACCTCGCCTTGTTCTTTGGCTATCACCTCTTGTGGCCCGAAGGGTTTGCAGGGGCGTTCGATGTGCGCTCGGCGCTCATCGCCATAGGTGCGGCAGTGGCATTGTTCAAATACAAACGCGGCGTGATGGAAGTCATCGTGCTGTGCGCCTTGGTGGGTTTAGCGATCAAACTCATCCCTCTTTAAAACATGCACACCCTGGAACAACTGCAAAGTGGTGAACTGGCGGGTATTCAACGCTTGCAATTGCGTTGCGGATTGAGCGAGTTTCCACGCGAAATTTTTGAGCTGGCTGACTCACTGGAAATATTAGATTTATCTGGCAACCAGCTCGTCGCCCTGCCCAATGACCTGCCACGCTTACACAAGCTGCGCGTGATTTTTTGCTCGGACAACCCGTTCACTGAACTGCCCGAAGTGCTGGGCAAATGCACACAGCTCAGCATGGTGGGATTCAAAGCCAACCGCATTGCGCATGTATCACCCAAGGCTTTGCCACCGCAGTTACGTTGGCTCATCCTCACTGACAACATGCTCGCCACATTGCCTGCAGCGATTGGCCAATGCACACACATGCAAAAGCTGATGCTGGCAGGCAACCAACTACACACCTTGCCACCCGAGCTGGCCAACTGCACACACTTAGAGCTGCTGCGCATTTCGGCCAACCAACTGACTGAGCTGCCAGATGGATTGCTGCAACTGCCACGCCTCACATGGCTGGCGTGCACCGAGCTGGAAGCGTTGATGGCTTAATGCTTTTAAGCGCCCACCACGCCACCATCACGGCGTGCGATAGCGATGATGGACGAACGCGGCACCGCGTCAGTCCCTTGTGGGAAATGCGAGGGGGCCAGTTTTTCGCCCGGATGCTGAATTCCAACAAACATGGTTTTTTGGTCTGGTGCAAAAGTAATGCCCGTGATTTCGCAAGCCACAGGCCCTACCAAGAAGCGTTTGATATCACCCGTTACAGGGTTGGCGCACAACATCTGGTTGTTGCCCATACCTGCAAATTCTTTGACGTTGCTGTAGTCGCCATCTGTTTGAATCCATAAACGGCCATCCCTGTCAAATGCCAAACCATCAGGGCTGTTGAACATGTTTTCGGTTGTGATGTTCACCGAACCCGCATAGGCATCTTTATGCAAGGCGGGATTACCTGCCAGCGCAAAAATATCCCATGTGAATTTGGCTGAAGTGTGGTCATTGCCCTGAGGCGTCCAGCGCACAATTTGGCCATATACGTTTTTAGCGCGTGGGTTAGGACCATTCACAGCTTGGTTAGCTTTCACACCACGGTCACTGTTGTTGGTCAGGGTCACATAAACCTGCGCTTGTGTGGGGTGCGCTGCAATCCACTCAGGACGGTCCATGGTGGTCGCACCTGCCACAGTGGCCGCCAAACGTGCGTGCACTAAAACATCCGCTTGGTCTTTGAAACCGGCTTCCACGGTCAAGCCGTTTTTGCCGTGTGTCAGTTCCAACCACTCACCCTCACCTGGGGCTTTGCCTTCCGCGCTCGCGAAACGCGCCACATACAAAGTACCCTCGTCCAGCAAATGGCAGTTCGCTGATGCATTCTTGGGATCGAACTTTTTGGCAGACACAAATTTATAAATGTGCTCGCCTTTTTCGTCATCGCCCATATAGACCACCACATGGCCATCGCTGTTCACTACCACTTCGGCGTTTTCGTGCTTCATACGACCCAGGGCGGTGCGCTTGATGGGCGTGCTGGTGGGGTCCATCGGATCGATCTCAACCACCCAGCCAAAACGGTTAGGTTCATTGGGGTTCTTGGCCAAATCAAATCGACCATCGAAGGGGTACCAGTTCAAACCCGCGCCTTTGGCGCTGATGCCATAGCGTTTGAACGCGGCGTTGTCGGGCAAGCTCTCGACGGTACCAAAATACCCGTTGAAGTTTTCTTCGCAGGTGAGATACGTGCCCCAAGGCGTGCGGCCATTGGCGCAGTTGTTGAATGTGCCCAAAACCACGGTACCCGTGGGATCGGCTTGTGTTTTCAACAAAGCGCTGCCTGCAGCGGGGCCGCTCAAACGCATTTCGGTGTTGGCGGTAATGCGGCGGTTCATGCGCGCCTGGGGTTGCAACTTCCAAACGCCAGCGATGCGACGTACCTCAAACACACTCACGCCGTGTGCGGCTTGCGCTTTGCGTGTGTCTTCGATGCTGCTGCAACGGCCGTTGACAAACAAATACTCGTAGTTGGCGTATTCGTTGTTCACCGCAATGACACCGTGATCTGTGCCTAGACTGAAGAAACTCATGCCGTCGTTGTTATCGCCGATGGATAAATGTTGACTGATGGCCGTACCGCGTGTGTTGGAATCAAAGGCTGTACCGCCAGGCAAGATGGCATCGCCCCACGATACCAACACACGCCACTGATAACCTGCAGGCACGGTGACGGTATCTAAAGAATTGGCAGCAATAGGTGTAAAGCCAATGCGTGGACCTGCTTGAGCAGTTCCTTTATTCGCTGTGGTGGCTGCATGTGCCAAGCCTTGACCACCCAAAAACAAGCCCATCCCCACCCCTGCGGCACCCAACAGTTGGCGACGGCTCAACAAGCCATTCACCATTTTGGTGAAATCACTTTCTTCGTGACGTGGGTGGTTATGCTGGTCGTTCTCGTCAAAGATATTCATTGTGGCCTCAGATAGAAATAAGCAGAACTTTATGTGCCGTACATGACGAATCTATGACATATAGTTGTCATGAATAAACGGTAATATTGTTTTCATGAAACACGGCACACTTCTCGCAGCCATTGATTTAGGCTCCAACAGCTTTCGACTAGAAATCGGTCGCTACGACCACGGCCAAATTCAACGTGTGGCCTACCTGAAAGAAACCGTTCGTCAGGGCAACGGTTTAGACGAAAACCGCAACCTCACCGACGAAGCGATGCAACGTGGCTGGGACTGTTTGGCCCGCTTTGCTGAACGATTGTCTGGTTTTAAAAAATCACAGGTCCGTGCTGTCGCCACCCAAACATTGCGCGAAGCCAAAAATCGTGAGGCCTTTTTACAAAAAGGTTGTGAGATTTTGGGCTTCCCCATCGAAGTCATCGCTGGCACCGAAGAGGCACGCTTGATTTACCAAGGTGTGGCTCACATGCTGCCTAGCGACAACGAGCGTCGTTTGGTGATTGATATTGGTGGGCGTTCCACTGAATTGGTGCTGGGGCAAGGCTTAGATGCTACAGAAACCGCATCGTTTCGCGTGGGCAGTGTGGCGTGGTCCATGAAATACTTCCCCACCGGCGAGTTCACTGAGCAAGCTTTTTACCGTGCCGAGATTGCCGCACAAGCCGTGTTGGAAGAAGCCCTGTCCACCTACCCTCGTCACCAATGGCACAAGGCCTATGGCGCATCAGGCACCGTCGGTGCCGTGGCCGATATCTTGGCTTTATCGGGGTTTCCTGAAGGTGAAATCACCCTAGAAGGTTTGGGCTGGTTAGTGAAATGCTTGGTGCGTGCAGGTCAAGCGAACAAGGTGCAACTCGAAGGACTCAAGGACGATCGCCGTGCCGTGATTGGTGGCGGCGTGAGTGTGCTGCGTGCGTTGATGACACTGCTACAAATCGGCACTTTGCATGTGGCACAAGGCGCTTTACGCCACGGTGTGCTGTTTGACATGGTGGAGCGAGAGGACCACGACACTGACACACGCGATTTATCCATCCAACGTTTGGCCGTCAAGTTTGCGGTGGACACCACACAAGGCCAACGCGTGGGCCGTGTAGCCATTGACTTGCTACAACGCATGAACCCCAAGCTTGATACGGAGAACGCCACACACCTCGATCGGTTGTGCCGCAAACTGAGTTGGGCCGCACAGCTGCACGAAGTGGGCGTTGCGATTTCGCACAGCGACTATCACAAGCACGGCGCCTACATCTTGGAAAACGCAGATTTGCTGGGGTTTGGCATGCCCGAGCTGCACCGCCTGGGCCTCTTGGTGCTGGGTCAACGCGGCAAGCTGAAAAAATTAGAAAGTGAATTAGAGGACGACGAATTTGCCATGATGTTGATGGCACTGCGTGTGAGCCTAATTTTGTGCCACGCCCGCAAAGATCCTGATGCTGAATCGTTACAGCTGCAATCTGACGAACACAAACACCGCATCACACTGAATGCCTCAGAGACATGGGTGCAAGAATTTCCGCAGTCGGCACATTTACTCAAACAAGAAAGTGCCTCGTGGGTCAAGGCCCCGTGGGCCTTTGAATTTGTGACGAAACCATGACATATATGACACTAGGCGGTTTGAATTAAACGATATAAACTGTTTATTCTTTTAAATTTTTCAGGAATCAACAGTGAGTACAACCGCTCAAAAAACCATCGTTCAAGCTGCTGTCAAGTCACGCGCCGTCAAAGCGCCCTTGGTCAAATCTCCTGCTGCTAAGAAGCCCACCCTCAAAAAAATTGCGGTCAAAAAAGTAGCAACCAAGCCTGTGACCAAGACTGCCGTCAAAAAAGCACCGGTTAAAGCAGCTGCGCCTAAGCCAGTCAAAGCCGTCAAAGTGGCGAAACCAGCCAAAGTGAAAAAGCCAAAACTGGTGCGCGACAGCTTCACCATCCCAAAGGATGAGTACGTGGTCATCGACAGCCTCAAGCTGCGGGCTGGCAAGCTGGGTCAGTCTGTGAAGAAAAGCGAATTACTGCGGGCTGGCATCAAAGCCCTTGCCGCTATGAGCGACATTCAATTTAAAGCAGCTTTGAGCAACGTACCGACCATCAAGACCGGTCGTCCCAAGAACTCGAAGTAAGTTCTGGACATGCGACAGTCAACAGCACCGTCTGCGGTTGACCGTCGCGTATGCGGGTTCGTAGCCACCAAACACCGCCCTTGCGCACAGGGCACATCTCGTCTCGCATGCCCAATAGCCGCGCCACCAGTTGTCCTAAATAAGGCTGATGCCCCACCAGCAACACGGGGCCTTTGAGCTGCGGGCCTGTCTCTGGATGCCATTTGAGCAAATTCATTACATCGTCGACCGATGTTTCGGGCACCAGTTCGTCACGCAACTTAAATTTGCGCCCCAATGACATGGCCGTTTGTTGCGTGCGACGCGATGGGCTGACCAGCACGCGCGTACCTTCCGGTAAATGACGATCTAACCAAGAGGCCATACGCATGGCCTGACGCTCGCCCTTTTTTGTGAGTGAGCGAGACAAATCATCACCACCTTCCGGTGCGACTTCAGCTTCGGCATGACGCCACAAAATCAAGTCCATGTCTGGCACCTCACATCTACATCACAACTTGGCAGCGTACAAAGCCATTAACGCGGCTTGTGCGCCATGCGCGAGTACGGGCGTTACAGTCTGTGGTGTTTGACTTGTTTTAATCGATGCACGTTTGGGCTTAGTCACCTGCACCCGTGTGTAAAGGCCATCGGCATTCAAGCTCCAAGCATCAACGTTGTCATGCAAGTACGCCACCAAACACTCGTCAATGATCCGTTGGCGCAAAACTGCATCTTCCACAGGCCATGCCAACTCAACACGGCGAAGCATGTTGCGGTTCATCCAATCGGCACTCGACAAATACAAAGATTCGTCATTGGCGGTGCGGAAATAAAACACCCGCGAATGCTCTAAGAAACGACCAATGATGGAGCGAACGCGGATGTTGTCCGCCACACCTGGACGTTGTGCGGGCAACATGCATGCGCCTCGAATGATCAAATCAATCTGCACCCCCGCCTGCCCCGCTTTCACCAAAGCTTCCATCAGTTTTTCATCGGTGAGTGTGTTCATCTTCAAGATGATGCGACTGTCGATGCCCTGTGCCGCAGCTTGCGCTGTTTTTTCGACCTTATCAATCAAGCTGCGTTGCAACTGAAATGGCGCAATCATCAACTTGTTCAAGCGTGGAATCTTGCTTTGATTCGCCAATAAGTTAAATACGCTTTCCACGTCTTGTGTGAGTTTGGGGTCGCAGGTGATATGACTCAAATCGGTATAGAGCTTGGCAGTGCGAGGGTTGTAGTTACCCGTAGACAAATGCGCATAGCGGCGAATGTTGCGACCTTCGCGGCGCGTGACCAGCAGCATCTTGGCATGCGTCTTCAGACCCACCACGCCATACACCACCTGGGCACCAATGTATTCGAGCTTTTCAGCCCAATTGATATTGGCCTCTTCGTCAAAACGCGCCTTCAACTCCACCACCACGGTCACTTCTTTGCCTCGCTGAACAGCTTCGCGCAACAACTCCATCAACACAGAATCAGCCCCCGTGCGATAGATGGTTTGCTTGATGGCAAGCACATGGGGGTCACGCACCGCCTCACGCAAGAAAGCCAAAACGCCATCAAAGCTTTCATAAGGCTGGTGAATCATGACATCGCCACTTTGCAAGCGATCAAAGATAGACCCATTGGTCACCAATTGCTGCGGATAGCTGGCGTTGTAAAGTGGAAACAACCACTTGGGGTTGTCTACCAAGTCAATCAACTGGTTAAGGCGCACCAAGTTCACTGGACCATGCACACGGTACAACGCCGAGTGCGGCAATTCAAACTGTTGCAACAAAAATTCAGACAGATGCTCTGAGCAACCCGAAGACACCTCCAGCCGCACGGCTTGGCCGTAATTGCGGTGCACCAAACCTTGGCGCAAAGCTGTGCGCAGGTTTTTCACATCCTCTTCATCCACCGACAAATCAGAATGACGGGTCACACGAAACTGCGAAAACTGCCCTACATCGCGGCCTGGAAACAAATCTTTGAGGTGTGCACGAATCACGCTGGAGATCGACACAAACAGTTGGCGTTTGCCCGAGAGCTTGTCTGGCAACGGAATCAAACGCGGCAAACTGCGTGGCACTTTGACAATCGCAATTTCGTTGTCACGGCCAAAGGCATCTTTACCCGACAGACGCACGATGAAGTTGAGCGATTTGTTCGCAACTTGTGGAAACGGATGTGCGGGGTCTAGCCCCACAGGTAACAACAAGGGGCGCACTTCGCGTTCAAAAAATGATTTCACCCATTGGTGCTGCACCAAGGTGCGATCACCATGCGACAGGATGCGAACCCCTTCTTTCGCAAAGGCGGGCATGAGCACATCGTTGTAAAGCGCGTATTGCTCGTCAACCAACGCGTGAGCTACTTTGCTGAGCGAGTGCTGAGCGTGTGTGCCTGCTGCATCCAAAGGGGCCTTGGGGTGCTCCACACTGTTGTGCAGTGCGGCACGTACTTCAAAAAACTCATCGAGGTTTGAGGACACGATGCACAGGTAGCGTAAACGCTCTAGCAAAGGCACTTCGGGACGCTTAGCCCAATCGAGCACACGGACGTTGAACGCCAAAAGACTCAGGTCGCGGTCTAACCATTCAACTCTGTTGCTCTTGTGTATGTGTGTCTCTTTGCTGAGATTGCCAATCGTCATTTGCTTACCTGCCTGTCTATTCTTCAAGTGTGACGATGAAATGTGACGAACGTGTGACATTTATGACAGCCCTATAGGTCACACATTGAAACAGTCACTAAGATTCACTTATGAATTGGGATGAATCCTCTCTCGGACTGCTCACAGCATTGAGCATAGGTTTTCTCATTGGCACCGTGAGAGAGCGTTTGCACCGACCTGGCGCGATGAAGGCCGGCGTTCGAACGCATGTCATCGTGGCGTTGACGGGCGCTATCACGTTCGGCATGGGAACGCCATTTTTTATCACTGCGCTGTTGGTCACCGGCTTCATGATGACTATTGGCTACCATCAATCTGCCCCAAAAGATCCTGGGATGACGGGCGAGTTCACACTCTTTTTAACCATGGTTCTAGCGGGTCTGGCCACCACGCAGGCTTCACGCGCAACCGCCATTGGCGTGATGGTTGCAGGCTTGCTACTTGTCAAGAAACCATTGCATAAATTCAGTCAAGAGATATTGACCGAGCACGAACTGGAAGATGCACTGATGTTGTTCGCCTCGGCGCTGGTGGTCTTACCGCTGTTGCCGACAGCACCAATTGATCCTTGGCATGCACTCAACCCCTATGCCATGTGGAAAATTGTGGTGCTGATCATGGGCGTTGGCATGTTGGGGCATGTTTGCATGCGTGTCGCAGACGTGAGATGGGGCTTGCCCTTGGCTGGTTTTTTCTCGGGCTTCATTTCTTCCACGGCTGCTGTTGCCGAATATGGACATAAGGCGCATGACAAACCTGCATTCGAATCCATGGCGAGTGCTGCCGCTTTGCTCTCCGTTTTGTCGTCGCTGATGTTGTTCACCTTGGTTTTGGCGGCCAGTGCGCCTGAGTTGCTCCGATCGGTCGCATGGCCACTGGTAGCCGCAGGCATAGCTCTTTCATTAGTCGCGGCATACTTCATTCAACATACGGAAATACCGGACAGTTTTCAACTGACTTCCGCCAAGCACGCCTTCAAAACTACGCATGCGCTGATGATCGCAACCACGATCAGCGCCGTGATTCTTTGTGCTGCTTGGCTCAAAAGCTACTTTGGTGATTCAGGTGCATTCGCCACTTCAGTGATCGTCGGCTTGGTAGAAATTCACGCAGCAGCCGTTGGCATTTCTCAGCTCAGTCATTCAGACCTGGCGCAATCTGCTTTTGCACGCTGGGGGGGGGTGATTGCCATCTTAGCTTCTAGCGCGATGTCGAAAATATTTTTGGCCTATTTCATCGGCGGTTTACGTTACGGCCATCGCATCGCCATCGGCTTAGCAAGCCTTCTCGGCGCTGCCATTCTGTGCATGCTAGGCCTGGGTGGTTAACAGCGCCTCACCCATACGAATTCTCATGCCAGTCTCGATGCCATCCGCCCATGCAAAGCCTGGCGGGACAAACATCAAGATGGTGGAGCCGTGTTCAAACCAGCCCATCTCCTGGCCTTTGACATAGTCGGCGTCGCAAGGAATTTTATTCGCGCCTTTGTAACGAAGGTTTAGCAGCACATCTACCGCGTGAAATCGCATGCTGGCCACCAGCACCGCAGCCACAGGGACGATCAAAAATGGAATGCCATCGCCTGTTTGCATTTCTAAAACAGCTCTTTCGTTCTTGCAAAACAACTCTTTCACGCGTGTCAACGCAATCGGGTTTACGTTCCAGGTATCGCCTGAGATGTAAGTCACACGACTCAAGTGGGCATCGCAAGGCGCATGAAAGCGGTGATACATGCTGCTGGTCAAACGCAGGGTCATGAAGCGACCGCCCTCTAACAAGTTCGGCCAACGCTGAATCAATTCAGGCGCGCTCAGCAGGCTGTGGAGGTTGTACGGAAAGCCTTTGGCTTGAAACACCATGCCATCCCGAATCTCGCCGCACGCTCCGACGATCGCATCACAAGGCGAGCTGAGCACCGAGGGGTTGGAATCAATGGGACGCAGCCCTGGTCGCAATTCGCGTGTGAAGCATTCATGCAGGTTTGCAAATTTTTGCTGTTTGGATTCACTCAAATCCAAATCGGTGAACCAACGCCACACAGCAATGGAAGCTTTGACGATCAAGGGGTGACGCA
>CANCCJ010000046.1 GCA_947374535.1 Comamonadaceae bacterium | reverse complement strand
GCCCGTGACGCAAACCATCTAACCAGCGCAGCGCTTCTGACGCGTCGTGGTCACTCAAAGCCCATCGGGCAGCGCTCAAATAGGCATACTCCATCGCGTCATCCACAGCGCCATCTGCGGGGTCACGGCCCAAGGCCATCACCGCTTGCAAGTGCGACACGCGGGTATCGCGATCACGCAGCGCATGCGCGCTTTCAGCCGCAATCAAGTGCGACAACGCACGCAGTTGTTGTGTGTGGCGGAGCGCGGGGTCGTCGGCGGTGCGCACAGACGCCAACAGCGCCTCTAAAGCCAGCGCCTGCTCGGCGGACTTCACCGCACGCACATAGCGGCCACTCCACAACTGAGAAAGTGCATCCAACAAGGCCGCATGCATGGCTCGCTCTTTTTGATGCAAGCGCCAGCGGCGAGCTTGATGGGGCAATTCAAACAAAGCCGACATGGCACGCCAGGCCAAGTGCAGCATGACAAACAACGCCACCAACACCAGCAACACCAAATTGAGCGACAAGTCCACACGGTAAGGCGACCAAAACACCGTGACCGTGCTTTGGTTGCCACCGGCCAACAAAGCCGAGGCCACCGCCACACCAAAGAGGGCAACAAACCAAAGAGCGGCTCTCATCTCAGCGCCCCGCTGCAGCTGTGGTGAGGGCCGCGATGGTGTCATCCACACGCGGAATCTCAATTTGCTTAGATTGCGCTAGCACTTCACGCGCCAGTGCCAAGGTGGTTTGGCCTTGACGCGTTTGCATGTCGAAATAACGGACCAAATCGTTGTTGGCTTGTTTCATGTCGGACTGCACCGCGTCAAAGTGACGGGCCAGCAAACCCAAACGGGCATTGAGTAAACGCAGCTTGAGGTTCTCCCGCACAAAGAAGCTTTGGTCGGGCGCCAGCAAACTGGCTTCGGGCTTGTCAATGCGGCTCACACGAATCAGGTTTTGGGCGTCGTCCCAAATGTCAGACCAGACTTTCTCCCACCAACTCATACTGATGGCTTTGGCCCAACTCGTGGCTAGCACGGGTTGTACAGGTTTATCTTTAGGAGTGCTTCCCACGGCGTTGAGCAGAGGCAAGGTGTCCACCACATGCACCAGTTCGTCGAGCTTGAACAGCAAAGCGGGGGTATCGGCCACGGCCGTAGCTTTGATGCGCTCAATGTCACGCGTCACCGCGCGCAACACGGGGGCGAGCCGAGGTTGAGCCACCTTGGTCAAGCGTTGCTCGGCTGAGTTGAGTGCGGCCAACAAAGGCTGCACACTGCCCGTGAGCTGGGCTTGTTGCTGCGCCAAGCGAATGGCAGATTCGATGTCCACCACCAAGTTTTCGTCGCGTGAGCGCGAGAGACTTTGCATCAAATCTTCCAGCTGGCTACGCTGTAAAGACACTTCGCTGAGCTTGGCATCGGTTACCGCCAAGCGCGCGGCAGTTTCGCGCGCTAATTCTTCGGCTTGCTTGGAGGTCACACGCGCTTCCACGGCTTGGCTGCCCGTGTCAGCACTTTGACGCGCCAGTTGTTCTTGAATCCCTGAGAGCTTGACCCACATCGAGCCCGACCCCACAGCGCCCAATACGGCCAACGCACCAATGCTGCGAATGAGCCACGGGTGCCCCTGTGCACGGGCCGTGGGATCCGCACTGTTGAAATCGCTGACGTTGGAAAGCGGCTCAGTGGTAGGCCCCAAGGGCGGTAGGTTGGATGTGTCGTCGTGCTCTGGCTTCATGCCAGAGATTCTAATGAGCGAAGCACATCGCTCACACTGGGGCGAGATAGGCAAACCTCTCCAAAACCCAGGTTTTTTGCCGTCTGGGCAATCCGCTCATGGGTGGCGATGCAGCGGGCTTTGGCCCAACTTTGCCCTGGCAATGCAAGGACCAGGTGCTGGATGGCTTGTGAACTGCTGAAACACCACACACTGCCGTTGACGGCCGCTTCAGCCGCCTGCGTCGTTTGCTGCGTGGACCACACAGGGGTGCGGCGTTCGTACGCCACCACAAACTGAACGGATGCACCAGACGCTTGCAGCTGCTGGGCCAACCAGTCGCGGCCTGTGCCAACGGACGCTCCTTCGGACGCAACACCTGGGTCATTGCCCCGCACGATCAGCACAGGTTTGCCCGCCTTCACTTGGCTGGACACGCGTTGCCACAAAGCTTCCGAGTCAAACTGCATGGCATCGGCGGCCGGGCTGTCAATACAGGCCTCAGGCACGCCTGCTTGCAACAAGGCTTTGTGGGTGCCAGGGCCCGTGGCCCAGCAACGCGGACTTTTCTCCCATATCGGACGGGCCGCACCATCAAAAAAATAACGCACCGCTTGCGCGCTGACAAACATCAGCGCTTGAAATTCGGACCATTGCGTCCACGCTTGCACCACCGACTGGGGGTGGGTGGTAGGGCCCACGTCAATCAAAGGCAACGCCAGTGCTTGATGGCCCGCCGCTTGAAGCGCCTCCACCCATGCTTGCGCATCTCCTGCGGGACGGGTGATGACGACGCGCATGGGGGACAGCCCGGCTTAGTGAGCGCCTAGTACGCGTAATTGCGCAGCCACGGCCTCGCCCAGCAAGTTCGCCGCGTCGCGTGAAGCGGGGTCCATCGCATCCAAAGCTTGCTTGGCTTCTGCGCGCAGCAACACAGGCGCACCCGAGGGATCGCCCCAAGCGGCTTGCAAATGCAACGCGCCATCGGTCAGCGTGGCGTGCGCCGCCAAAGGCATGGAACAGCTGCCACCCATGGCGCGGCTCACAGCACGCTCGGCGGTCACGGTCAGCCATGTGGCGGCATCGGCCAACGGCGCCAAGGCTTGCGCCACATCGGCGCGGTTGCTGCGCACTTCAATGCCCAAAGCACCCTGCCCGGCGGCAGGCAGCATCTCAGTGGTTTCAAAAATGTGGCGAATTCGCTCGCCCAAACCCAAACGCTTGAGGCCCGCAGCGGCCAACACAATACCGTCGTACTGGCCTTCGTCCAGCTTGCGCAAACGGGTGTCAAGGTTGCCGCGCAAGGGCTCAATTTTTAAATCAGGGCGCAAGGCGCGCAGCAGCACAGTACGGCGCAGGCTAGAGGTGCCCACCACCGCGCCTTGCGGTAAATCATTGAGATGCGCATAGGTGGACGACACCCACGCATCACGCGGGTCTTCGCGTTCCATGACGCAAGCCAGGTCAAAACCTTCGGGCAAATCCATGGGCACGTCTTTGAGTGAATGCACGGCCAAGCTGGCGCGGCCTTCTTCCAGCGCCACTTCGAGTTCTTTCACAAACAGGCCCTTGCCGCCTACTTTGCTCAAACTGCGGTCCAAAATTTGGTCACCTTGCGTGGTCATGCCCAACAAAGTCACTTGGTGGCCTTGGGCTTGCAACAAGGCTTGGACGTGCTCAGCTTGCCACAGGGCCAAGCGGCTTTCGCGGGTGGCGATGGTCAAGGAAACGGGGGATGTGGAGGCAGTGGACAAAACAAAACTCGCTTATTCAGGGCCGCAGCAGGTGTGTGGCGAAATCAATTGGGGCAAATGTTAGCAGGCGTTAAATATCCCAAGCTATCAAAGCACCGCCTGCAACATCTCACCCACGCTGGTGAACTTGCCATACGTCACCGGCTTGTCTTCCATGGAGAGTGCTGTGAAGTGAGCAGCCCCGCATTTGATCTGCCCACCCTCTTTGTTGCGCAAGTCTTCTTCAAACAAGCTGCTTTTAGTTTCCACCACAAAGTACAAGCGCTCTGCATTGCCCTGCTCCACCAGCACAGCCCAGTCGGGGTTGTAAGTACCCAAAGGCGTGGGCACCTTGAACCAGCCAGGTAGCTTGGCGTAGACCTTCACCGATTCGTTCAGCTCCAGCGCCTGAGCGAAATCTCGCTCCGTGCCCGAGTCGTAAACCACATGCTCGTACACCGACTTTTTGGTGTCACGGACCAGGTTTTTCAGATAACCCGTCAGCTCGGTGGTTTCCAACAGCTCTTGAGCGTAGAACGCATCCTCGCCCAAACGCTGATAGCGAATACCGTCCACCAAGGCCAGCCGCTTACAGCGATTGATGGCGTCAGATGCCACCTCAATGAACTGCTGTGGATTGCGTTTGAAATCATTCAGGCGCGTGCTCTCAGCCAAGATGCGCACAATCGTTTTCCGGGTCAGTTGCGTACGGTCTTGCAGCTCGGTAATTACGTCAGGCAGAACGATATCGTTCTCCATCAACGCCACCGGCTCAGATACCGACAACAAAGTCGCATCCACACCAGCTTTGTTGATTACCATACCTGCCTTCTCCCACTGCAGTCGGGTTTTGGCCACTGGCGGGGCATCGTTCAGGGCCAGAATGCAGGCGTCTACCAACTTTGCATTGTCAAAATTTACGCGGTATGTTGTCTTGTGCTTGATGCGGTCCCAGAGCGCCTTGAACTCGGGGCTAAGCAGCACCGACTTGCGCACCGCAACCGTCTCGCGGTCATCGGCATTTTTGACCTCCAACTTGCCGGAAAGCTTTTTGAGCACATTGGCAATCTGGCCGCGTTGCGCTTCAAACTCGGGCGGCAGCACCAAGGTGCCATCGTTCAAGGCGGTCTTGAGCTTGTCTTGCACCTTGCCTTTATCGTTGATGTAGCCCTGAGCCTTCAGGTGTTGGTGCAAAGTTTTAGACGCCTCGAATCCCAGTGCGGCAATCTGCCCATCGGCTTGGCGCACCTGCAGCCCAGCAAATTCGTAGTCCTGAACCACGCCAAACTGGTAGCCAGTGTCCTTTTCAATGTCGCGTTGAAGGTTCTCGGCAAACTGCTCATAGCTCTCGGTGGCAATCACCGTGAGTGTGTTGATTTCAAACCCATGCAAGCGCTGGCCGTTTTGGTTCACGCACAAGCGCAAGCCACGGCCAATGGTCTGGCGCCGCCAGCGCTCCGTCTCGCGGGTCGAGAAATTGCAAATTTGGAACACGTTGGGGTTGTCCCAACCTTCCTTCAGCGCTGAATGGCTGAAGATGAATTTCAAAGGCGATGAAAAGCTGAGCAGCTTTTCTTTGTCGCGCATGATCAGGTTGTAGGTGTCATCGTCAGCTGCGGTCGTGCCACTGGTGTCCTTGAGCATTTCCACCGTTTTTCCGCCCACCTTCTTTTTGTCGATGGAGAAATAACCGTTGTGCACCTCTTCGGCTGCAGCAGACAAATCCAGCTCGGCAAACAGGCTTTGGTAATCGGGGTGGCGCGCCCAGCGCTTGTATTCCTCTTCAAACATCAGGGCATATTCGCCCTTCACGGCATTGCCTTGGTCATCGTACTGGCGGTACTTGGCCACCTCGTCAATAAAGAACAGGCTCAACACCTTCACCTGCAAAGGGCGAAGGCGCATCTCTTTGTCCAAGTGCTCTTTGATGGTGCGGCGAATCATCTCGCGCTGCACCGCGCCCGCATCCACATCGCCGTGGGCTTCGCCCACGCGCAAATAAATCTCTTGACCGGGCACCTTCAGCTCCAAGAACTGATCGCCCTTTGCTGTACGGATTTCACCCACCCGCATATCGGCATACACAGCCCGGCCAGTTTCTTGCTCCAGATCGAAACCGTCCTGCACCGTCAAGGGCTCACGCCGCACAGCACCCGCTGCATTTTCACGGTCAACCTCAATGCTGGCCGTGATCACGCCACGTTTATTACTGACCGACAGCAACTTCACATACGGCTTGTTGCTGCCACCCTGCACCTTCGCTGCTGCCACCTCAATTTGCTTGACCAGCTTTTGCTCATAGGCATCCACCGCATCCAAGCGATAAACCATATTCAGCTTGTCCACATGCGTGGCCGAATAGCGCAGCGTGCACAGTGGGTTCATGTGGGCCAAAGCCTTTTTGCCCTTGCCGTCCATGCCTCCGTCCACGCTTTGTGGCTCGTCCACAATCAATATCGGACGCGTGCCGCGAATCAAGTCAATAGGCCGCTCGCCACCTGTTTTTTCACTGGCGCGGTACATCTTGTTTTTAGACTTCTCTCGGCGCTTGGCCTCGTCAGACTCTTCCGCCAACGCAGCTTCTTCGTCGCCAAACTTGTTGATGGCACCCACCGTGATGACCATGATCTGGATATTCGGGCTGGTCGCAAAGTTGCGCACTTGGCCGAGTTTGTCCGAGTCGTATTGGAAAAACTCATAGCCCTTGGCTGCGGGATACAGCCCTTCAAAATGCTCACGCGTGATTTGCAGCGTCTTGTTCACGCCCTCTTTGATGGCCACCGATGGCACCACCACCACAAATTTGGTGAAGCCATAACGCTCATTCAACTCAAACGCGGTGCGCAAATACACATAGGTTTTGCCGGTGCCAGTTTCCATCTCGACCGTGAAGTCCAACGGCGCTTTGGCCTTGAGCGGCTCAGACGGCGGCAAGCCATTGCGCAGCTGCACGTTTTGCAGGTTCTCGTTCAGCTCTTCATCTACCACCAGCTGCAAAGCATTGCCAATGCCGCCGCTTTCGGTGAACTGCTTGCCCTCAAAACTGTGCTGTGCCCCTGCTGCTGCCAGTGCGGGTGCGGTGACGGTGACGGTGAACACCGAACGGCACACCTCTTGCCCCCTGAACAAATCGCACACCGCGTCAATGGCAGCGGCTTGGTAAGGCAGGTCTGATTCAAAGTGAAGTTTCATGATTACTCTTCAGATGAAATTGCAATAAATAGGCGCAGCTTCAACTCTTCGTCCTCCAGGGCGTCGGCCAATTGAGCTGCAATCAAATCTTTCAAAAGATCTTTATCGATTTTTCCTGCAGCAACGTGGTAGCTGATGTTTTCCATCTCGCGAATAAATGAACTCGTGCAATACAAATAACCGTTGAAAAGCAACATTTGCGCTGCCAAGGTGATGGCTATTCGCTTATTCCCATCTTGAAAGCAATGAAACTTGCACGCGCTGAAAAACAAATGTGTCAGCTTGTCTTCAAAGCCTGGGTAGTAATCATCGTTCTGAATGTGCTCCAAAACGCCTTCCAGCAAGCCCAAATCTAAGTGCCCCAAGGCACCGCCGCCGCTGACTTCTACCGTTTTCCGATGAACTTCAATGGCTTGCTCTAAGGTCAAATACGTCGTCGCCATCAACTTCTGTCTTTCAAACGCTTCATCACATCTTTGGCTTCCTCAAGACGTTGGACCAGCTCCTTGCTTTTTTCGCCAATGAAACGCTCATAGTCTTCGCGCTGAACGGGTGCCACATATTCCTTCAACTGAAGATGTAAGGCATCGCGGAAAGCAAGGTCACGGCTGGCCATCTTCATGCGGGCCTTCTCGACCAATGGCTTCCAGTGCGCCAATTGCTCAAACTGCTTAAAGAGAACATCCACCTCTAATGGCCGAAGCTTGCGGCCTTGCCGAGCAACCTCTTGGTTCAAGACATCGGCAAAGCCGCACTCATATGCGGCAACCAAATCCAAGACTTCAGCATAAAAAGTCGATCTAACGTTGTCTTTGCTTTCGAGCTTGAGCAACTTGCGATATTCACGTGAACGCTCTTTAAAAATACTCACATAAATCTTGTCTGTGTAAACGGCATATTTAAAGTGGCCCATCTCCACGCCATCGCGCAAAGCGTTGGTGAACTGCTTGCGGTAACTTTCTTCGGCAAATGCAGCCTGAAGATAGTCTTCGTCACGCTGGTTGATGTACTTGGTGCCACCCCCAGTCCGACTGTTGATCGTGTCAATCACCACATCCAAAATCACCTGCCGCAACAGCTTCGCCCGCTCACTCTCGGACACGAGCATGGCCAGATTCAAAAAAGCACGAAAGTCAAACACACCCAACTGAGGTGTTTTGTTGATGTTCCCGAAATCAGTTTCGGGAACATCCAACTGCTGAATCGAGTCCTTGAGCGTTCGTAACCGACCACCTTTTAGAACCTCGTAGCCATTTCTCGACAATTCTTCAGCGTTTTGCTCCAAATAGTTCTCAACTGTCCTTAAAGTCACCTCAAAAAAAGCTGCAACCTGTTCTTTCAAAACGACCGTTTTACCTTCAAACGGAATACCCTGAATACCAGCTGCACGCTCAATTTCGGCCAAGGCGTAGGGATTGTTAAGTACGTTCTGGCGATCAATAGCCGATGTTGTTAAGTCTTTTGTCATCATTCCCCCTTAGAGACTTCGCACTTGCGCCACGCCATGCTGCGCCAAGATTGCGGCCAAGTTGCTTTTGGCGACGTCGTTTTCAAACGCGCTGTCGCGGAACACGGCGGTGGTGTCGCCAGCGGTTTGTTGCTCGACGCGCCAGGCGGCCATGCCCAGAGCCAGCGCTTCGGCGTCTTGCGCGCTGATGCTGTCGTCCAGGCAGGCCATGAGTGTGCCGCCGCCAATGCTGTGCACGGTTTTGCCAGCGATGTTGCGCTGCTCCATGGGCACGCACAAATCCAGACCCAGCTTGAGCAACAGCTCGTACAACACATCGTCGTTGCTGCGACCTTCGTTCAAGTGGCTCATGTGGTCCACCAAGTCTTGGGCCAAATTGCCGCTGGGTTGCCAGGCGCGAATGTTGGAGGTGTCGAGCTTGAACACGCGAAAGCCGGTGTCGCCTGAAAACATGGGGTTGTCGGCCTTAACTTTGGCACCTGCGCGGCGGAGGCGTTCTTTGGTTAGCTCAGATATCCGGCGTGGCCTACCTAATTGGTCACAGTAATTTGCAGCAGTTTCTTGCTCTCTATTGTCTGTGCTTAATGGCTCAGGAAGCTGAATCAAAATAAATTTCCGCTTGCCGCTATCAGTGCAATTTTGACTAAAAACGGCATGTCCAGTTGTGCCTGACCCAGCAAAAAAATCGATCACCAATGCGTCCGGATCTTGACTTGTTGCAACTTCAACCAACCTCTGAACAAACGCTGTTGGCTTCGGAAAGGAAAACACCCTTGCATCGCCGAACATTTCAACTGTCTCAGCTGTTCCCATTTGCGTATAAATACCTTCAATAATTGAAAAAGCTTTTGCAGAGCGTGTTTCGCCGTCGGAATCTTTTAAATATTGTTTTGAGCTGGCACTCCAAGAACCATCTTTGCTTTTGTTAAATGCAACTTCACCCCGCTCCAATGCCTCTTGCATTCGCTCTTTACTCCATCGCCATTGGCGTTTGGGCGTTAGAAGACTACCATCCGGTGCAGGTATGGGAAAACACAAATTAGGCCGATCTTCAAAGCTTTTCATCGCCTCCAGTGGATGCGTTCTATAAGGTCCACGCTCCTCAAAAAACTCATCGCGCAAGGTGTAATAACGCTCTACAGATGACTCACTCAAAGGCACTTCTATCTCTGGGATTTCATCAAGTGATCTCGCATACACAAGAACGTATTCATGCAACGTAACTAAATATTTTTCCTTGGCACCACCGCCATAACGCTTCTTCCAAATCATGCAATCAACGAAGTTTTCCTCACCGAAAACCTCATCGCACATTTTTCTAGCTGCCGCAATTTCACTGTCATCCAAACTAATAAAAATAAGCCCATCTTCACGCAATAAATTCCGAGCCAACTTCAACCGCGGATACATCATGTTCAACCAGTCGGTGTGAAACCGCCCGCTGGCTTCGGTGTTGCTGCTGATCTTGGCGCCGCCTTCCACCTGTCCGGTCAACTCCAAATAGTTTTTGATGTTGTCCTGAAAGTTATCGGGGTACACAAAGTCTTTGCCCGTGTTGTAGGGCGGGTCGATGTAAATCAGCTTGACCTTGCCTGCGTAGCTCTTTTGCAAGAGCTTGAGCACCTCCAGGTTGTCGCCCTCGATCATCAGGTTTTGTGTGTTGTCCCAGTCCACGCTCTCGTCCGGGCACGGGCGCAAGGTGCCGGTGCTGGGCGTAAGGGCCAGTTGGCGGGCACGGCGTTTGCCATGCCAGTTCAGGCCATACTTTTCCTCCGCATCGGTGGCGGTGGCATCGCCCACCAAAGCCTTGAGCACGTCCACATTGATGACCGCCTCGGCCTTGCCGCCCTTGAGGGTTTCGGTCACCAGCTCAGGGAACAAGGCCCGCAACTTGGCAATGTTGTCCGCCAACAAGTCAGCGCTTTGCGCTTCGGGGGATTGGGCTTCGATTTTTTGAATGCTCATTGGATTTCTTTAGCGATATTTGGGCAATGCATGGGATTGTGCACAGATCAGCTGTCCTGCAGGCCACCCATTTGGTGCTCGAAAGACTGGCGCACCAAGCTCATCACATAGGGCAACTCGTCCAAGCTGCCTAGGCCCACTTCCACGTCTCCATTGCCCCAACGCCCAATGCCAGAAATATCGCGGCAAAGTCCTTTGGGGTCTTCAATGTCAGCGATGCTGACATTGAGCACCAACAGCAATCGTTTAGCTTGCGGAATGACATCAACAAAATTGGTTTCTGCCTTGTAAGCCACATACAGTTTCAAAAACTCTTCCGTGACACATGCGTCCAGGTCTTGAATGGCTTGGCGCAGTGCTTGGAAAATTTCACGCACAGGGCTGACGGCCAAATGGGGATGCTGATCGATGCCGTATTGCTGGGTCGATTTGACACTGTCGTTCCGATAAGCATTGAGCACGTCTTTTGACAAGTTCGGCATCGTCCAGACTTTCAAGGCTTCATTGGCCAGGCGGTTTGCGCGTGCTCTGATGGCCTCTTCGTTCCACTCGGCCACCGTGCCAAGCCCCAAATTCAGTCGAAGCGGGCTGTACTTGAGACCAACTGGATGCCAGTCCTTGTCGGTGACCTGGTCGCGCTTGTAGGCAAAGGGACGATCACTGTATTCGCTGTTGTACCCGGTCAAAGTCAAGTTGCCCAGCGTGTGCAAATACGCTTGCTGGATACGCTGCCAGTCTTCGCCCAGTTCGGTTTGCCATGCTTGGGACAGCATTTCATTTTGGGGAAGTATGTGCTCGATGGTGTAGTCCTCCACCATGACCCGCTCCTTGCGCCCATGATTTTCTAAACGACGCAACCAGTAACTGCGGCTGCGGAAACTGTACAGATCTCGAACTTGAATATCCCGTAAAAACTCATCATCGCTTGGCAGGCGTCTGTATGAAGGCAGCAACATAAATGCCGCTTGGACACTTTCCAGGTAACGATCTTTTTTAAGTTTTTTGCCCAACCCAGCAAAGGTTTTATTCAAGGAATTGGTAGGTATGGCACAAATGACACGACGGAAGACATAGCTCTCTACAAGGCGCACCACCTGAACGACTTCATCAACACGTAGCCGACCTTGTTTGAAGTCGTGATAAACCTCCAAAAGGAACGGATAGGACACATCGACCCTTAGATCACGTAAATCTTGAAAAGCTTGCTTCAGAGCTGGCTCGGTTTCTGCACCCAATGCAATGGCACAGTAATAAGAGGCAAAGGCATGTATGTCTGCCACCAAATTTTGGGTGTCCCCTTTAAAACGTGGCGCAAAACCTTTAAATGCGCTGTAGACCTCGCGGACGTTAGGAATTTCACCTGTCTTTGCCGTCAAGTAATGCCGCATAAAGGGATCGAAATGCACCCCGTAGGCAGTTTGCCCAAAGGCTTTTTCCATCGGCCGCCAATAGGTTTTGTAGAGGTCCGTTTGGAGCTTGGGCTCCAGTCCCATCAGGATGTAGTTGCGAATCAAGTCGGCTTGACTCAACTCCAAGCCTGTGGAGTTCATGCTTTCAAAAATCAGCTGAGGATTGTCTTGTGTGCGATCCAGCGAAACGTCCACGATCATCAACTTGGCAAGCCCTTGGCAAATGGCCTCCAGCTCGCTGTGGTGGGACTCGATCAGATCCTGAAAAAATTTGTAGTTTTCAGCGATACGATTGCTGGCATCTTCTGGCCGAGCTGAGTCTTTCAAGATGGCCAGTAACGTGTCTTTGTCCGTCTCAGACAAAATCAGCTTGTAATAACGGTCACCATCTTCATCAGGGTTGATGAGATAGTTGTTGCGTAACTTTTTTGCGGAAAATGCGCCCAGTAAATTTTCGATTCCTGTGACTTCAAAGTGCTTGGCCAAAGCAGCGATCAACAACGTACTGGTGGTCAAACGTTGTTGTCCATCAATGACCATCAAAGGCTCTTGGACGACCACGTTGTCTTGCCCTCGTTTTACGTAAACGACAGACCCGATGAAATGCGCCTTGATGTCATCGTTCCGACCGGCACGCAGCAAATCGATCCAGAGCTGGCGGCATTGCGTAACTGTCCAAGAGTAGTTGCGTTGATAAATGGGTATCGCAAATTGCGGTGACTTATGCAAGAACGTGAGCAAATTCGCTTCGATGGCTTTCATTTTTTCCCTTAGAGACTCGTTGTTATTTTTTGCCGCTCGATCAAGAGCCGCTTAATTTCAATATTCGCCGCCACCTGGCGCACCATTTGTTTTTCTTTGTTGGCCTGCGTGCGCAATTGGCTAATTTTGATATCCAAGGCCGAACACAGACGCAAGGCTTCACGCCGCTTGGCCGCTGCTTGGGGCGTGGTGCTGGGCACAAACTGCCCGGTGATGGCCACGGCTTGCCAGGCGCTGAGTGTGTCCATCCAGCTTTGCACCAGTGCATGCAAATGCTTACGGGTTTGCTTGTGCAGGGGCAAGGCGGCGAGGAATCCGCTTTGCGCATCACTAGCGGATTGATCGGCTGAAATCGTTGCCATCAGCACATCCCCATCCAGCACGGTTTTTTCGGCCTCTTGTTGCGCCCATCGGATGTGCGCCATGGACATGGCCAAGGTTTGGCCTGCATCGACGATCAACAGTACCGGGTAAGGCACAGCGCGGTGCAGCAGCTCGGCCACACGTTGCATTTGGCTGGCCGTGGCTTGCCGCAGGGTGATAGAAATCACCGCCAACTCAAGGTAGGTGCGCTGGGCGTCTTCATAGGTGGGCACACCTGTGTTGCTGGGCTTGATGGCGGCTAGCCATTGCACTTCATCCACCTGGTCTTGAATGAGCTTGCGGTCGCTGGCGGTAATGGCGCTGTGTTCGGTCAGCAGCTTTTTGGGCACGCGTTGCTCTACCCAAGCAGCCGAGGGCAGCCCTAGGGCTGCAAACAGGTCTTTTGCGTTCATGCCACAGGGACTGCTGGCGCAGCGGGCAAAACCACCAAATAGGCCAACACCTCAAAATCATTAACGCCTGCGAACTCGCCTTTCATGGCGTGGGTGCCGCCCGGCGTGAACAGGCTGGCCACGGCACGCTCGGCCGATTTACCCGCAACCGAGGCCACCGCAGCGGCCAGAAGTTGTTGGGCGTGGCGCATGTCTTCGCCATGACGGGTGGTTTTGTCCCAGGCCTTGCAGGCTTGCGCATCGGGCAGGTCACGGCCCAGGCTCAGGCGTTTGAGCCAGTCCAACATGCGCTTGGCTTGGGTATAGGGCAACACGACTTCGCCGTCTTGCCCCACATGCACCAGATAGTGCGGCGCCAGCGGATAACTGGGGTCAATGCCTTTTTGCGCAGTGGCCCCTTCGGCTCGCAAGCAAAAGAGGATGCCGGGGGCGATGTCTGCATCCTGGCTAGTGACCACGGCAAAACAACCCAGCGGCAGGCTTTGCAGCTGGCCAGGGTGGGCTTTGCCAAATTCGGCCAGGTCAATGCGGAAGTCGGTCAGCGTCAGGTCGGTGATGGCCACGCCGCTGGACAGGTCTTCCAGGTCGATGACGGTTTCTTGGAGTTTGAGCAACTGGTTGCGTCGGTATTCGAGGTCGTTCATCGGGTTGCCCGATTGCTGCTCGATGATGTTTTCTTCGCCAGTGGCCGATATGTCGAGCAGCACCATGCGGCCGCTGACGCGTTGCTCCAGGTTGATGTATTCGTCCAGCGCCATGTTGGGCCAGAAGTTGACCAGCTGGATGCTGCTGTTGATGGAGCCAATGCGATCAATACGGCCAAAGCGCTGGATGATGCGAACGGGGTTCCAGTGGATGTCGTAGTTGATCAGCCAGTCGCAGTCTTGCAGGTTTTGGCCTTCGCTGATGCAATCGGTGGCAATGAGCAAGTCCAACTCGCCATCGGTGGCCAACTCTGCGGGCCGCTCTTTGGAGCGGGGCGAAAACGCCGTCAAGATACTGGTGAGGTCACGCTTGAGCTGGGGCAGCGTGGTTTGGTTGCGACCAGCACCCGTGACCAGTGCGGTTTGCAGACCCCAATCTGCCTTTGCCCAATCGGCCAATTGGTCATAAAGGTATTTGGCGGTGTCGGCAAAGGCCGTAAAGATGATGATCTTGCGGTTGCCTGCATTGATGGGGTTGCGGCATTTGCCCGCGATCATTTCGCGCAATTTATCGAGCTTGTCGTCTCGCGCCGCGCCCACTTGTTCAGCAGCTGCACTGAGGATGGCCAAGCGGTTGCGGTCTTCAGTCAGGTCGCTCTTCCAGCGCAGCAGATCCATGTCGCCTAGCAAAATTTTGACTTTGCGGCCAACCAGCAGGGCTTCAAAGGCGGGGTCCTCCATGTCCACATCGGCAATGTCCAGCTCTTCAAACGACTCGCTGTGCGCCTCAATTTTGGCCAGTGTGGCTTCTACATCTTGCAACTGACGGCGTACGGTGAGCGCAAAGGAGGACACCGAGCTTTCCATGCGCTTGAGCACATTGACACGCAAGAGGTGAATCAGGCTTTCTTCTCGGTCAGTTTGGCGGAACATGCTTTCGCCGCCGCGAATTTGCGTGCTGTATTTGTCGTCGTAAGCCTCTTGCTTGTGCGGCAGCAAGTAGCGCATGGGCGCATAGGCGGCCAGGTTGAGGCGACGAATTTCAAGGTTGATTTCGCGGATGGAGCGAAATTCGCCTGCACGGTCCACATCGGCTTTGATGTTGATGGGGGGCAAGCGATCAGGAAAGCGCCCGGTCTCGGCGGTGCCGTAATATTTTTCGATGTGGCGGCGCGAGCGGGCAATGGTCAGGTGATCGAGCAAGGCAAAGTAATCAAACCCGAGCATGTCCACCAGCTTGCCGGGTGTTTTTTCTTCGGGCGGCAAATCAAGCCAACGGTTGAATGATTTTTGGGCGCGGCGTGTGGTGCTTTCAATGCTAGATATGCCGTGCTCGAACAAGGCTGTGTCGTCACCCTCGGTGATGAAGGCGATTTGGTTTTTCAGGTCGTTGAGCCGGTTGTTCACCGGCGTGGCCGAGAGCATGAGCACGCGCGTCTTAACGCCCTCTCGGATGATCTTGCGCATGAGCCTGTCATAGCGTGTTTCACGGCCTTTGTTGGCGGCCTTGTTGCGGAAGTTGTGCGACTCATCAATGACCACCAGGTCATAGTTGCCCCAGTTGACGTTGCTCAGGTCAATGTCACCCGACAAACCATTGTCCCGAGATAAATCGGTGTGGTTCAGCACGTCGTAGTTGAGCCTGTCGGGGGCCAACACGTTGCGACGGTCGTTGGCTTTGTGGAGCGTCCAGTTGTCGCGCAGGCGTTTGGGGCACAGCACCAGCACGCGGTCGTTACGTAACTCGTGGTACTTGATGATGGCCAGGGCTTCAAAGGTTTTGCCCAAGCCCACGCTGTCGGCAATGATGCAGCCGCCAAAGCGTTCGAGCTTGTCGATGGCACCCACGACGCCGTCGCGTTGAAATTTGTAGAGCTTGTTCCAGACGATGGTGTTGCGAATGCCCGTGGCCGATTTGACAATGCGCTCTTCGTCCAAACCTTCACCTTGACTCGCAAAAAGGTTTTGCAAGATCAAGTTGTAAATGCTGGTCGCGTCGCGTGGGGTACTGATGGCTTTGACGGCATTGAGAAATGCCGCCTTGGCCTCGACTTGGTCTTGCAAACTGGCCCATTGCAGGTCAAACCACTGGCTGAGCATTTGGGCTTCTGCAGGCGTTTCAGACGCTTGAATAAGGCTGAGCGGGTTGCCGGGCGTGATGCCCAAGCCTTCGCTGCTGAATGCAAATGAGCCCAGGGCCGCTTGCAGGGCCAGGCCCTCCGCATCGCGCATGACCACGGTGCCTTGCGGAATTGGGCCTAAAGAATGACGAATATCTGTTTTGTCTTGCGCCCACGCGGCCAGCTGACGCGCCAGCCATGGTGCTTGGAGTTTGTTACGTGCGGCACGGTCAGATGCGGAGCCCAGCAAACCCAACTGAACGCCCTCGATACCGGTTGTGGCATTGGCAGTGACTGGCGGAATGACCAATCGAGAACGGGACAGCAGAGGAAAGGCAGTCAGGACTTCTGAGAAAGCGAACAGCGAAAAAGATGGCGAGGCCATGTCGAGCTGGTGGTTGGCCTGCAAACCTGGCCGCAAGAAGTCCAGAACTCTGTCTGTTCCAGCATTACTGACAAATTTCATAGGAATTGAGGTTTTGCTTTGTCTACTCAATGACAAAGTCAATTTTTTACTGAGCTAAATGTAATTCAAAAGAATAAGGAAATTTCCACGCAACGCCAGCCCGATAAAATCTGACCTATATGACAAACCAACTCGACAAAAAATCCCAAGCGTGGTCCGCCCTGTTTTCTGAACCCATGAGCGAGTTGGTCAAGCGCTACACCGCCAGCGTGTTCTTTGACAAACGCTTGTGGCAAGCCGACATCACAGGCAGCTTGGCCCACGCCGAGATGCTGGGCCACCAAGGCATCATCGGCAAAGACGACCACGCGGCCATCCAAAAAGGCATGGCGCAAATTTGGTCTGAAATTGAATCTGGCCAGTTCGAGTGGAAGCTCGACCTCGAAGACGTTCACCTCAACATCGAAGCGCGCCTCACCCAACTGGTGGGCGATGCAGGCAAACGCCTGCACACCGGCCGCAGCCGCAACGACCAAGTGGCCACCGACGTGCGCTTGTGGTTGCGCAGCGAAATGGACCTGATCATCGACTTGTTGGTCGATTTGCAAAAGTCACTCGTGGAAGTGGCCGAGAAAAACGTCGACGTCATCCTGCCTGGCTTCACCCACTTGCAAGTGGCGCAGCCCGTGAGTTTTGCCCACCACCTGCTGGCCTATGTCGAAATGTTTGCACGCGACGCCGAGCGCATGAGCGACGTGCGCCGCCGCACCAACCGCTTGCCTTTGGGCAGCGCCGCCTTGGCTGGCACCACCTACCCGCTGGACCGCGAACGCGTGGCCCGCACGCTCGGCATGGTGGACGAGCACGGCAACGCACAAGTCTGCCAAAACAGCTTGGACGGTGTGAGCGATCGCGACTTTGCCATTGAGTTCACCGCCGCTGCCAGCCTGTGCATGGTGCACATCAGCCGCATGTCGGAAGAGTTGATTTTGTGGATGAGCCAAAACTTTGGCTTCATCAAAATTGCCGACCGCTTCACCACCGGCAGCTCCATCATGCCGCAGAAGAAAAATCCAGACGTGCCCGAACTCGCACGCGGCAAAACCGGCCGTGTGGTGGGCCATTTGATGGGCCTCATCACCTTGATGAAAGGCCAACCCTTGGCCTACAACAAAGACAACCAAGAAGACAAAGAACCTTTGTTTGACACGGTCGACACCCTCAAAGACACGCTGCGCATCTTCAGCGAAATGGTGGGTGGCCAAGTCAACCCAGCCACGGGCCAAAAAGAAGGCGGCATCACCGTCAACGCCCAAGCCATGGAAGACGCCGCCAAAAAAGGCTTTGCCACCGCCACCGACTTGGCCGACTACTTGGTGAAAAAAGGCCAGCCTTTCCGCGATGCGCATGAAACCGTGGCCCACGCCGTCAAGGCCGCTGCCAGCCACAACTGCGATTTGTCAGAGCTGCCGCTGGAAGTGCTGCAAAGCTTCCACCCCGCCATCGAGAAAGACGTGTACGACTGCTTGAGCCTGCACGGCTCACTCAACGCACGCAATACCTTGGGTGGCACCGCGCCTGTGCAGGTGCGCGCACAAATTGCGCGTCATCACAAGCGCCTAGGCTGACATGTCAGGCCCCAAAGATCAGCGCAGCGCCCTTCAAGCCATCGCGATCTTTGAAGCGATCAAAGGCTTGGCTGCGTTGATTGGGTTGATTGGCGTACTCGATCTGCTGCACCACGATGTGCGCGCTGTGGTTCTGACGCTGGTTGGCCGCTTAGGCCTCGACCCCGAGGCACATTACCCCTCTTTGCTGCTGCACTACGCTGACTTGCTGCCAAACACCGAGGTGCGCCTGTTGGTTATGCTGGCCTCGGCTTACATCGCGTTGCGCCTCATCGAAGCCACGGGTCTGTGGCTGGGCAAGGCTTGGGGTGAATATTTGGGCGCGCTCTCGGGGGGCATTTACATTCCGTTTGAGCTGATTCATTTGCAGCATGAACCTTCATGGATGAACGCCTTCATCGTGGTGCTGAATGGCACCATCGTCGGCTACTTGGCCTACAGGCTGTGGCAGCGCCACCAACAACACACACCCACATGACTG
>CANCCJ010000045.1 GCA_947374535.1 Comamonadaceae bacterium | reverse complement strand
GCGGACTTCCGGGGCCATGATTTCCCGGTTAAGGCGGTGTTTGCGTTCCTCGCGCTGGCGGCGGTCGCGAAATTCTGTAGCGATGGTGACTATCCTTAAAAATCAAAAACAAACCGACACACGTGTGCGACGCACAACTCTTGGCAATTTCTATATGAAATCAGCTTTTGAGAGAGATGTCAGAGGCAATCTTTTGAGAGAAGGCTTCGAGGGACATCACACCGAGGTCTTGGTTGCCTCGGGCGCGCACTGCGACGGCGCCAGCTTCCTTCTCTTTGTCGCCTACGACCAAGATGTAGGGAAGCTTTTGCATTGAATGCTCTCGTATTTTATACGTGATTTTCTCGTTGCGGAGATCTAAATCAACCCTAAGCCCTTGATTTCGAAGCGTTTTCGCAACTTCTTGGGCGTATTCAGCCTGGGAGTCCGTGATATTGAGGACAGAAACTTGGGTTGGCGCCAGCCAAGTAGGCAAGGCACCGGCGTGCTGTTCGATCAAGATTCCGATGAATCGTTCCATACTGCCCACGATGGCGCGGTGCAAGATCACAGGGCGTTGGCGTGAGCCGTCTTCGGCCGTGTACTCGGCATCCAAGCGCTCTGACAGATTGAAGTCGACCTGAATCGTGCCGCACTGCCACTCGCGCCCAATCGCGTCTTTGAGCGTGTACTCAATCTTGGGACCGTAGAAAGCGCCATCACCCTCGGAGATGACGAACTCGCAGCCAGCGGCAGTCAAGCTGTCCATCAAGGCCTTCTCGGCTTTGTCCCACAAGTCGTCCGAGCCAATGCGGGCTTCAGGGCGTGTGGAGACTTTGTACAAGATATCGGTGAAGCCAAAGTCTGCGTAAACCTTCTTCAACACCTTGGTGAAGGTGTCGCACTCAGGCAAGATTTGGTCTTCGGTACAGAAGATGTGGCCGTCGTCTTGCGTAAAGCCACGCACACGCATGATGCCGTGCAAGCCGCCAGAAGGCTCGTTGCGGTGGCATTGGCCGAATTCGCCGTAGCGCAATGGCAGGTCGCGGTAACTCTTGATGCCTTGTTTAAAGATCAAGATGTGACCGGGACAGTTCATCGGCTTCAAAGCGTAGTCGCGCTTTTCAGACTCAGTGGTGAACATGTTGTCGCGGTACTTGTCCCAGTGACCCGTTTTTTCCCAGAGCGACTTGTCAATGATTTGCGGGCCCTTGACTTCTAGGTAATCGTTGTCTCGATACACCTGACGCATGTATTGCTCGATGGTTTGCCAAACGGTCCAGCCCTTGGGGTGCCAAAACACCAAGCCAGGCGCGTGCTCGTCGATGTGGAACAAATCCAGCTCGCGGCCCAGCTTACGGTGGTCGCGCTTTTCAGCTTCTTCCAAGCGCTTGAGGTAGAGCTGCAAATCATCTTTGCTGGCCCATGCCGTGCCGTAAATGCGTTGCAGCATTTCGTTTTTGTGATCGCCACGCCAGTAGGCGCCAGCCACTTTCATCAGCTTGAAGTGCTTGAGCTTGCCTGTGCTGGGCACATGCGGACCACGGCACAAATCTTCGAAATTACCTTCGCGATACAGGCTCACGTCCTCATTGCTAGGAATGCTGGCAATGATCTCGGCTTTGTAGTGCTCGCCCAAGCCTTTGAAATAAGCCACGGCCTCGTCGCGAGGCAACACGCGGCGCACCACGGGCTCGTCTTTGTTTGCCAACTCGGTCATGCGCTTTTCGATGGCCACCAAGTCCTCGGGCGTGAAACCGCGGGTGAACGAGAAGTCATAGAAAAAGCCGTTGTCGATGACAGGTCCGATGGTGACTTGCGCTTCTGGGTACAGCTCTTTCACCGCATAGGCCAACAAGTGAGCGGTGGAATGACGAATCACCTCCAAGCCTTCGGCGTCTTTGGCCGTGATGATGGCCAAGCTCGCGTTGTTGTTCATCGTATAGCTCGTGTCCACCACCTGGCCATCGACCTTGCCAGCCAAAGCCGCTTTGGCCAAGCCTGCGCCAATCGACGCGGCCACTTCTGCCACCGTGACAGGGCCTGGAAATTCACGTTGCGAACCGTCGGGAAGAGTAATCTGAACCATGTGTCTTAAATGAAAAAGCGCGGCAAAGGCCGCGCTTGGAATAGAAAGCTAAACGCAAGTCGACATTTTAGCCCCGCCGCAGCCAACCTTTGAATCCGTACTTTGGCAGCTTCTTCCAACGTGGGTGCAGCATTTGACTTAGAACGCCCCGTCAATACAAATATCAATATCAAACCCAAAACCAAATAAATAACCATACGCCAATTGGCGTATATGATTGGTTTAATTAATTTAATAGAATTTGATTCCTTTTGCATAAAAACCACAAATTGTGGTTTTAACCATCAGAAATGAACTCTAATTTCTACAAAATCATTTTTTCTAAACGCCTCGGCGCGCTCGTTGCCGTCGGTGAACATACCGCGTGCGCAGGAAAAGCGGCCAGTGGGCAAGCAAGCCGAGTAGCCGCCCCTCCAAGTTCTTTCACAGGCGGTGTGATGGATGCTTTTGTGGGTGCGCTCAAGCTCACCTTTGCATCGGTTTCGTTGGTATCCATGTCACTTGGCACAACGCAAGCGCAATCAACCCTGCCATCCATGACGCTCCCTCAAAGCGGGCATGTGAACCAAGGGGCTGCGGCGATCAGCAGCAACGGGGCACAAATGGGCATCATCCAAACCAGCGATAAAGCCAGCATCAATTGGCAAAGCTTCAACATTGGCACAGGTGCGTCTGTCCGTGTCCAACAGCCAAACTCGTCTTCTGTTTTGTTAAACCGTGTGACTGGTAACGACCCCAGCCAAATCCTAGGCAAGCTCTCGGCCAATGGCCAACTGATTTTGCTCAACCCCAACGGGATCATGTTTGGCAAAGACGGCTCCGTCACCGCCAGCGCATTCACCGCCAGCACTTTTGGCTTGACCGATGCCGACTTTATGAACGGCTTTTACAAATACAACCGCAGCACAAGCACAGCTGCCGTTGTGAACCAAGGCACGATTGAAGTCTCATCTGGAGGCTTTGTGGCGTTGATTGGCGCCACCGTCACCAACGAAGGAAGAATCATCGCCCCACAAGGCGACGTCGTATTAGCAGCCGCTGAGACCGTCACGCTGCCAGATGCGTTTGTTACACCCAAACCGTCAAGCACACCCAACACCATCAGCGTGCGCATGAGCAATCGCGTGCGCTTAGAGCTTGATCCTGCCGCGATCAACACGGCGGTGAACAACACACCAAGCGGTGTGATCATCACGGAAGGCGGTCAAGTTTTATTACAAGCAGCTGCACTGAGCTCAGCAGTTGCCAGCGTCACACACAGCGGTTTGATTGACACCTCGGCAGCCCAAGCCGGCGCCGTCACTGTATTGGCTGAGAACGGTGTCATCCAAGTAGATGGTGGCATCAAAGCCAACAGCAGCGGCAACACCCATGGCACAGCCAATCGTGGAGGCGACATCACCATTGGCCGCGATGAAGAAACAGGCGCCCTCTCTAGGACCACAGACGTCAGTGCCGCAAAACTAGAAAGCCAAAAAGGCTTTGTTGAAACATCTGGCGAACACCTCATCGTCGATGGCATTCAAGTCAAAGCCGGTGAATGGCTGCTCGACCCTACAGACATCACGATCACCTCCGCTGATTCAGGTATGGCAAGCAGTGGCACCAACCCCATCACTCAAACACCCAACACAACGGGGACAACCGCCAGCACGGTGAGTGCAACAACCCTCGCCAATAGTTTGAGAGACGGCACCAGCGTCATCGTCAAGACAACCAATGCCAGCGGAACTGGCAATGGCGACATCACCGTCGCCAGCAACATTGCGGTCACAGGCACCGCTGACGCGACCCTCACACTGCAAGCTGAACGCGACATCGTGGTCAACAGCAACGTCAGCATTGCACGCACGGGCACCAACAAACTCAACGTAGTGTTGAACAGTGACTTGGATGGCAATGGCTCAGGCGCCATCGTCATGAAGTCCGGCTCCAGCATCAGCAGCAATGGCGGTAGCGTCACCTTGGGCGGTGGCACAGGTGGCGCAGGTCTAGGTTCTGCCATGGGTAGCTCAGTCAATGGGCATGGAATTTATTTGAATGGCTCAGCCATCACCACGGGTACTGGCGATGTGACTTTGACAGGCACAAGTTTCAACTCAGGCAGCAGCATTTGGGGTGTTGCCATGGAAAGCGCCACCATCAGCACAACCAGTGGCAATGTCAACATCACAGCCACAGGACGTACCAACGGTATGTATGGCTACGGCATGATGATTCGTTTTGGCGCAGCAAAAATCACCACAAGCACAGGCAACGTGACCATCAATGCCACGAGTAGTGCAAATGGATCCTCAGATGCTGTAGGAATCCAATTACGAACGCCTGGCGCTGTCACGACCTCGGGTGGCAACATCTCAATCACAGGGACGAGCAGAGGCGCTTCCGGCAGCTACAACCAAGGCATTGGTTTCAATGGAGGGTCACTGATCGCGGGTGGCAGTGGCTCCGTGACTTTAGTAGGCGTTGGAGGCAGTGCGGGCACAGGGGCAATAGGTGTGGGTGGAGCGAACATCACTACTGCTGGTGGCGCGGTCAACATCACAGGCACATCGTCATCGACGGGAGCAGGCACTTCAGCCATTGACACGACGGGGAGTTCAATCAGTACATCAGGTGGCAACCTCACGTTCACGGGCGACAGCTATTCAGGTGGCAGCACTGAAATCATCAATGCCGGCATAGGCAGCGTGACCATTCAAAACCGCACCGCCGGCACGCGCATCAATTTAGGCGGGGCGGATGTCCTGAGCGGAACGCCACTGACCTTGGGCTTGTCAAGCGCTGAACTTAGTCGAATCACGGCATCCACATTGGTGATTGGTCAAACAGGGCCGAACGCCTCGGGCGATGTAACGGTCAGCACAAGCATCAACCCAACGTTGGCGAAAAACTTGAAGGTTTTGTCGGGCGGCAACATCACGCTCTATGCCAACGCCTCCATCACCACCTTGACCAATGGCAGTGTGCTGCTGAATAGCGACAGCGATGGCGACGGCTCGGGGGCGATTGTGCTCAACACAGGCTCGGGCATCACCAGCAATGGCGGCAACATCACCTTGGGTGGAGGCTCAGCAGGCGATGGCTCTGGCAATGCTGTGGGCAACAGCACAAATATTCACGGCATCAGCTTGACGAGCGCCAGCCTCAGTGCCGCAGGTGGCAATATTTCACTCAAAGGCCAAAGCGGTGCTGTCACCACGCCCTCAAACGTTGACGGCCCCTCTGGCATCTACATGGTCAGCGGTGGCAGCATCGCCACAACCGGTGCCGGAACGATCAGCATGATCGGTACGGGCGCAGGCACCTCAACCGCATCCACGTCCACTGGCGTTCACATCGTGGGTGCCTCAGGCAACGTCAGTACCGTGACCGGCGGCACCACAGGCAGCGTCACCATCACAGGCACTGGCACATCCTCTGCCACGGGCAACTATGAGGATGGCGTCATGCTTGGCTATGCCACCGTCACATCGACAGGCGGCAACGTCAACGTGACAGGCACGGGCGGCAACTCAGGCACGGGCGGCACCAACAAAGGTGTGTCGATTGAAACAGGTGCCGAAGTCTCTGCGACGGGCGCTGGCACAGTCACCATCACAGGCTCAGCCACACTTGGCAGCACCGCAGTTGCGATTGACAACGGCGCCACCATCAAATCGGACGCAACGACCACCATCACAGCGAACGCCACAGGCTCAGGTGCCTCCATCGCCAGCTCGGGCGCCAACACCTACGATGCCACGGGTGGCTTGACCGTTGACATTAATAACGCGGGCGAACTGACCGGTGTCATCACTGGGGGCATCGCAAACGCTGGTGGCCTCACCAAAATTGGCACAGGCACACTCATGCTCACTGGGGGCAACACCTACGGTGGCACGACCACAATCTCTGCAGGCACTTTGCAGATCGGCAATGGAAGCAACACCGGCACATTGGGCACCGGCGCAGTGTCTGTTGCCACCAACAGCAATCTCAACTTCTATCGATCTGACTTACTCAACGCCACCAACACGATGTCAGGCTCCGGAAACATCAACTTTCTGGGGACAGGCACGCAAGCACAAAGCGACTATCAGCTCACCGGCAACAACAGCAGCTTCAGTGGCAACATCACCCTCACCTCCTCTCGATTAGGCATTACGTCGGCCAGCCGGGTAGGAACTGCAGCAATCACGGTTAACAGCGGTGCGGGTTTGTATCTCAACGGAGGCTTCACCCTCAACAACACCTTGTCATTGGCGGGTAACGGTTGGAACGAACCGTATTGGCCTTATCTCGGTGCCTTGCGCTTATCAAGCGCTGCCAACTACGGTGGTGCCATCACACTCACTGCCGACGCGCGCATCGGCGCACACAATTCAACGGGCACTGTCTCAGGTGTCATTTCTGGCTCTAAAAATCTCGAATTCAACACACCTGGAGATACGTATAGCAGCATCGTCACCCTGACAAACAACAACACGTACGCAGGCGCCACGACGATCAACAGTGGAACCTTGCAAATTGGCACTGGCGCCACTGCTGGCAGCATTGCATCCAGTAGCGCGATCACAGACAACGGCACGCTGATCATCAAACATTCGGACGCTGTCAACCTAAGCCAAAGCATCACAGGCACGGGTGGATTAACGCAAGCAGGCACTGGAACCACAACGCTCACTGGCACCAACGCTTATGGCGTCACCACCATCAGCGCGGGCACTTTGCAAGTCGGCAATGCAGGCGCATCGGGCACATTAGGGACGGGCGCAGTCACCCTGTCCAACAACGCCAACCTGAACTTTGTGCGTGGCGCAGCGACCACCATCAGCTACAACATCAGTGGCTCCGGCAATGTTTCAAGCAGCATCACAGGCAGTGGTAACGACTTGGCCGTTAGCGGCACCATCAATTTAACCAATGGCCTGATCAACTTGGCCTCTGATGGCAATATTGCTGTGACGTCCGCCATAAGCACCAGCAACACCAGCAGCTCAGCCGTAATTTTGAATGCGGGCAAAGGTTCATCAGCAGGTACATCGACGGGTGGAGATTTGATCTTCTCTGGCGCAGGAGCAATCAGCGTAGGCAGCGGTGGCCGAGCCACCTTGATGAGTGGATCAATTGCAGGGAGCACCGGCCTCGCCACATTGGTGGGCACAGGCAATTCGCGCTACAACAGCGACGAACTCAGCACGGGCTATACGCAAGCCATCGGCTCATCGGGCCTGTATGCCATTTACCGAGAATCCCCCTCACTCACCATCACGCTCAACAACGACAGCAAAACATACAACGCCCTCGCCTACAGCGGCGGCAACGGCTACACCGTCTCAAACACAGTCAACAGTGACACAGCAGGCAGCATGGGTGGAACACTCGTCTATGGCGGCACAGCACAAAACAACGCCATCAACGCTGGCACCTACAGCATCACGGGTTCAGGCCTGACTAACTCACTCACATCACTGGGCTATACATTGGCTTACTCGGCCGGTAGACGACTTGCTGACCAACTCGCACCTCATCCCCACCCAAGGCTGGCTCGATTCGCCACATCCACTTGAAGGCTCGCTACGTCAGCGGCGTCCGCCCTTGTGCATGAGCGGCACACCCACGGGTGCGTGGCGCCCTGCGCCGCGCTTGGTTGAACCTACAGAAGAAGTGCTACGCAGTATTACCAAATTACCAAAACGATTACAGCACCTTTGTATCTGTAGTTCACCTGAGTTTCTTAAAAAAAAGAAACTAGATAACTACTATTTAACTGAACAATCTACAAAGTGAGCTAAATGACTATCTACATACTCGAAAACCATCCTTTGATGTGTCAAGCGATTGCCTTCTTGCTGCGTCGAATAGACCCCACTAAAAAAGTCGTCGAAGTGCATGCATTCAGCAAACTTCAGGAGGTCATGCTAATCAACGGTCAGCCTGAAGCATTTGTGATGGACCCCCTGATCACGGGCATCAGTGGCACAGGCGGTATTAAGCAAATAAAAACGAACTACCCTACTACACCACTCATCTTGTTTTCTAGCATTCCAAGCGATGAAGTTGAAAAATCTTGCTTAGACGCGGGAGCAGATCTGTACATTGAAAAAACCACTTCTCTGCGCGATGTGTTTAACCTCATTAGCAAGCAATTAAATTCACAGGATAAACCAATCACACCGAACAATTCAATCAACTTAGATGATGGTCAAATAAAACTATCAAAACGACAAAAACAACTTTTAGTTCTTGTCGATTCAGGTCTTAGCAACGAAGAAATCGCCAATAAACTCGACATCAGTGCACACACTGTCAAAGTGCATCTTTGGCGTTTCTACAAAAAATTAGGCCTCAACAGCCGAACGCAATTGATCAAGTTCTCACGAGACAACGGCTATTTATAACCAACCATCAAGTCGAAGATTCAAACAAGCCAAGAGCAAGCAAAAGATCAGCACTCTTAAGCGGCTTCAAAAGAACGTCATTAAAGCCCACATGCTTCAAATACGTCACATCTGTCGCATTCGCATCAGCTGTATAAGCAATTAACTTTATTTCAGAATATTTAGAAACAGCTCTGATTTTCTCGGCAACCTTTGCGCCATCCATCTCTGGCATCGAGATATCAAGTAAGACATGTGTCACTTGATGTATTTTCATCAAGCGTAATGCTTCTATACCTGTCTCACACTCCATCACTTGAACCGTCAGGTTAAATGGTCGAAGAATTAAGCTAGGCAGTAAACGACTCACCAAGTTGTCATCAACCACGACCACCATCATTTTTTTCATCCACACACCTTGTTTTCACGGTAACGCATTGGCAACGTCAAAATTAATCGTGGCAACTCCTCAAGAGCGGCTCTGTATTCAACCTTACCTTGCAGGAAGTAAATTAAAGACTTCGCCAAAGCCAACTCAACGCCTGGCCCCTCTTGCAATTTAAATTTGTAATGGTCGTTACACCAAAATTCTTTAGTCAATTCAATCTGCGGAGCGTTGAATACCGAATCTAATGAGATGACAATGAATCGTAAATGACTCTGATCTCCATCAAGTGAGATATCCACTTGGATCGACTTACCCTTCCCAGCAGATTGAATGCCTCCAAAAACTAATGCATCAATCAGCTGACGCACTCTGAACGCATCCGCATACATATCAAAAAGAAAGGTCTCTGCCGAACAAGTAAACACAAGTTTCACATCTTGCTCAAGCGCCTGCCTCTGATGCTCTCTAACGACATCTCTCACCAACGCACTGATTGAAAATGTTGTGCAATTCACCTTCAACTCACCCAACTCTAGGCGGTGCAAATCAAAAAAAGAATTACTTGCACGGGACAAACCTTGACTACTCTCACGAATAATTTTTGCAGTGAAATTCACCATAGGTTCTGCAGAACTCGATTCGACAAATTCAGAATACCCAACAATACCGGTCAACGATGTACGTAACTCGTGTGACAAACGCTCTATCAACTCTGATTGTTTGTTCGGCACAGTTTGTCGCATTCCAAGCTTATGAAACATCCAAGACTTCAATTTAGACAAACCAAATCTCATAAGTACCTTTTGCTAATTTTTTCAACAGCGTTGAACTGACGTGTACCCATATCAAAATACACACGTTCAAAGTGATACTCATACTCGGTAGGTGAAACCTTGCTCCATTGCGACACCGGATCAAAATGCAACACAGTAAACAAGTAGTGATTTAAAGCATCCATAAAAACAGAAAACCCAGCTAAATCGTGAATTCGCTCCGTCGAGCGAATCAACCAATTAGCTTTTGCATGCAAACCACAAAGCACAGCTACTCCTGAGTCATCGCCATACAACATACAGCCGTACTGCTCAAAGTCATAAAGCAGATGACCTACATAGCCACCATCACCATCCATCTTCACGGCGATTGATCGGGGAAATATTTTGTGATAAGACATAAATGCTTTTCAAGTATCTAAGCAATGCCAGCAGAAAAACATAAGTACTGATCAATTGCAGGAATTAAGTACCGACAACTCAAATACATATCTTTTGTTTGATAAATTTAAAAGATAAATTGAGAACATCACAAACTCAATTTACAAGCTCACAACTTGTCAAAAACATTGAAATCAAATCTAAATACCAAATTGGTTGCACTCCTCTGCGTAACACCCGTTATTGCTTATGCGCAAGATTCATGGCAAACAACATCATCAATGACAGCGATGACGGGACACTATGCCAATGCACAAACGATGTACGACCAGCATGGCTTAGGCGTACGTCTTTTCGCAGAGAAGGACCAAGCATGGGGCGTGACAGCAGGATTGCAATCCACGCGCATCAACATGAATCCCAGCACCCAAACTACTCAACAAAACCAAGAGAACTGGCTGCTATCTGGCCATATTCATACACCATCTACCACGCTACCTGGACGCTGGACACTTCAACTTGATGCGCACCAAGTCAATAACGATGCACCCCAAAGCATCAGTAGTCATGTTCATGCTGTAGCACCACAACTGACTTGGTTTTCCTACACGCAGCCACTCAAATTAGATGTCAGCTACGCCGCATCAAACTACAAAAACACAAGCACTATTCATCAATTCAGTCCAGCCATTTCATACGGTTTTAACAACGCACAAGACTGGCTTCAAGTTCGGAGCTATGCCATCAGCAACCTCGAACCTGCTAGTGCACTTGGACAATCCAGCACGCATGCCACCGACATCAAACTCACACACGTCATGAGCGGCTATCAAGACTGGGCACCCAACAGAGTCACCCTAGGCCTAGATCGCGGCAAAAGGATTTATGTTGTCGACATGACTTCACAAACGGTTTACAACCTTCCTATGCTTAACGAGGGTGGAGAGAACGTTTCAGCCAATTGGAAACTCAGTCCAAAAACTGATTTAACGTTGCAATACACGAAGTCGCGGTACTTCTCTGATAGTCCAACGGCTTTCTCCGCTCACCACTTCACACTTGGCATCTTGAGCGCACAGCTTGCTACAGCTTGGTAAACACACCAGCGCAATCACTCATGGCTATTGACTTAAAGAGGGGCCTCTACAGTGGCATACGCCACAAGCTCCCCGCTAACCTTCGCAGTGTGGAAGACTATTACTTCTTATCGTTTTCTGCATCTGCGGTTTTCTGTCTGACGTTTCTCTCGCCATTACTGGCTTACACAGGACAGTATCGCCCCGCGTGGTCATCAGCGCTTTGCGCACTACTAATTTCACTTTGCATTGGTTTATGGCGCTTAGGTATCGCCATACCCTGGGTGCAAATCATTTATCAAGTTACCCTCATGTGGGGCATCTTGTACAACGCCTATTACTCTGGCGGTGTTGCTTCACCAGTCATGATTTGGATGGGCATTGTCCCGATTTTGCCCCTGTTCACCGTCTCAAGAAGATGGAGTTATGTATGGCTCTTCTTTTCATTTCTAGCAGTCATCAGCATCTATTGGGCTCAGCTGCATGGCTTCGTTCCACTTTCGCCCGATAAAAGTCTTCAAGAACTAGCCCTTAGCACCATCATGATTGGCTTACTTTGCGTCACCCAAGTCATGTTAGTCATGACTTATGACTCTGCCAATGCGCGAAATATTCGCCATATCAAACGAAAAAACGAAACACTCAATACACTTTCTCAAGATCTACAAAAAGCCAATGTTCATAAAGACAGATTCTTAGCCACCGTCAGCCACGAAATGCGAACCCCCTTGAATGCCATCATGGGTTACTTGGGCCTATTACACACGACCGATAACTTACCTACCATCGCCACCACCTACGTGCAAGGCGCACAAAATTCAGCAGCACACTTGTTAACCGTCATCAATGATCTTCTTGACTACTCTCAAATACGACAAGGCAAACTTGTCTTCACGCCGCAGACAGTCAACCTGCATCAAGTTCTCCAAGAAACACATCAAACTCTAGCGCCCAAAGCAGCGGAACAAGCCCTTAACTATGTACTAACCATCGACGCCCATTTCCCTCAATGGGTTCGAATTGATCCACATCGATTCACGCAAATATTTCTTAACCTACTTGGCAATGCACTGAAGTTCACAGCCAGTGGCAGCGTCACCACTCATGCGAGTTTTGAATTTGACGATGCTAATCAGAATGTTGGGCAACTTATATTAGAAGTTCAAGACACAGGCATTGGCATACCGGTTGAATCTATAGATCAAATCTTTGAGCCATTTGTGCAACTCGACACTCAAAGACTCCTAGGAAATGACAACTCATTGCGTGGCAATGGTCTCGGGCTAGCCATCACACAGAGCTTGATTAAAAACCTTGGCGGCACTATCACTATTCAAAGTCAAGTAGGAGTAGGTTCTACGTTCCAAGTGAATCTACCCGTTCAACTCGCCCAAGCACCCTCAGTCAGTCCGATAGCAGCCGTTAACGAAACTCACCCAAATCAAGTCTATTTACTTTTGGTCGATGACCATGCGACCAACAGACTCGTCGCATCTGCAACCATCAAGCGAGGTTTACCAAACGCTCGAATTGACGAAGCTCGCAACGGCACTGAGGCTATCGAAAAGATGAAAGCCAATCATTACGACCTGGTGCTGATGGACCTCATCATGCCAGACTACTCTGGCATTGAAGTCACTCGCATCATTCGGTCGGAATGCAAGCCGCCTCTATGCGATGTTGCTGTGGTGGCATTGACAGCCAATGTTGCTAACGATGCCGTAAAAGCTTGTTTAGAAGTAGGCATTCTCGAACTCCTACCCAAGCCCTTTGACCGTGAAGTACTAATTCGCACCATACTGCAGCATACTGCTTGATATCTCTACGTGCAGCTTTACTCCAAAGCGCAATCTTCACGCAAGCGAAATCAACAAAGCAACTACTTAAGTATCGATACACGTAAAGAAAACCATCAAGACCATCAAATAAAACCGGACAGAATGAACATTTAATCGCGCAATCCGCTAATCTGTCGATATTGGCAAATACATCAATATCAACAAACCCAGCGGAGGCACTTCATGTGGCGCATTATCCGAGCCCTTGCAGAGCGAGCAGTTACTGTGCTCACTCTGGCATCGCTCGTAGGTTGTTATACCGTTGCGCATTCTGAGTTCGAAAACTTTGCAGCGCAGTCTGTTGATCAACGCATCATGAACAATATTCAACTTAGCTGGGAAATACGATCCGATGCGAGTGAAATCTGTGCCAAGTTATCTAATAAATCACAAGCATCTAACGGTTCAGCACCTATTGCTTGCGCCGTTTGGACCGTTGCTGACAAGCATTGCACCATCATCACTACGCCCAACACCAACCATGTTGTGTTGGGTCATGAATTAAGGCATTGCTTTGAGGGACAATTTCACTGAAATTGCTTCAGTGTTGAGTGTTTAAAAACTCCACGTATCTTTTCACTCCATCTGGCAATACACCTCTTGATTCGAGTAGCTCAATACAACGCCCGCTCAAATCTAGGCTGCCATAGCAATGAAACATCAGCAAACACAATTGCTTCAATTGCTCGTTGGTCATCAACACTGGATCAATGAAATTTTTGACATACACCACATCAGCCTCTAACAACTGATTGAACTGCTGTGGCGAATTGCTTTCAAATTGAAGTGGGCCCACTGGCCAAGTTTTCACTTGATTAAAGCAATGCGGTACAAATCCTAACTTTCGCAATGTCAAATCAATCGTGCCAAAACAAGGCTGTTTTTCATACAACGTGATAAACGACACCTCTGTCTGAATAGCCACAGCATTCTTTAGGTGGTTAATTCCACCCATAAACACATCTAGCTCACCACCTTGAACATCAATTTTCAGCAAATCAAATGCAGCAACTTCTGGCAAATCATCCAACCGATGCGTTTTCACATCTAGTGTCTGTATCACTTGTGCATTATTTTTAAACTGAGAAAAAACATCCAACGTCGCTTTACGAGGCTTTAGCAAGCTCGTCCAGCCCGAATAACGGCAAACATTTAACACCTTATCGCCACCACTCCCTAGTGCGTAAGGCAAATAGGTTTCACTCTCTGACTTCTTAGCATTCAACTCGTGCAATGCACTCAACTGCGGCTCAAAGCCAGTCACCGTGCATAGGTTTGATTGCAGCATCTTTTTGTAAGGTGGGTCACCCTCAATTGGATTAGCTCCCACATCCACAACATGCGTCAAACGAATAGGCTTTAGCAAATCGGCTAAAAAATCATCAGTGCTAAGCATTTATTTCTTTAGCAATTTAAAAATCATCTCTCCCATGAACTGAGGGCGTCCTTTAAACAACAAGTCCACCTTACCCACACCTGCATGTGCCTTACGCAAAAGTACTCGTTCGTCATGATTTGTTGCCAAACGGATAGCGGCTGTCACGTACTCATCCACCGTCTTCGCAACCAGCCACTTTGGTAAACCCAAGCGACTAAACAAACCTTCATCAATGTGCTCGTGCACCTCAGGCCCAGTCTTACAAACGCCCACTAGACCCGCACTTACCGTATCAATAATGCCGTTGGTATTGCCAAACGGGAACGGATTAATAAACATATCGCAACCCGAAATCACCGCCATGTACTCCGCATAGTTTTGATGCGGATACACCGTTACATGGTCACCTAAAAATTCATGCACCACTCGCTGCACATTGGGAAATGTCAAGCCCTGCGCCTGCCCAATCAGGAAATGAAAATGCACAGGCACTGAACACTCATTCACAATCCGAGCGCATGTTTGTAGAAAGTTCGGGTTCAACTTCATCGTGGTAGCGCACATCGCAATCTGTACAACAGCTGGAGAAGCATTTGGCTCCTTCACCAAATCAAGCCCAGCCGCAGAAGCCGAAGGCCGATAAGGCATACCGTCAAATGGCAGCTTCAGAAGCTTCTCGCTAAAGCAAGCCTCGTCACCCACATAGTCTTCTTCCACCACCACATAATCAATCGCATCTGAATGCGTTGTAGCTGGATGGCCTAATGCCATCAACTGCAAAGGCGCTATACGCAAATTAGCCAGCCACATCGTGAGTGGAAACATACCCACACTAGGCATGTAGCACACAGCGGCATTTCGCTTCTTAGCCTCTGATTGAATAAACTTCAACTGATCAATCACACCCGTGTTTTGGTCAATCGCCACAAAATCATCAAACACTTTGAGCGTTGTGTCATCCACACAATTTTTGTATGCCATCGCCACCAACTCAAACTGTTCGCGCGCACTCTCCATTGTCAGTGAGTGCGTCCGATAAATTGAATGCGAGCTGGTAAACCACTCCAGCACCACAAGCATCACGGGCTTTTTCTTCTTGGCACCTGCAATAGGTTTATCTATAACTATGCGATCTATCAGCTCATGCTGCTTGAGCTTTCGTTGAATCAAAGTATTGATCGGCTTCTTGATATCGTGCTTATCTGCGCGGTCTGCGTAACTGCAATGCATGTACAAGTCATGCAATACCCCCAATGGCAGCTGCTCGACGTCTTCTATCTGATCAAGCCTTGTACTCAGCCAAGGCAATATCAACTCGCGCTTGCTATGTGCCTGCAGCGACCCTAAAAATCTAGGGGATAAAAGCACCAAGCACAGTCCTGCAGCCAACACCTTGTCTGCTTCCCAAAACGCATCCAAATCCAGCGCCACCTCAGATTCAGGCGAATACAGCAAGCAAAACTTCAAGAGATCTGGCCCACCCACGACGAGTTTTGTCAAATCACCTTTGTCCTCTTGCAAATTCAAAGACCGCATCACATGGTCTGCATTGCGAAACGGTGTAGCCGCAAACAATGCAGACAACCAGCGGTGGCTAGACAATATGCGTTGTCGCCACTCAGGGGCAAAAAACAACTCACGATCAGCCAGCAAACACGACGCAGCTGCAGCTGCGCGTGTCCACACGTGCTGGTTCAAATCTTGATGCGATACCGACTGCAACGCAATCGCATGAAAATCTGCCCCCACATGCCCATAGTTTGAATCTAAGTCTTGAAGGAGTGCCACGAGCTCACGCACACCCATTTCACGATCACGACTATAGGCAAATGCCTCAAAATTCTCTAATGAAAATGTCATGCACTTCCTTAATTATTTTCTTTTTTGAAATCTTCATCATCACGAAACGCTGGCGTATTCGCAGGCAATGCAATGCCAGTGCCTTTCACAGCCACAATGCGTGGTGCCACATTGCTAACCGTTCCTTGAGTTGTAAACACTCGTGAAGTTGCTTCGTGCGTCGTTTTCGTGCCATCACTACTTGGTGTACTTGTAACGCTATTGACTTGCGTTGAGACAGGTGAAATGACATAAGCAGCAACTGCAGCCTGCTTCATCTTTTCGACTGTCACAACTACTGGAGTTGTCGTTCCAGAAGTTATATCTGCAGTTGTGCTTGCTGTAGCGCTTGCCAATACATAGTTGCTAGCATCTACACCACCCAATGTGATTCCTGAAATACTCACACGCTTGCCACTTGCTACAGTTGCATCGCTAAATGCACCTGTTGCTGCCCCCACATTCAGCGTGTCACCCGCAAACTTTCCTGCAAACGCAGCTGATGTGCTATTGAGTGTTGCAGCTGTCGTTGCGTCATACACCTTGTTTGCTGCTGTGACTCCAGTCACTGCAGAAATGCTGGCTTGGCTGATATTAGCTGTTGTGCTGGCTGTGTTTGTCGCCAGCACATAGTTACCAGCATCTAATCCACCCAACGTTACGCCAGAGATACTCACAGCCTTACCTGTCGCTGCGTTCTTATCTGCAAACGTGCCCGTTGCAGAACTCACACTCAACGTGTCACCCGCAAACTTTCCTGCAAACGCGGCTGATGTGCTATTGAGTGTTGCAGCTGTCGTTGCGTCATACACCTTGTTTGCTGCTGTGATGCCGGTCACAGCAGAAATGGTGGCTTGGGTAATATCAGCTGTTGCAGTCGATGTTGCTGAGGCCAAGTTGTAGTTGCCCGCATCTGCTCCACCCAAGGTTATGCCAGAGACACTGACAGCCTTACCTGTCGCTACGTTCTTATCTGCAAACGTAACCGTCGCAGAACTCACACTCAACGTGTCACCCGCAAACTTTCCTGCAAACGCAGCTGATGTGCTATTGAGTGTTGCAGCTGTCGTTGCGTCATACACCTTGTTTGCTGCTGTGATGCCGGTCACAGCAGAAATGCTGGCTTGGCTGATATTAGCTGTTGCAGTCGATGTTGCTGAGGCCAAGTTGTAGTTGCCCGCATCTGCTCCACCCAAGGTTATGCCAGAGATACTGACAGCCTTACCTGTAGCTGCGTTCTTATCTGCAAACGTACCCGTTGCAGAACTCACATTCAATACATCATTAACTACCTTACCATTGAAAATCGCTGACGAACTATTTAGCGTTGCGGTGGTTGTAGTGTCATAGCTCTTGTTTACGACTGAAATTCCAGACACCGAGCTGATGTTTGCTTTGTCGACAGTCATAGAACCAACAACAGTTAAGTTGTTATTGAAGTTCACAGCATGTACAGTCGTCACATTATTTGCACCCACGTTATATGCACCCACAATCGTGTTACCACTTGTGCTCATCGATGCATTTGCAGCTCCCAGAGTAAAGTTTGCAAGCCCACCTACACCGTCCGAATAGTTATACGTGTTTCCAACCTGATTTGACAGCGTCAAATTGCTAATTACATTTGAACTATTCATGTACTGCGCACTCGTTACGGTCAAGTTTGCTGTCGTACCGTAGGTTGCATTTGTATTGGTGACACGAACTAATAGCTGATCAGCTGCAACGATGGTGTAGTTGCCTGACTGGACAGTCAAGTTGTAATTGGCAGAGCTGATATTTGCCGCTGTCAAAACGCCGTTATATGTACCTGCAGTTCCTACATTGGCGTTTGTTCGTGAAATAGACGCTCCAGTTACGGCGACTGAACTTGTTTCACCTCCAACCAAGCCGCTATAAGAAATACCAGCATACGATACGTTATCAGCTTGCGTGACAAACTTTGCGTCGTTAGTAATAAGTACATTCAAGTTTGCTTTATCAATCGTACTGGCCGTGTTATTGACCAACGTTACGTTGTAGTTACTCAGCGTGGTGTTCGCACCTGCGGTGGCATTACTCACTGAAATCGTCTTGTTACCTGCACCTGCGTTCTTGTCCGTGTAGGCCAAGCTCGCCGTCACGTTCTCACCCGACACCAAACCTGTGGTCGTGTATGCACTGGCGTTACCCACCGTTGTGTTGCCGTCATACGTTTTCGTTTGCGCTCCCGCTGTCAACGTCAGCGTCGCTGCGTTGATCGTGCTCGCCGTACTGTTGACCAACGTCACGTTGTAGTTGCTCAAGCTGGTGTTGGCACCTGCTGTGGCGTTCGTCACTGCAATCGTCTTGTTACCTGCACCTGCATTCTTGTCCGTGTAGGCCAAGCTCGCCGTCACGTTCTCACCCGACACCAAACCGCCCGTGACCGTGTAACCGCTGGCATTCGTCACCGTTAAGTTACCGTCGTACGTCTTGGACTGCGCTGTAGCCGTCAAGCTCAGAGCTGCCGTGTTGATGGTGCTATTTGTACTATTCACCAATATCACGTTGTAGTTGCTCAAGCTGGTGTTGGCACCTGCTGTGGCGTTCGTCACTGCAATCGTCTTGTTACCTGCACCTGCGTTCTTGTCCGTGTAGGCCAAGCTCGCCGTCACGTTCTCACCCGACACCAAACCGCCCGTGACCGTGTAA
>CANCCJ010000044.1 GCA_947374535.1 Comamonadaceae bacterium | reverse complement strand
CTGCGACGCATCACGGGGGATTCGACCGAGGTCAACACCCAGAACAAAACATTGCTGGAGTCCTACACCGAGGTCATTGAGAGCAAGCTGCGCTATCCCAACAGCGCCTTGATGGCGCTCAGAGTGGATGCCTCTCAGTTCTCAAACATCCCTAAGCGCAGCTATGACTTAAAGCTGCTCAGGGTCCGTATTCCCTCGAACTACTACCCCGAGACGCGCAGCTATGCAGGGGTTTGGGATGGCACGTTCAAGATCGCTTGGTCAGACAACCCCGCATGGTGTTTCTATGACCTAGTCACCAACGACCGCTACGGACTTGGGGCCTATATCGACGATTCCCAAGTCGATAAGTGGGCGCTGTATCGGGTAGCGAAGTATTGCGATGCCATGGTGCCCGATGGCCATGGCAGTTATGAACCACGTTTTACTTGCAACCTGTACCTGCAAACCAGAGAGCAGGCCTACAAGGTGGTGCAGGACATGGCCTCTATTTTTAGGGGCATGCCGTATTGGGCAGGGGGCTCGATCACCGTCACCCAAGATGCACCGCAAGACCCGGTCTATCAGTTCACCGCTGCCAACGTGGTCAATGGTGATTTCTCGTACCAAGGCTCTTCTGCCAAAACCCGTCACACCGTGGCCTTGGTGATTTGGGGTGATCCGCAGGACTTCTACCGTCAGAAGGTAGAGTATGTGGAGGACATGGCAGGTATTGCTCGTTATGGGGTAGTGCAAGCCGATGTGGTGGCTTTTGGTTGCACCTCTCGCGGGCAAGCGAACCGAGTGGGCAAGTGGTTGCTCTATTCGGAGCAGTCCGAAGCGGAGATCGTGACGTTTCGCACGGGACTTGAAGGTACTGTGGTGCGCCCCGGCGATGTGGTCAAGATTGCCGACCCCGGTCGCGGCGGGATGCGTCTGGGTGGACGAGTTGCAGCGGCAACGCTCAATAGCGTCACGCTCGATCAAGATTTGCCCACAGGCAACTGGACGATTTCCGTTATCACCCCCTCAGGTGGTGTGCAAGAGCGTCAAGTCGGCTCCAACAACGGTCGCTCGGTGGGGGTGACAAGTCCATTTAGCGAAACACCGCAAACGGGTGCGATCTGGGTGCTGTCATCCACGCAGGTGCAGCCGCAACTGTTTCGCGTGATTCAGGTCACTGAGAGCGCGCCCGGCGAGCACGAGGTCACTGCTCTTGCTCACAACCCGAGCAAGTTCGATGCGATTGAGCAAGGACTGGCGCTGCAAAGCCGAAGCATCACGGTGCTGTCCACAGCACCACAGGCCCCGACAGGCCTTGTTGTGAACGAGAGCCTCTACCGCGTCAAAGATCAGGCGCTTGTCCTGATCCAGATTGCGTGGGAGCAGGTGTTCGGTGCGCTGGAATATCAGGTGAGCTACCGGGTCAACGGTGGCAACACCGTCACCTTGCCAAGGGTCTCCAGCACGTATCTGGAAATTCGCAATGCGGATACCGGGGACTATGTGTTCACGGTCCGAGCTGTGGGCGTGACAGGCAAACTTGGCAACGCATGCACTTTGAGCCAGACGATTCTGGGCAAGCTCATGCCCCCAGATGATGTGCAGGGCTTTGTGGTCAACCGTCGTACCACCGATTTGCTTTTGAGCTGGGCGGCCAATACCGATGCGGATCTTTCTGGCTATGAAGTGCGGGTGGGCTCGGGATGGGACAGCGCAGACCTGGTGGGTCAAACCGCTGGTACGCAGCTAGTCCACGACCAGAGTCAATCGGGACAGTACAACTACTACATCCGGGCGTTTGACACCTCGGGCAAGTACAGCAACAACGTCACCACGTTTGAACTGACACTGCTGGCTCCAAGCTCGGTGCGTCAGTTCGATGTGGTGCAGTCGGCTAATCGATTGGAGTTTCGCTGGCTGCCCAATCCTGAACCTGAAGTCGTGGCCTATGAGTTGCGCGAAGGTGCTGCATGGGATACCTCGATCTTCATTGCCGAGGTCAAGTCCAGTAGCTACACCTTGCCCTCGGGCTTTGATGGGCAGCGAAACTTCTGGATCAAAGCGATTGCGTCACCCGGTATCTATTCGGACAACGCGACCTTTGTGACCACGGTGGTGGCACAACCTCAAAACGCCAACTTGCTGGTGACCGTGGACTCGCAGGCAACTAGCTTCCCGGGAATCAAGCACTTTGCTTCCGTGGAGTCGGTCAACAGTCAGAACGTCTTGCGTATGGATAGCGGTGTCGCGCAGTCGGAGTACCTCTTCGATGTGGTGTTGCCCACCAGCTACCGTGCACAAAACACACTTCTTGCAAGCATTGGCGCGGTGCTGGATGACCGTGAGAGCTGGGGCAGCGCCAACTACAACTGGAGCGATTCAGCGGCTAAGCGGCAATGGACCTATGACGGGGCTTTGAAGAGCATTGAGGCGAAGTTTCAGATGTCACGCGAGGACACCTTGCAGGCCGGAGAGATCTACGGCTGGCGCTTAAACGGTGACCTCACAAGCTACGGCAGTGCCACAGGAGCAGATGCAGCAGGCGTGACCTATGGCGCAGGGCGGTATGGCAATGGGGTGCTGATCAAGGACACAACCAAGGTGTCTTGGGGCGTGAGCATTCCGGGTGTGTTCCATGCAAGCTTTTGGTACATCCCGGCACAAATCACGACTTGCGTGATCTGGTCTACAACAGGAGTCAATGCCACTTTGTGTGTCGGGTACGACAGCGTTGCCAATGCATTTTTTCTGGAGGATGGTTTGGGTAACAGCATCTCTTTGCCCTATGTCATCTACCCGAACGATCGCGTGTGCATTGGTGTGTGTCAGACAGCGAGTGAGCGACGACTGTTTGTAGCCAAGATGGGCGCAGATATGCAAAGCGCGGTGGCACCGCTGCCACCAGCCAGTGGCTATTCAGCATTGAAGCTGTACTAGAAAACTTTTTATCCCAACCAAGGCGTTGTACCGAGAGGTGCAGCGCCTTTTTACTTGCGAAACGGAAAACTCTCATGATTGAAGAAGGCATGACCATCAAAGGCGCGATCACGCTGTTCCTCACCAAAGCCAGCGGTGAGGTGGAAGTGGTCCACAAGGACAACATCATCGTGGGTGGTGGTTTTGATTTCATTGCTGATGCCATTGGCAACGGCTCCGCTCGTCCAGGAGTGATGGGCTGGATTGCAGTCGGCACAGGCTCCTCTGCAGCAGCCTCCACGCAGACGGCACTCGTGACTGAACTCAAACGCAACGCGGCGACCTATGCCCACACGGCAGGCACCAAGGTGTTCACTTTTACGGCGAACTTCTTGGCAGGCGACGCCACAGGTGCAATCACCGAAGCGGGCGTGTTCAATGCGGCAACGGCTGGCACCATGTTTGATCGGGTGGTGTTCCCTGTGGTGAACAAGGGATTGGATGACAGCTTGACTGCGGTGTTCACCTTCACGATGAGCTAAGCCCATGGCTGAAATCGTCAACGTCACAAGCACACCGGGGGCGAATTACAACTGGGCAGGCTCAAAGTTCAACTGGAGCAGTGCCACAGCAGGCAAGAACTGGACGAGCGCATATCCAGCGGTCTATGCCCTGAGCGTGGCAACTGATCTGAGCTTTGCGGAGTTGAACCAAAAACTCGGTACCAAGGCGTTGACGGAATCGGTGGCGTTCACGGAGTCCTCATCGCGCTCTGTGGTGCTGCAAAAGTTCGAAGTGTTTTCGTTTTTGGAGACCTACACAGATTTCATCGCGTACACGCTTAGGTTCATGGAGAACCTGTCATTTTCGGAAAAGCTCACGAACGCCAACATCAAAGCGGTGATGGAGTCGCTTCAGCTGGGTGAGGGATTGGCGCGAAGCGTTGTGATGCAAAAGTTTGAAACGCTTTCCATCGCTGAGACCTACACCGACCTCATCGCCTACATCTTGCGTGTCGCCGAGAGTTTTTCTTTTACTGAATTGGTGGGAAAAACCACCACCAAGCCGTTTAACGAATCATTCACCACAACGGATGCACTTGCCAAGAAGCAAGTCAAGAGCATTTCAGAGGCATTCAGTTTTGCTGAAACCTTTGGGCGCACGGTTGCGTTCAAGGTCTCAATCGCAGAAGGGTTCAGCTTTACGGAGAGCTTAAAGCGTGCGCAAACCTTGAAGCTCAGTGAGGCGCTGTCTTTTGCTGAGCAGTACCGACGCCATGCCAATGGTGTGGTGAGCGACATGCTGATCGCTACGACCGAAATCACAGCTCAAGATTTCCTCGACATCTTCGAAGCGGGTCACCCACCCGGGTACACCAACTTCAGGGATTTCATCCAAGGTGACTACACCTACCAAAAGGCGCTCTTCAGGGCAATTCTGACCTCAACAAATGCTGACCGTGGCTACATCGATGGACTCAGGGTCACGGTGGACGTGCCAGACATCTTCGATCGAGGCACAGCTTCCGTGACCAATGCGGCAACAGGTGTGAATGTCACTTTTGCACGCGTGTTCCGGGTGACGCCCGAGGTCACGTTGACCTTCAAGGGCGGAACTTCAGTTGCCATTCCTCGCATTCTGGGACTGGTCAGCACGACTGGCTTCACGGCAGTTCTTGAAAACACCTCGGGCACGCGAGTGACGGGGCTCATTTCTTGGGTTGCCCAAGGTTACTGAGCATGGGTATTGATCAAGGCTATTAAATGCAGAACTACACCGAAATTCAATCATCGACCACGCTCTCCGACTCGTTGTCTCAGATCCTGAACAACGACAAGACTGCCATGTCGCTCAACAGTGGCACCTCGTTTCCAACCGTCAACCTCCAGTTGGGCATGCCTTGCTTCAAAACAGATGAGCAAAAGCTCTATGTGCTGACTGCTGTCAGTCCTGCCACATGGAAGATGGTCATTGATCTGTCTGCCGCCATTGGCAAAGTGGCCAACGCAGATTTGCTCGATGGGATTGACTCCACTGGCTTTGCGCTGGTGAACCACAACCACGATACGGCCTATGCGGCGCTGGGTCACAACCACAACACCGCCTATCTGGGGATCACCGCCAAAGCAGCCGACACAAGCAAGTTCAATGGGATGGACTCGACCGCCTTTGTGCGCTCGGTCAATGGCGTTGGGCCCGATGTAAACGGTAACTCTGCGATCCCGATTGACCTCTCCAGTCGGGTGGCCAAGTCAGGCGACACCATGTCGGGCACGCTTACCGTGCCGCGTCTGCAAATTGCCAGTACGGCCAACTACATCGACATGGTCGATCAGGACTGGGGCACACGCTACCTGCACCACAACCAAGGGCTCATGGGGTTTTTGAAATCCGATGGCAGCTGGGATATGTACATGAACAACGCTGGATCGTTGTGGACATCGAACTACGGCTGGCTGCAGGATTACTTCTTCAACGTGGTGAGCAATTGCGTTCGTGTGAACAACAACCCAAGTGCAGGTTGGCAAGGTGCACCGAATTGTCAGATCACCGACAACTGCTACAACTGTGGCGACCAACCCCCCACTGCTTACTACAACCTCGTGACCTTGTTTGACCAAGGGGGAACGATGCGACTCGGTGCTTATGGCACCCGATTCAACTGCAATTGCAATTGCGACTGCTGTTAAGGGGAAAACATGAAACTCTATTTAGGAAACAAGAACCCTCCATTTGCGCTGGATGTCACGCTCAAGGACACCACGCTCACATTCGCAGTTCGAGCAATCATGCAACGAGAGTTTGTGGGCGACCCCGCTGAAGATCATCCAAGCGGTGGCAAGTTTTTCGATCAGTCACTGATCTCTGAGTGGCGAAGTGATTTCGGGGTGTTTGGTGAGCCTGTGTATCGGCGCGTCATTGACCTTCAATCGCTGACGCAGCATCCCGAGTTTGGGGACCATGCAAGCTTCATGCTGTATGCGCCTGTCGGGATGATGGAGCGATACAGCACACCGCCAGCCTTCTTCACACAAACGCCCAACCTGTATGTCGCAACGCTCGCTTCCAAGATGGATGCACAGGCGTATCACGCCTCTGTGTTGCAGGCGCATCCGATTGGCCACATCTTGGTGCCTTTCAAAATCTCACCGCTGGAAGACTGGACGCTTGGGTTCAATGTGTTCAGCCCAGAGCTTGTGAAGGCCAGTAGCAATATTGAGGTCATCCCCTCAATCACTCTGGCGCTTGTACGCGATGAAACGCTGCCAGTTGTGAAGTTTGTCGGCAACAAATCAGCTGAGGTGGCATTGGCGGATGAGGTGGCTGTGAGTTTTCAGCTGGAAACGCCTGATGGGACACCTATCGTGGATCGCGAGGCAGATGTCTTTCTGGATGCTACCGCTGGCTACTTGTCCGCACGCCGAGTCACCACGGTCAAAGGTGTGGGCTCCACAACGTTTCGTCCGGACGGCATGGCCACGGGGGACACGGCCAAGGTCAAGGTGGGGTTCAAGTTATTCACAGGTACTGATGACCTGGTGGTGAGTGTGTCATGAGGCTTGGACTTTTTCCCACTATGGTGGGCATCTGGTCACTAGGCACTCAGCCTGAGTTTGACCAGAAGCTCTACGACGACCTGCTGGCCGTTCACGCGTCTATGAAAACAGAGGGCGGTGAGATCTGGAACAGGCAAGCGCACAACATCTTCGATGGAACGATTGCTAGTGCAAAGCAACTGGCTGGCAATGCGCTCACATTGATTCAGCATGAATTCATTGGGTCACAAGGGCGAATCACTCATCTGCAAGGGCGTGAGGTTGTCAGGTATGCGGGGACGGAGATCATGCCGCATTCTGACGAAGACGAGTGCCATCTTCAAGCGGTGTATTTCCCCAATGGTCCTGAACTTGATCCGCTCCTTGATTTACAGGAGCAGGTGAATCAATACGGTCCTAACGCCTTCGCCATTTGCAATCCCGACTGGCGCTCCTCAGGTTTTGGCAAATGCCTGATGCCATGGGAGACGCATGCCAAGTACTGGATCAAACCCCACAGAGGGTTGTTGGTGGCCTTTGAAGCACGGGCTGTGCATTTCCAAAAGCCCTACATGGGCGAAGAGCCTTTCATGCAAGTGCTTCTCAACATCAAGGTAGAAAAACTCAATGGCTAAATTTCTGATTGCGGCAACGAATCCGCGAACAGTCACTGTGGTGCCGCTCATCTATGACAACATGGAATCCACCTTGACCGATATCAACGGCAACTCGGTGATTCGTACCGTCGATGTAGCGCAAGGTGCATCAGCAGAGATTGCCCCGGTGACTTCTAAAGAGACGCCTGTGGGTAAGACCACCCCTCGGGTTCTGAAAATCTCCCTAGGTTTGTCATGCAACTACGCCTGTGAGTACTGCTCCCAACGGTTTGTGGCTCGGCAAGTGGAAACCAATCCGGAAGATGTGGATGGCTTCTTGAGCTCGCTGGATAGCTGGGTACTGACGCCGCCTGAGGCAATTGAGTTCTGGGGTGGTGAGCCCTTGGTTTACATCAAGACATTGCGACCGCTCGCTGAAGCCCTGCGTGCCAAATACCCTCTGGCCCGTTTCTCCATGATCACCAACGGCTCGTTGCTCAGTTCTGAATTGAACCAGTGGCTGGATGACTTGGTGTTCACAGTCAGCGTTTCGCATGACGGGCCGGGTCAGCATGTGCGTGGACCAGATCCTTTGAATGACCCACCCGTCAAAGAAGCCATTCTCGATCTGTACCAACGACTCTCCCCTCAGGGGCGTTTTAGTTTTAACGCCATGGTCAATAGGTCGAACCAGTCGCGTGCAGCGATTCAGGCATTCTTCACAGAGCTCACAGGCGACCCCAAGGTCATGATTGGCGAGGGCGGGTTTGTCGATGCGTATGACGCAGGTGGTTTGTCTTTGTCACTCAGGCCTGAGGAGCTTCATGCGTATCGACGTCAGGCGTTCCAGGAAATTCGTCAAGGCAAAGCTGATTGCGTCTCCAATGTGCGCGATCGGATGATGTCGTTTGTGAACTCCTTGCGCACGAAACGGCCTGCTTCCAGCCTTGGCCAGAAGTGCGGTATGGATAAATCTGACTCCATCGCGGTTGATCTCAAAGGCAATGTGCTGACATGCCAGAACGTGAATGCAGCGGCAGTGGCTCCCAACGGAGAGGCTCATCGCATCGGTCATACAGATCGGATGGATCAAGTGGCACTCACCACATCAACCCATTGGTCCAAGCGTTCAGAGTGTCCCCAATGCCCTGTGCTGCAAATTTGCAAAGGGGCATGCATGTTTCTGGAAGGGCCGCTTTGGGAGGCATCTTGTGACAACGCGTATTCGGATGCGTTGCCAATCTTTGTCGCAGCAATTGAGTTCCTCACGGGATTAATCCCGGTTCACATCGATGGTGAGTTGCGCCTCGATCGCAAAGATATCTTTGGTTTTGCAGATCGATCCGAGCAGAGCAATTCGGTGAAGCCTTTTCCGATCCCTGTCGTATCAGCCTAAAAAATTCAATTCATAACCAGCCACCCTGAGTTCGCTCACGGTGGTTTTTCTTTTGGAGAAATCAATGCCAGAACCAACAAGCTCCGGAGTCGCAGGTGCCGCCGCTGCATACAAAGCCATAGGTGGTGCTGCTGGCGCTGCTGCCGGGGGCGCAACCCTTGCTGCAGTCGTCGTCATGCTCATGACGCCGCCCAGGAACATTCGTGAATGGACCGTGGGGCTGATCAGCACCGTTGTCTCCAGCATCTGCGGTGGGGCTATCACCATCGAGTATTTCCAGCTCCATCACTGGGCGTTTTCGACCATTGGTCTGTACGCCATGGGCGGAGTCATCTTTGCCTGTGGCTTGCCTGGTTGGGCACTCGTGAGGTGGCTTTTCAATTTCATCGATCAACGCAGAGATGAGCCCATTGACGAAGTTGCCAAAGATGTGAAGGGGTTGTTTTGAAACCGCAAGAATTCATAGACCAAATCGCCAAAGCGGCCCAAGCAGTCGCCAAGCAATCAGGTGTTCCTGCCAGTCTCTCAATCGCCCAAGCTGCCCTCGAGTCAGGCTGGGGGGAGTCCGGTCTGGCCAAGACTGGAAACAACCTGTTCGGCATCAAAGCTGACAGCCTGTGGCGCGGCCAGACTCTGACCCTGAACACCAAGGAGTTCATCAAGGGGCAGTGGGTGGTGGTGCCAGCCCTCTGGCGCAAGTACCCAAGCTGGCAAGCCAGCATCGATGACCACGCCGCGTTCCTCAAGCGCAACTCCCGTTACAAGGCCTGCTTTGCTTGCACCAATGCCCAGGCTTTTGCTAAGGCGCTGGCGCAGGCGGGTTATGCGACCGACCCCGCATATGCGGACAAAGTCGTTGGCCTCATCAAGCAGCACAACCTGCTGGCCTTGGACGGAGGTGCCCCATGACCTGGCTCAGCCGCTTCTTGTTGGGCAACTGGTCGCACGTCCTGAATGCACTACTTCTGATCATGGCGCTGCTGTGCGGGATGCAGATGGGCGAGTCCCGTGTCCAGAAGGCCTGGGATGCCGAAAAGCAAAAGATCGCGCTGACCCAGGCAAGGCAGGAGCAACACGTTGCCGATGTGCGGCACACCCAATCTCAAATCACGCAGGAAATCTCAAATGAATACGCAAAAAGGTCAAAGCTGCTGGCTGATCGCCAGCCTGACACTCGCTCTTGTGGGGTGTGCAACGTCGCCGCATCCGGTGGCAGTGATCTGCCCGTCTTTCCCGAAGCTCCCGCAAGAGTTGCTTCAGCCCGCTCCGACCCTTTACCTGCTTCCCAAAGAGATTCAGGAGAGGTGAGCTGTGCACAGCTGAGCAAGGATGCTGCGCAGACTACGTTGATGCTCATTGAAATACAGCGGTGGTATGAGCGACAGTCAAAAATTTTTCAATGAATTACGGAGACCTATTGGCGACGAAGCAACACCTGATCCTGGAATCTGCTGAAGAACTTGGCTTTGGCGTGCAAAAGAGCGTTCATGTCAGCACGTTTAAAGGAGTATGAAATGAGCTACAGATTCAAGAGTGCCATCATCGACGACGTCATCGCGCGCAACATCGACTCTGACTTGCAAGTCAATCTGCTCGACCTATTCGAGTCGGCTATGAAATCAGTGGCCACCACACTGGTTCGCGAGGCAAAATTCGAGACTACTGACTTCGCCACCGCCAAGGAGCGCAGTTGTGAAGGCTTTACGTTGTTGATAAGTCGTACTCATGCCGACTTACGCGATAGCTGGTTCGGCACCTTTCAACGTGGCGATGAGCGTTTCGATGTGATTGGACATTTGGAATAGCCCATTAATCCTCGGTTTCAGGAACGTCCCAGTCCGCTGGGCGTGCCTCGCCCGTTTGGTAGAACTGTTTCACCAGCTTAACGTAGTCCAGAAAATCTCTGTTTTCCATAGCCAGCCGATTGGCCATGTCCCAGTCAATCTCGTCACGCTCACGCGCAGGAATCAACACTTGACTATCGGCGGGGTTCTCAATGTCTAGTTTGATGAACCCGATGCCATGAGCGGCGAAGAGCATCCGCAGTTCTTTCAGTGTATCGGTACCGCTGATTTCCGCAGCAACCAAGTAGCCGAAGTTCGCCCACGACGAATTCGACACCGTCTGAAAGAAGCATTCACGAGCGTTAGAGCGGTTGATCAGCAGCTTCGCCTCGAATGACCACAGCTTGGTCCGCTTATCAGAATATTCCGTGACGCAGTCGCGCACTTCGCGGTGCCATTCTTTTCCTAGATCCTCCATGCCGACAACGTCCGGATATAGCCAACGGTTACCGTTCGGTCCGCGTTTGTTCGATGAACGCTTTTCATCGACGCGCTTGGAGAACACACCGAATTCTTCCCACAGGTACTGTGACAACAATGGATACAGCGCGTGCTCGTCAATTTTTGATGCGTTCGTATCTGCAGCCGACGCGGCAGCCCCTTCGCTTTCGACCGCAGTCACCTCAGCACTGTCCGATTGCTTCGAGTAGTAGTATTTGCGTGGTCGCCCCTCAGTGGTTTTTAGTTCGGGATTTCGGGCTTGCATTCGCGGGCGCTGCGAGCTGATTTCCGCAATCAGCTGCTGTACCAAGCCCGCATCAGACCTGATGTAGTCCCCCTTGCTATTGGCTCGCTTTTCCTGGCACTCATTTGGGTGGGTATCTGTTAAAGCTCGTAGCTTTTGTGGGGGCTGAGCTTGTGGGTTTCATGGGTACTCCTGTGGAATCTCACGCAACCGTTGCGTGGTTCAGGTAGTACCGCTCTGTTTCCTATATGTATCAACTCAATTCGTCGAATAGTGGCTTATGTGCGACTGTTTTCTTTAGTAGGGCCTGTGATGTCCCCGTTACATAAAATTAATTTTCTATCCACTAGCGACTGCTATGCAGCGGGAGCGGTAACCCGCGGTTGTCGATTGATCACAAGCACCCAAATCGGTGTTTTTTTAAATGCAGTGATCAGTGGATGTTTTTCCATTTTTTATTCCCTTGCCAACAACTATAAAAAAAACGTAGAATTAAAAATGCTCCGGGGTGTCCACATGTTGTGGGCTGAGATGGTTTCCAAACCCGAGAACTTGATCCAGTTCATACTGGCGGAAGAAGAGCTGTCAATCTGTGTAAACATTTGCCATTCAATGGCGCCCTGTTTTCATTGAGCGACCTTCGGAGCACCTACCTTAGGAATCATGCTTCATGAACGCTCCAGAAAAGTTCTTGGCCACGTCGGCAAAAGTTGACCAAGCGGCCATCGCCCCACTCCCGAATTCACGCAAAGTTTACGTTCAGGGTTCACGTTCGGACCTGCAAGTCCCGATGCGTGAAATCAGTCAAAGCGACACACCGACTGGCTTTGGCGGTGAAAAGAATCCCCCTATTTTTGTGTACGACTGCTCCGGCCCGTACACAGATCCAACTGCTCAAATTGATGTTCGAGCAGGACTAGCGCCCGTTCGTCAAAAATGGATTGAGGAACGCCAAGATACAGAGGTATTACCAGGTCTTAGCAGTACCTTTGGTCAAGAACGCGCTGTCGATCCCAAATTGGATGAGCTGCGATTCCCCGGACTACATCGCAAACCGCGCAAGGCAAAGGTTGGAGCGAACGTGACCCAAATGCACTACGCACGCCAAGGCATCATCACCCCAGAGATGGAATACATCGCTATTCGTGAAAACCTGCAACGCGAGACGTACATTGAATCTTTAAAGGCAACGGGCCAAATGGGCGAGCGCATGGCGCAATTGCTTGGCCGCCAACATCCTGGGCAAAACTTTGGCGCAAGCATTCCGCCAGTCATCACGCCTGAGTTTGTCCGTGATGAAGTTGCGCGTGGTCGAGCGATCATTCCAAACAACATCAATCACCCAGAGTCAGAACCGATGATCATTGGCCGAAACTTCCTTGTGAAGATCAACGCCAACATCGGCAACTCCGCCCTTGGGTCTTCAATCAGCGAAGAGGTAGACAAGATGACCTGGGCCATCCGTTGGGGTGGTGACACCGTGATGGATTTATCCACCGGCAAAAATATTCACGAAACACGCGAGTGGATTATTCGTAACTCACCTGTACCTATTGGTACCGTGCCGATTTACCAAGCATTGGAAAAAGTCAATGGCAAAGCCGAAGACCTGACGTGGGAAATCTTTCGTGACACATTGATTGAACAAGCGGAACAAGGCGTGGATTACTTCACCATCCACGCTGGCGTCCTACTTCGTTATGTACCGCTCACAGCCAATCGCATGACAGGCATTGTGAGCCGCGGTGGCTCCATCATGGCCAAGTGGTGCTTGGCGCATCACCAAGAAAGCTTCCTGTACACCCACTTCGAAGATATTTGCGAAATCATGAAAGCGTATGACGTCGCGTTTAGTTTGGGCGATGGTTTGCGTCCAGGCTCAATTTACGATGCCAATGACGACGCACAGTTAGGTGAACTCAAGACCTTGGGTGAACTGACAAAAATTGCATGGAAACATGATGTGCAAGTGATGATCGAAGGCCCCGGCCATGTGCCGCTGCACATGATCAAAGAAAACATGGATTTGCAACTCGAACAATGCCACGAAGCGCCTTTCTACACGCTCGGCCCATTGACCACGGACATCGCTCCTGGTTATGACCACATCACCAGCGGGATAGGTGCAGCAACGATTGGTTGGTACGGGACGGCCATGCTGTGCTACGTGACACCCAAAGAGCATTTGGGTTTACCCAACAAGGAAGACGTCAAGGAAGGCATCATCACTTACAAATTGGCGGCACACGCAGCTGACTTAGCAAAAGGACACCCCGGCTCGCAAATTCGTGACAACGCTTTATCCAAAGCACGCTTTGAATTTCGCTGGGAAGATCAATTTAACTTAGGTCTTGACCCTGACAAAGCCAAAGAGTTTCATGATGAAACATTGCCAAAAGATTCGGCCAAAGTCGCACACTTTTGCTCGATGTGCGGCCCGCACTTTTGTTCCATGAAGATTACACAAGATGTGCGCGACTTTGCAGCACAACAAGGTGTGAGCGAACAAGCGGCTTTGCAAAAGGGAATGGAAGTCAAAGCCATTGAATTTGTCAAGATGGGTGCCGAGGTCTATCGTCAAGTTTGATTAATGGCACTGGATCAAATCCATGATTCAACGGGCCATGACCGTGGCCCGTGGTCACGTCTGCACCTTGCGCAATGGCTTGCAAGATGTAGGCGTGAGCCAAACGCACCGCATCAGGCAAGACATTGCCCAGTGCCAAGAACGCAGCAATCGCAGACGACAAAGTGCAACCTGTTCCGTGGACGTTGTGGCTCGCGATGCGTGGCGACTCGAATCGTTTGGGGTGGTCACCCTGCTGAACCAACACATCAACAACATGACCTCCAAGCAAATGGCCTCCTTTGAGCAACACCGCCTGACTCCCTATGGCGAGCAAATCTTGCGCAGCGGAGGACAAAGCCTCGGCGTTCGGAATGTCACGCCCCAAGAGCAAAGCGGCCTCGTCCAAATTAGGTGTGATCACGCTCGCACGCGGGAACAACTCGCGCACCAACACCTGTACGGTTGCATCCGCCATCAATCGATCACCACTGCTCGCCACCATCACCGGGTCGAGCACAACGTGGGTCAATTTGTAATGGTCAATGGCCCATGCCACAACCTCCACACTGCTGGACGTGGGCAGCATGCCAATCTTGACAGCGTCGACGCCAATGTCTTCCACCACGGACTGAATTTGTACTTTCAAAAACTCGTCAGGCACCGCGTGAATGCCTTGCACGCCGATGGTGTTTTGCGCAGTCAACGCGGTAATGGCACTCATCCCGTAGCAACCCAAAGCCGCAAAAGTTTTCAAGTCGGCTTGAATGCCAGCGCCACCACCGCTATCAGAGCCAGCAATGGTGAGGACGCGTGCATAACGGTAAGAGTGATTCATAAACGGCATTATCTGCAAACCCCAAAGGACCGCGTGCAATGACTTCACAGATTTCGAGTGTGGTGCTAGGCGCAGGCCTGATGGGGCGCCTGCTTGCGCACGCCCTGGCACAACTCGGCCACAAAGTAAGCCTCTACGAGGCCCAAGGACCTGACGCGCAAGGTGCAGCCGCCCGAGTCGCCGCGGCGATGCTTGCACCTCTGGCTGAATCAGCCATCACCGAACTGCCCGTGGTGCGCATGGGCCAACACGCGCTCAAACGATGGCCCGAGTTGATTTCGCCTTTACCCGTACCTGTGTTTTTTCAACAAAACGGCACGTTGGTGCTATGGCACCGTCAAGACGCTGCAGAGGCCAAACGGTTTGAGCAACTGATGCATCGCACGCAGCAACAGCTCCCCAGCTTGCCAGCAGCACACCCGTTGGATGCAGAAGGCTTGCAGTTCACCGAGCCGGCCTTAGAAAACCGCTTCAACCAAGCCTTGTACTTGCCTGGCGAAGGTCAACTCGACAACCGTCAACTGTTGGCGGCTTTGCTCAAAAGCTTAGAACAGCACAATGTGGCGCTGCACTGGAACAGTCCACGCCAACCAGAAGACTTCACCCCCAGCCAAGTGGGTCAACCCGATTGGGTGTTCGACTGCAGAGGCCTTGGCGCGCGCACCGAATGGCCCCAACTTCGCGGCGTGCGTGGCGAGGTGATTCGTTTGCACGCACCTGAGGTCACGCTGCAACGTCCGACCCGCTTGATTCATCCGCGTTACCCCATCTACATCGCCCCCAAAGAAGACCATGTGTTTGTGATTGGGGCCACGGAAATTGAAACCGAAGACCTATCACCCGCCAGCGTGCGTTCAACATTAGAGCTGCTCAGCGCCGCCTATACCGTACACAGCGGATTTGCCGAGGCTCGCATTCTTGAAGTCACCACCCAAGCCCGCCCGACCCTATCTGACAATTTACCTGCGGTGCGCTTGCTGGGTGAACGCACCTTGCAAATCAACGGTTTGTACCGTCATGGCTTCTTAATTTCTCCGGCCATGCTGGACGTGGTGATGGAGTGGGTACAACACCGCACCACCGCCTTGGCACAACAATTTCAATTGAAGTTTGAGCATGTCTGACACCCCCCTCCAAATTCTCATCAACCAAACGCCGTACACCCTGCCGCACGGAGCCTCCCTGGCCGATGCCGTGGCCATCGCAGGGATTCAACCGCCGTTTGCGGCAGCCGTTAATTTGCAATTTGTGCCACGCGGTCAATACGAGCAGCACGCCCTTGCTAACCACGACAAGATCGAACTGATTTCTCCCATCACGGGCGGATAAGCCACCATGACCACACACACATCCCACGCTGCCCCATTCACGCTGTACGACGAAACATTCCATAGCCGCCTGCTGCTAGGCACCTCGCGTTACCCATCACCAAGCGTCTTGCTGCAAGCGATTGAACGATCAAAGCCAGCCATGCTGACGGCCTCGTTACGTCGTCAAACAGGCAGTGGTGGCGAAACGTCACAAAGCTTTTGGGACTTGCTGCGTCAAGCCAATGTGCCTGTGTTGCCCAATACAGCAGGCTGTCACAGCGTGCAAGAAGCCATCACCACGGCCGAAATGGCGCGTGAGGTGTTTGAAACACATTGGATCAAGCTCGAACTGATTGGCGACGACTACACCTTACAACCCGACACGCTGAACTTACCCGAGGCAGCCAGCCGCTTGATCAAAGCGGGCTTCAAAGTACTGCCCTACACCACCGACGATTTGGTGCTGTGCCAGCGTTTGGTCGATGTGGGGTGCCAGGCTGTCATGCCATGGGCTGCGCCCATTGGCACAGGCAAAGGCCCCATCAACCCTTACGCACTGCGCACCTTGCGCGAACGTTTAGACATTCCTCTGATCGTTGACGCGGGCTTGGGCTTGCCGTCCCATGCCTGCCAAGTGATGGAGTGGGGGTATGACGCCGTGTTACTCAACACAGCGGTGGCGTTGGCCCAAGATCCAGTCAGCATGGCGGGTGCATTTGCTGATGCTGTGAATGCTGGACATGCGGCTTACCGCTCAGGTGCGATGCAAGCCCAAGACAACGCACAACCCAGTACGCCCGTGCTTGGCACACCGTTTTGGCACCAAGCATGAGTCACGCAGTGAAGACAACAAAAGAAATCGCCCACGAGGTGGCCCATCTGCATGCGGCCATGCTGGCTGGTGAGGCCGCAGCTTATGAACAAGCCGTACACGCCAGCGATGCCTCACTCAACACCGACACCGCGGGCGTGCTGCAGGGTTGTCGGATGCTTGGGTTTTTAGAACATGACGCGCAATGTGTGAGCCAAGCGTGGCATGCACAAACCCAACGAACCGGCCATTTTTTGATAAACGATTGGCCTTGCCAGCCCCAAGACTTTGGCATTCCACCGTCACCTCGCACTCATGCATTTTTGAAATGCCCTCACGCATTAGGTTTGTACGCCGTACTGCCTGACGCCAAGTGGGTGGGCCGGATGGCACATGCGGGCGTGCCCACAGTGCAATTGCGTTTCAAATCAGACGACACACAAGCCATTCGCCAAGAAGTGCGTGCAGCCGTTCAAGCCGTTCACGGCACAAACGCGCTGCTGTTCATCAACGACCACTGGCAAATCGCCATCGACGAAGGCGCTTATGGTGTCCACCTCGGCCAAGAAGACATGGACGAGACACCCATCGACAACATTCGCGACGCAGGCTTGCGGCTTGGCCTCAGCACTCACGGCTATGCCGAAATGCTCCGCGCCGATGCGGTTAGTCCAAGTTACTTGGCTTTAGGCGCCGTATTTCCGACCACCCTCAAACGCATGCAGACGGCACCGCAAGGCACCGCACGTCTATACGCGTATGCAAAGCTGATGCAACACAGCCCACTCGTTGCCATTGGCGGTATTGATGAATCAGGAATTGACGTTGTCATGCAAAGTGGGGTCGGCTCGATTGCCATGGTTCGCGCAATTACGAGTGATGAACAACCAGAAGCTAAGGCGTCTGATTTAATTCAACGCATAAAGAAATTGCAAAATTAAATTTAATTTGAGACTTAAACCTAATAAGTTCAATTACTTAGCTGTTGCTGATCTTCCATGGCAGAAGGGCTCTTTTCAGCCTATTTCAACTGTTCTTTTGATGCCTGTACTGCAGCCGATTGCTGCCGTCGACGCAGGTCTACCAGTCGACTGCTACCGGCCAAGATCAGTCGTTGGCCAATGGCTGCTTTCGGGAGACGGATTCGGACATCTGCAATACGGCGGAAGCGATCTGCGGCTCGCTAAATTCCTGATCCTTTTTCTTAAGTCTGCTGTCCCCGTTTTGTCAGATGGCGGGCTGTCGTTCTAGCGCAGCTCAGCCTTTGAGAGAGACACAGCATAGATAGCAGGCGCGTCGAGCACAGGTACATACCCGAGGTGGTTATTCCTACGAGCGTTCTATTCCTAAAACGCAAGTCAATGGTCTGAAAATTTTGAGTGAGCTCAAGGCGGTGGTGCCTGGTCCATTTGATTCACGTTACGCAAGTTGCTCGTTTTGTGGTTTGCATCGAGGTCCTGTCTTTCGAGTCGATGGCGAGATGCATGTGCAGTGTCCAGAATGCGGCCCATACAAGGTGGACCTTTCTGAGCAACGAAATTGGGCGCTCGATACCGAGTGGATGATCAGAAAACTTCGAGCGGCATTGAACATCCCCGCGCACATTGCAGTCGAGAAAATTCACGAGGGAGTGTGGCAGATAGGCGTCTACAAGAAGCGTGCAGTTTTATTGGCTCAACGAATTGAGCTCGTTGCGGCCAATGCGTTGTATCTGTTTCATGGGAAGACACCTCGTCCTGACAGTTGGGTGATCACGCCACGACCGCTAGGTCGAACCTCATCGGATCCACTCTCTGGAACCGCAACATGGTGGCACCTTGAAGAGCGCTTTGCGATTCACGGCAATGGCCTGCGGCTCGTGGGTGAGGGGCGTGACGAATTCGATCTTGCTGTTGAGCCTAAATCAGCGGCAGTACATGGGCCGTTCTCTGAGACCTTTGAGTGGGTTCATGTGCCCGAGTGGTCAAGTAATCCTGTTCGTTTGACTGCTGCTCAGGCGGCAATCTTTGCGGTGCTTTGGCGATATCAGGGGCAGCCGCAGTCAGCTGAAACGATCATGAGCAAGGCGCATTTATCTAGTGACAAGCTGATTGATGTGTTTAAGGTCAAGACTGCTAACAAGGGCGATCCGTTGTATGAGGGACCCATGCATGCTTACGAAACGCTTGTTGTTCGAAATCGTCGATTGGGCTTGTACTCTCTGTGTGATTTCGAATCGGTTTAGACGTCACGTTTATTTTTTCTGTCAATATCTAATTTGGTGTCAGTACGATTAGCATTTTATTTTTGCTAGTGTTTACTGAATGTAGACAAGCGACTGGTTTGCAGCGAAAGCAGTCGTCCGCATAAAACAGCTGACCGTCTGCTACCGGCCACAAGCAGCCGTTGGGTGGTGCGTCCGGAAGCGGACGTCGATTACCCAGACCAGCTCATTGCATCAAAGCTTCGATCAATGGGCAGGTGGGCGGAGCGGGCGTCGGCGCCTAGCTGAAGGGTAATCGCGTGTCGCCGAGGGCTG
>CANCCJ010000043.1 GCA_947374535.1 Comamonadaceae bacterium | reverse complement strand
CCTGCGCTTTATTTTTTGCTGGTTTGTTGGGGCATGCAAAGCACGAATCCAGATGATGCTGCGTCTTAAGTCTTGGCCGTGGCGGCTGTTGTTGGTTGGCTTTGCTGGGCTTTTGCTGCTGACTTTTTTACTTTTGTTGGCAGACTTTGCTGGCGTTCCCAAAGGCGTCGTCAACGGTTTCTTTTTGGTTCTTTCCATCATTGGGTACGCCTTGATTGGGATGGTTTGTCGCACCACCGTTCCTGAAGAATATTTTGTGGCAGGGCGCAGCATCAGCGCGCCGTTGAACGGCATGGCCACAGCGGCTGATTGGCTGTCTGCGGCGTCATTCATTGGTCTGACCGGTTTGCTGCTGTCGGATGGCTTTGTCGGTGACGGTCAGCACCCAGGTGGCTTGGCTTATTTGCTGGGTTGGACAGGTGGTTTTTGCTTGCTCGGTTTCTTATTCGCCGCCAAGCTCAATATTTCTAAGTCCATCACCATTCCTGATTTTCTGGGTCGGCGTTTTGACAGCGTCGCTGTGCGTTGGCTGGCTGCATGGGGTGCGATTTTGTGCTCCAGCGTTTATTTGGTGGCTCAAATTTACGGTGTTGGTTTGGTGGCCTCCATGCTCTCAGGCTTGACGTTTGAGTTGGGCGTGTTCTTGGCCTTGGGGGGTATCTTGTTGTGCTCTTTCTTGGGGGGCATGCGTGCCGTGACGTGGACGCAAGGTGTGCAGTGCGTGGTGATTGTGGTGTCCATGGTCGTCTTAGCGATGGCGGTTTCTTTAAAAACGCAAGGTCACCCATTTGTGACGATGGCTGCTGCGCAATCGCTGCCGGAAATACAAGCGCGAGCCAAACAAATAGAAGCTGATCCCGCTGAGCAATCCACGCGCGAAGTCATCCGCTTACGCATGAGTAGCTTAGACGCCAAGATCGCCGATCCGTTGTACGCCCGGGAGGTTGAACGCCAAATGGTGGTGCGACAGGTAGCGCGTGCCAAGGCCGAAAATGCTTCACTGCGTGATATTCAAAAGTTAGAAGCCAATCCTGCTTGGCATGAGACCTCGGTGGATCGCTTGGTCAGCGTATGGCAGGCCGAGCGAGAAGTGCTGGCTCAAGCCATTGATCGACCCGTGGGTTTTCAAGTTCCACACTTAAGTGGATGGAACCAAGGCTTGTCCAACAGTTTGGCGCTGGTGTTTTGCTTGATGCTCGGCACGGCTGCTTTGCCGCACATTTTGGTTCGCTCCTACACCACCGCCAACCCTGCAGATGCGGAACGTTCGGTGGCTTGGGCCTTAGGAATCATTGTGCTGGTGTACCTTTGTGCATCGTCCTTGGCGGTGCTGCTCAAGTCGTATGTGTTGACGGAGTTGGTGGGGTCGCACTTGGATCAGCTGCCAGATTGGGCTGATCGTTTGAAATTGCGAAAGCTGGCATTGTTGAGCATTCAGGATTACAACCACGATGGCATCGTGCAGTTTGCGGATATTCGGTTGTTCAACGATTACTTGGTGCTGGGCGTACCCGAGATGACGCATATCCCGTCTGTGTTCACGGGGCTTTTGGCAGCCGGTGCGCTTGCAGCGGCATTGTCAACTGCAGATGGCTTGCTTTTGACCATCTCCAATGCCTTGGCACAAGACTTGTATTTCCAAACGGCAGCGCCTGACGCGCCCCCGTTGCGCCGTGTCATGCTGAACAAAATTTTGCTGATGGTGGTGGCCTTGTTGGCGGCGTGGTTTGCCACCAACCGACCTGTGAGTATTTTGTTTTGGGTGACCTGTGCGTTCTCGCTAGCCGCTGCAACGTTTTTTCCTGTGCTTTTGTTGGGTATTTACTGGCGCGGTATGAATCGGGTAGGCGCCTTGTTGGCGATGCTGTCGGGTCTGGCGCTGAGTTTGTATTACATCGCGGCCAACCATCCTTGGGTTCAGATGCGCTTGCACTTACAGGCTTCTGAGACTTTGTGGCTGGGATTGGACCCCGTCTGCGCCGGCGTATTTGGCGTGCCTGCGGGCTTGTTCTTTGGGTTTGTAGGAAGCAAGTTTTCATCAGTCAGAAATTGACTATAATGGTGGGCTTTTCCCTTGCTGCTTTCGCGTCAGACGCCGCGAGCAGCTTCATATCCACAAGGAGTGTCCATGCGTCATTACGAAATCATTTTGTTGATCCACCCGGATCAAAGCGAGCAAGTTCCAGCGATGCTGGAGCGTTACAAAGGCATGATCACCGCTGGTGGTGGTGCTATTCATCGTACAGAAGACTGGGGTCGCCGCCAGTTGGCTTACATGATCAACAAGCTTGCTAAAGCTCATTACATTTGCTTGAACATCGAAGCTAGCCAAGCTGTGATGTCTGAACTCGAACACGCGTTCAAGTTCAACGATGCTGTGTTGCGTCACCTGACCGTCTTGCGTAAGAAGGCTGAAACAACGCCTTCCGTCATGATGAAGACAGTTGAGCGCGAAGAAGCTCGCAAGAACCAGCAAGCTGAGTTCGCGGCCTAATCGCTGCTATTTGACAAGGTTTGAACCACGTTGTTTTGAGCGCTTGTGTTGTTGAGGCTTCGGCCAAGCGATACACCCCAGCCGGTTTGCCAGCGATTGATCTGAGACTCGAACACGAGTCGGAAGTTCAAGAAGCAGGACAAAAGCGACAAGTCAAAACAAGTGTCAAAGCAGTCGCCTTGGGTTCTTTGGCTGAGCGTTTAGCTCAACTCCCCCTCGGTAGCCTGTGGCAGTTCAATGGCTTTCTAGCCTCTCCGCGTCAAAGCAAAAACGTCGTTTTTCACATTCAAGATTTTCAGCAAATTTCATAGGAGGCCCAAATCATGGCCACATTCAAGAAATTCAACAAAGACAAGCGCCCAAAGCGCAACACGCAATCATTGCTTTTCAAGCGCAAGCGCTTCTGCCGCTTCACCGTCACTGGCGTTGAAGAAATCGACTACAAAGACGTCGACACATTGCGTGACTTCATTGCCGAAAACGGCAAGATCATTCCCGCACGCCTGACTGGCACACGCGCTATTTATCAACGTCAGCTGAACACTGCCATCAAGCGCGCACGCTTCTTGGCCTTGGTGCCATACAGCGACCAGCACAAGATCTAAGGAGACCGACCATGCAAATTATTCTGCTCGACAAGGTCGTGAACCTCGGCAACCTCGGCGAAATCGTCCGAGTCAAAGATGGTTACGCCCGCAACTTTTTGATCCCATCAGGCCGCGCACGTCGCGCCACTGAAACAGCGATCAAAGAATTCGAAGTGCGCCGCGCCGAACTCGAAAAAGCTGCTGCCGAGAAATTGGCTGCTGCGCAAGCTCAAGGCGAAAAGCTCGCTGGTAAAACCATCAAAGTCAGCCAAAAAGCTGGTGTTGACGGCCGCTTGTTCGGTTCCGTGACAAACCACGACATCGCTGAAGCGTTGACCAAAGAAGGCTTTGCTGTTGCTAAAGCACAAATCCGTATGCCTCACGGCCCGATCAAGGTTGTTGGCGACAACACCGTGGGCGTGGCTTTGCACACCGACGTGATCGTTGACATCACTGTTTCTGTGTACGGCGAAACTGCTTAAGTTTCTTTGCCCTGCGAAAGCCGCTCTTCGGAGCGGCTTTTTTATTGGTTCTTTGCTTTTCCCCAGCTAACCCACTTCTTATCCACAGAGTTATCCCAAGCGTTTGACGTCTCTGGGCTTAGGATGTGCGTTTTACAGGATATCTATGTCAGCCGCATCGCCCAGCTTCGACGAAAGCTTCTCTCACGACCAACAAATCGCACAACTGCGCATTCCTCCGCACTCCATTGAGGCCGAGTCCAGCGTGTTGGGGGGCTTGCTGTTAGACAACGGTGCGTGGGATCGCGTCGGGGATTTGTTGGTTGACGGAGACTTTTACCGTTACGAACACAAGCAGGTTTATGCCGCCATTGGCGCCTTGGTGAACACCAGCCGTCCCGCCGATGTGATCACGGTATACGAACACTTGCAAACTTTGGGCAAGGCTGAAGAAATCGGCGGCTTGGGCTATCTCAATGCCTTGGCGCAATATGTGCCGAGCGCGAGCAACATTCGCCGTTACGCCGAGATCGTGCGCGAACGCTCAATCTTGCGTAAGTTGGTGACAGCCAGCGATGAAATTGCCACCAACGCCTTCAACACGCAGGGCCGAGCGGTGGCCCAAATCTTGGACGAAGCTGAGCAAAAGATCTTCAACATCGGTGAAGAGGGCTCGCGCATGAAGCAAGGTTTTCAAGCCATGCCGCAGTTGGTGGTGGATTTGCTCGATCGCGTCCAAGAGATGGCCGATAACCAAAACGACATCACAGGGGTCCCTACAGGGTTCATCGACTTTGACCGCATGACGTCTGGTTTGCAACCAGGCGATTTGATTGTGTTGGCCGCGCGCCCTTCCATGGGGAAAACGGCGTTGGCCATCAACATCGCCGAGCACGTCGCATTGAACGAAGGCTTGCCTGTGGCTGTGTTCTCAATGGAAATGGGCGCTTCACAGTTGGCCGTTCGTATCGTGGGTTCGATTGGTCGCGTGGACCAAGGGCATTTGCGCACAGGCAAGTTGAGCGATGACGAGTGGCCGCGCTTGACGGAGGCCATAGAGAAGCTGCGCAATGTGTCGTTGCACATCGATGAAACACCAGGCCTCACGCCGAGTGAGTTGCGTGCCAATGCGCGTCGTTTGTCGCGCCAATGCGGCAAGCTAGGACTCATCGTGGTCGATTACTTGCAGCTCATGAGCGGCTCTAGCAGCAGTGGTGGCGACAACCGTGCCACTGAGATTGGCGAAATCTCGCGGGGCTTGAAGATGTTGGCCAAAGAGCTGCAATGCCCTGTGATCGCTTTGTCTCAGCTCAACCGAAGCGTTGAACAACGCACTGACAAACGTCCCATGATGAGTGACTTGCGAGAATCAGGCGCGATTGAGCAAGACGCGGACGTGATCATGTTCATCTATCGCGATGACTACTACAACAAAGAGTCCAAAGAACCAGGCGTGGCCGAGGTCATCATTGGCAAGCAGCGTAACGGCCCCACAGGGACCGTCAAGCTAGCCTTCTTGAAGCCACTCACCAAGTTCGAAAGCTTGGCCAGTGGTTACAGCAGTGGTGGCGATTACTAAGGCTTAAAGGCGCTAGAGTACTTCGCTGGCAAAGTCTGCTAGTCGCGAGCGCTCGCCGCGTGCCAAGGTGATGTGACCACCATGTGGCCAGCCCTTGAAGCGGTCTACCGCATACGTCAAGCCCGATGAGCCCTCGGTGAGGTAGGGCGTATCAATCTGGGCCAAGTTGCCCATGCAGATAATCTTGGTGCCGGGGCCTGCGCGGGTGATGAGCGTTTTCATTTGCTTGGGTGTCAAGTTCTGTGCTTCATCAATGATGAGGTACTTGTTCAAGAACGTGCGCCCGCGCATGAAGTTCAAGCTCTTGATCTTGATGCGGCTGCGAATCAAATCATTCGTTGCCGCACGGCCCCATTCGCCAGCGTTGTTTTCTGTCTTGACCAACACTTCGAGGTTGTCGTCCAAAGCGCCCATCCACGGTCCCATTTTTTCTTCTTCAGTGCCGGGTAAGAAGCCGATGTCATCGCCCACGCTCACGGTGGCACGGGTCATGATGATCTCGGTATAACGGCGGTCATCCAACACTTGCGTCAGGCCTGCGGCTAGGGCCATCAAAGTCTTGCCTGTGCCCGCTGTGCCGGTGAGGGTGACGAAGTCAATCTCTGGGTCGGTGAGCAAGTTCATGGCGAAGTTTTGCTCGCGGTTGCGCGTGGTCACGCCCCATACTGAATTTTTGAGATGTGTGAAATCTTTGAGCGTCCTCAGCACCACGGTTTTGCCGCGAATTTCGGTCACGCGTGCGTACAAGCTGGGCTCGCCTGCGGATTCGTAATACACAAACTGGTTGATGTGCAATTCAGGCACCAAGGGGCCGCTGAGGCGGTAGAAGGTATGGCTGCCGCTTTGCCAGCTTTCCACGGAATTGCCATGCTTGACCCAGAAATCTTCGGGCAAGGCGAGGGCGCCTGAATAAAGCAGGTCGCCATCTTCGAGGGTCTTGTCGTTTTGATAGTCCTCAGCCGCGAGACCTAAAGCACGCGCTTTGACGCGCATGTTGATGTCTTTTGAAACCAAGACCACTTCGCGCGGTGCGTACTTGACGCGCAGCGCTTCAACCACCCCCAAGATTTGGTTGTCCGCTTTACCTTGTGGCAAGCTGGACGGTAAGGTGAAGTCCAGTGGCTCGGTTTGGAAAAACAAACGCCCGCCGACTGCTTTGTGGCCAGTTCCATCGAGCTTGATGCCTGTGATGATGTCTGCATTGTGTGAGGCCACCAACGCATCGAGTGAGCGGCTGGTTTGGCGGGCGTTGCGCGCCACTTCGGTCATGCCCTTTTTGTGCCCATCCAACTCTTCGAGCACGATCATGGGCAAGAACACATCATGTTCTTCAAAGCGGAACAAACACATGGGGTCGTGCATTAACACATTGGTGTCGAGCACAAACAGCTTGGTGGGGCCTGTGTGTTTTTTCTTTCCAGCCAGAGCGCGCACTGGCGATGCCGCTTTGCGTTCGCCTTTGTAGGCGGGGATGGCTTCGGACCTCTCGCGTGTCACGGCTGCGGGTGCTTCTTGCCTTTTGCCGTGTGCTTCCACGTCAACAGCGCGTTCTTCTTGTCGCGGTGCAGATTTGCGCGCGCTGCGAGGTTTGGCAGTGATGCTATCTAAGCCCTCGGTGTTCAACAAGGCGGCACGTTTGGATGGGGCGGGAGGGAGTGGCATAGATGGAACTTAAAGAGTTGAAACACAAAATGCAGACTCAAAAAGCGAAAAAGCCGCCTGGAGGCCAAGGCGGCTTATCGTTTGAAACGCGTTCGCTTCTGTCAATGTCATGGAGCCACTATAACCGAGCGCCGTGACACTTTTGGAAAAAGTCTTAAGCCGTTGCGGCCGCTGCTTTTTTCAATGCTTTGACAGCTTTGAGAACTTCATCCACATGGCCTGGCACTTTGAGACCGCGCCATTCTTCTTTCAGCAAGCCATCGGCGCCAATCAAGAACGTGCTGCGTTCAATGCCTTTGACTTTTTTGCCATACATGATTTTGTTTTTCACGACACCAAACATATGGCACATTTTTTCTTCTGTGTCCGCGATTAACTCAAAAGGCAATTCGAGTTTGCTTTTGAACTCGTCGTGTGATTTCATGTTGTCGCGTGATACACCAAACACTGCAGCGCCGGCTTTGGCGAAGTCTTTGTATTTGTCGCGGAATTGCATGGCTTCGGTGGTGCAGCCAGGCGTGTTGTCCTTGGGATAGAAATACAAGACCATGATTTGGCCGTTGTGCGAGTTGTTAGTAACCCTAATGCCGCCTGTTGCATTGGCTTCAAATTCGGGGAGGGGTTTGTTGACAACAATTGCCATAGCGCTCAATCAGATGTGACAGTTCAGACGGCCGGATGAAGGAGGCGACTGTCTAGACAGCCTCCTTCCAGCAACCCGTTATTTTAACTTAGAAACCCTCTTGCGACGAGTAAGGACATCATCAGCCTGATGTCATCAGAAGCGTGTTCTTAATTATTACTTGCCGATGTATCGATGAGGAGTGCTGCAGCCACTTTGCGGCCTTCACCTGCCAAGATGTTGTAGGTGCGGCAAGCCGCTTGCGTGTCCATGCTTTCTAGGCCAATGCGTCTTTGTATCAGTCCAATTTGCCATTCAGGTTTTGGAAAGCGCAGCCGCTCTCCGCTGCCAAAGATGACCAATTCCACATCTAGCTCGGCGAGCTGTGCAAAGTGTTCTGGACCTAAGTCGTCAAAACTTTTGCAATTCCAGTCGAGGCGAAAGCCCTCGGAGGTGATCACCACGCTGTGTTGAGTTTTTTCGCCTTGGATGGCCACCCATCCTGGGCCATAGGCAGTGACGGACTGGGTCTCGATGCGATCGGGTTGTAATTTCATAAATGCCTTGAGAACTGTGGTCAAATTATAGGTTTCACCCCGTAAAAGAGCCCTCGGAGGGACTTTGAAGAAGATCCAAAAATCCAGCAAGCTGTCCAACGTCTGTTATGACATCCGCGGTCCCATCATGGACCGAGCGCGTCAAATGGAGGAAGAAGGCCACAAAATCATCAAGCTCAACATCGGCAACTTGGCCGTGTTTGGCTTTGATGCGCCTGAAGAAATTCAGCAAGACATGATCCGCAACCTGCCTAATTCGGCGGGTTACTCGGACAGCAAAGGCATTTTTGGCGCCCGCAAAGCGGTGATGCACGAGACGCAAAAGCAAGGCATCAAAGGCGTCACTCTCGACGACATTTACCTCGGCAATGGCGCGAGTGAACTCATCGTCATGGCGACCAATGGATTGCTCAACAACGGCGATGAGTTGCTGTTGCCCGCGCCTGACTATCCCCTGTGGACGGCTGCGGTCAGCCTGTCGGGCGGCACCCCTGTGCATTATTTGTGTGACGAAGCGAATGGGTGGATGCCCGATATCGAAGACATTCGCGCGAAGATCACCAAGAATACCAAGGGCATTGTGGTCATCAACCCCAATAACCCAACTGGCGCTTTGTACTCGGACGAGTTGCTGATGCAAATTGTCGAGCTCGCACGCAAGCATGGTTTGATCATTTTTGCTGACGAGGTCTATGACAAGGTCTTGTACGACGGCGTCAAACACACCCCCATTGCCAGTTTGAGTGAAGACGTGTTGACGCTTACTTTCAACTCGCTGTCCAAGAGCTACCGCTCTTGCGGCTACCGCGCTGGGTGGTTGGTGGTGTCGGGTGACAAAAAACCTGCGGCCGATTACATCGAGGGCTTGAACATGCTATCGAACATGCGTTTGTGCGCCAACGTGCCTGGCCAATGGGCAATTCAAACGGCCTTGGGCGGCTACCAAAGCATCAACGATTTGGTGGGCGAGGGCGGTCGTTTGCGCAAGCAGCGTGACTTGGCTTATGAACTCATCACTGCTATTCCTGGCGTGACGTGTGTCAAGCCGCAAGCCGCGCTTTACATGTTCCCGCGTTTGGATCCCAAGGTGTACCCCATCAAAGATGACCAACAGTTTTTCTTGGAACTACTCCAAGAAACCAAGGTCATGTTGGTGCAAGGCACTGGCTTTAACTGGAAGAGCACGGACCATTTCCGTATCGTGTTCTTACCCCACGAAGACGACTTGCGTGAGGCCATCTCACGCATCGCAAAATTTCTTGAAAACTACCGAAGCAGAAAAGCATGAAACCGATTCAAGTAGGCCTCTTGGGCATTGGCACCGTAGGCAGCGGCACTTTCGAAGTGCTCAAACGTAACCAAGAAGAAATCCAACGTCGCGCGGGTCGCGGCATTGAAGTCACCATGGTGGCTGACCTCGATGTGGCAAGGGCTAAAAGCATCGTAGGCGTCAACGTGCAAGTGGTGGACGACGCACGCAAAGTCATCGCTAACCCCGAGATCGACATCGTGGTGGAGTTGATTGGTGGCTATGGCATCGCCAAGCAACTCGTGCTTGAAGCGATTGAGGCCGGTAAGCATGTGGTCACGGCCAACAAAGCTTTGCTGGCTGTGCATGGCACAGAAATTTTCGCCGCTGCACATAAAAAAGGCGTGATGGTCGCGTTTGAAGCGGCTGTGGCTGGCGGCATTCCTATCATCAAGGCTTTGCGCGAAGGCCTCACTGCCAACCGCATTCAATGGCTGGCTGGCATCATCAATGGCACGACCAACTTCATCTTGTCTGAGATGCGCGACAAAGGGCTCACCTTTGACGATGTGCTCAAGCAAGCGCAGGCGTTGGGTTACGCCGAAGCCGACCCCACCTTCGACATCGAAGGCGTGGACGCCGCGCACAAAGCCACCCTCATGTCGGCCATCGCCTTTGGCGTGCCTGTGCAGTTTGACAAAGCGTATGTCGAAGGCATCACCAAGCTCGAATCACAAGACATCAAGTACGCCGAACAACTGGGCTACCGCATCAAGCTCTTGGGTATTTCCAAGCGCACACCCGCAGGCATTGAGTTGCGCGTGCACCCCTGCTTGGTGCCTAGCAAGCGCTTGATTGCCAACGTGGAAGGTGCGATGAACGCCGTGATGGTGCACGCCGATGCCGTCGGTACCACGCTGTATTACGGCAAAGGTGCGGGTAGCGAGCCCACTGCCAGCGCGGTGATCGCCGACTTGGTGGACATCACCCGTTTGCACACCGCAGACCCACTCAACCGCGTGCCGCATTTGGCTTTCCAGCCCGATGCGATGAGCGACTTGCCTGTTTTGCCAATGGACCAAGTGGTCACAAGTTATTACTTGCGTTTACGCGTGGCTGACCAAGCGGGCGTGCTCGCCAAGGTCACTGGCATTTTGGCCAATGCCGACATCAGCATTGATGCTGTGTTGCAACGCGAAGCCGGTGAGGGCGAGAGCCACACCGACCTCATCATCTTGACCCACGATTGTGTGGAAGCCAAGATGAACCAAGCCCTCGCTGAGATGCAACAACTCAGCACGGTGTTGGCTCCGATCACCCGCATCCGCAAAGAAGAGTTGAACTGATGCTGTATTTGTCCACGCGCGGCCACCCCGAGCGCAAGCGTTTTTGTGAAATCCTCCTCGAAGGCTTGGCCCCCGATGGTGGTTTGTATTTGCCAGAGCACTACCCACAGGTAGACGATGCCGCGCTCACGCGTTTGCGCACCACATTCAACACGCAGGGCTACGCGGCTTTGGCGTTTGAATTGCTCTCGCTTTACATCGACGATATTCCTGCGGCCGACTTGAAAGCCTTGTGCACCAAGACCTACACGCAAGCGGTCTATGGCACCGCGGCCATCGTGCCCGTGCGTCCCTTGGAAGACGGTTTGTGGGTAGAGGCGTTGTCCAACGGCCCCACGCTCGCGTTCAAAGACATGGCCATGCAACTGTTGGGCAACTTGTTTGAATACGAGTTGGCGCGTCGTGGCGAAGAACTGAATATTTTTGGTGCGACCAGTGGCGACACGGGCAGCGCGGCTGAATACGCCATGCGTGGCAAAAAGGGCGTGCGCGTCTTCATGACCAGCCCACAGGGCCGCATGAGCCCGTTCCAGCAAGCACAAATGTTCAGCTTGATGGACGAGAACATCCACAACATCGCCATCGAAGGCGTGTTTGACGATTGCCAAGATTTGGTCAAAGCCGTGTCCAGCGATTTGGACTTCAAAACTAAATACAAAATTGGCACGGTCAACTCCATCAACTGGGCCCGTTTGTTAGCCCAGGTGGTGTATTACTTTGCTGGCTATTTCCAAACCACGACCGCCAACAGCCAAAAGGTGAGTTTCACCGTGCCCAGCGGCAACTTCGGCAATGTGTGCGCCGGCCATGTGGCCCGCATGATGGGTTTGCCCGTGGACACTTTGGTGGCTGCCACCAACGAAAACGATGTGCTTGACGAGTTCTTCCGCACCGGCGTGTATCGGGTGCGTGGCAGTGCCGACACGCACGAAACGTCAAGCCCTTCCATGGACATTTCCAAGGCCAGTAACTTCGAGCGCTTTGTGTTCGATTTGCTCGGCCGCGACGCGGCAATGACCAAAGACTTGTTTGGTGCGCAGATCTCTAAGAATGGCAAATTCGATTTGAGCGGCAACCCACACTTTGCAGAAGCTGCATCTCGCTACGGCTTTGCCAGTGGCAAGAGCACGCACGCCAACCGTTTGGCCACCATTCAAGACGTGTACAAGCGCTTCGGCCAGATGATCGACACCCACACCGCTGACGGCGTCAAAGTGGCGCGTGAGCACCTCAAGCCTTGCGTGCCCATGATCGTGTTGGAAACCGCCTTGCCCATCAAGTTTGCGGCCACCATCGTCGAAGCTTTGGGTCAAGAGCCCGATCGTCCTGCCAAGTTTGAAGGCATTGAAGCCTTGCCAAAGCGCGTGCATGTGATGAAGGCCGATGTGGCGCAAATTAAGGCCTACATCACCAAGCATTGCGATCACGCATGAAGGTCGTCGCCTTTGCCGGTTATTCCGGCTCAGGAAAAACAACCTTGGTCGAGCAGCTGATCGGTTGCATGCGCATGCGTGGTTTGCGTGTGTCCGTGGTCAAACACGCACACCACAACTTTGACGTTGACAAGCCTGGCAAAGACAGTTGGCGTCATCGCGAAGCGGGTGCATTTGAGGTGCTGGTGGCCTCTAACCAGCGCTTGGTGTTGCAACGCCAGTTTGAGCAACCTGCACAACTCTCAGTCCACCACCTCTTGGCGGAAGTCTACGAGGGTGTGGATTGGGTGTTGGTGGAAGGCTTCAAAAAAAGCGATTTGCTCAAAGTTGAAGTGTGGCGCAAAGCCTCAGATCAACCCGTGCGCTACCCCGACGATGACTTTGTGGTGGCCATCGCCACAGATTCGCCACAACACTTGCCAGAGGCCACCCAGCGCCCCGTGCTTGACTTGAATGACGCCTACGCCATCACCGAATGGCTGGTCGCCAACGAAGACCGTTTTGAATACAACCCACCTTTGCTATGACCCGTCCTGCCTTGCTCTCACTCGATGACGCGTTACCGCAATTGCTGGCGCAAGCCCATACGCTAAGCGCCACGCAATCGATGTCCACCTTTGAGGCGGATGGCTGCGTACTCGCGCAAGATGTGATTTCGGCCTTGCAAGTGCCACCACAAGACAACAGTTCGATGGATGGCTACGCCGTGCGCGCAGTCGACTGTGCGCAAGCGGGTGCCGTGCTGCGTGTGACGCAACGCATTCCTGCAGGCGCACATGGCACAGCGTTGAATGAAGGCGAAGCCGCACGCATCTTCACAGGCGCACCCATTCCTCCCGGCGCAGATGCGGTGGTGATGCAAGAAGACTGCGAAACGCTAGAGCGTGAGCAAGTCAAGGTGCTTAAAGCCGTACCAGCAGGTCAGTGGATTCGTCGCTCGGGCGAAGACGTCACGCGCGGCGCCACGGTGCTGACCAAGGGCACGCGCCTGACGCCTGCGGAATTGGGTTTGGCCGCCAGCATAGGCTTAGCGAAGTTGCAAGTGTCCGCACGTCCGCGCGTGGCTTTGTTCTCAACGGGGGATGAATTGGTCATGCCTGGGGATGTGGCCCCAGAGGCCATGCCAGCAGGTGCAATTTACAACTCCAATCGCTTTTTCTTGCGCGCCTTGTTGCAGCGCTTGGGCTGCGAGGTGACCGACCTTGGCATCGTTCCCGACAAGCGTGAGGCCACCATCGCAGCATTGCGCGATGCAGCCCATCACCACGATTTGATTTTGACCAGTGGCGGTGTCTCGGTGGGGGAAGAAGACCATATCAAACCGGCAGTTGAAAGCTTGGGTGAATTGAGCCTGTGGCAGCTCGCCATCAAGCCCGGCAAGCCCTTTGCGTATGGCAAGGTGAACCGTGAGTCCAAGGGCGATGCATGCCACTTCATGGGGTTGCCTGGCAACCCTGTCTCTAGCTTTGTGACCTTCTTATTGTTGGTGCGCCCCTTTGTGTTGGCTTTGCAGGGGGTCACAAAGACCGACATGGCACGTACCGAACTGACCGCACATTTCGATTGGCCCCGCGCCGACAAGCGCCGCGAGTTTTTGCGTGTCAAACGCAACTCCGAAGGCGGCCTTGATTTATTCCCTAACCAAAGCTCTGGCGTGTTGACCTCTGCTGTGTGGGGTGATGGCGTGGTGGATAACCCTGCTGGGCAAACCATCGCCAAAGGCGATACCGTCCGCTTTATTTCGTTTGCGGAGTGGCTGGCATGAGCGTGACCCATCACGTCAACTTAAAGTACTTTGCGTCCATTCGCGAGGCCATCGGGCAGGGCAGCGAAAGCGTGGTCACGCAAGCTGACACGCTCAAAGCCTTGCGCGACGAACTGATTGCACGTGGTGGCGCTTATGCCCAAGCGTTGGCCCATGGACGTGCGGTGCGCATGGCTTTGAACCAAGATTTGTGCGAAGAGTCCGCCGCCTTGAGCGAAGGCTGTGAAGTGGCCTTCTTTCCGCCTGTCACCGGCGGTTAATTTCAAGCAATCCATACGCGAGGCAAGCCATGTCCTTCACCGTCAGCATCCAAACTCAAGACTTTGATGTGAGCCATGAGCTGGCCACCTTGCGTGCTGGCGATGCGCGTGTGGGGGCGGTGTGTTCGTTCCTAGGCACTGTGCGCGAGCGCAACGACGGTAGCGCGGTGGCCAGTATGGAGCTAGAGCACTACCCAGGCATGACCGAAAAATCTATCGCGGCCATGATGGACGAAGCCAAGAAACGCTTTGACATTTATGCCGCTCGCGTGATTCATCGTGTGGGCTTGTTGCAACCCGAAGACCAAATTGTGTGGGTGGCCGTTACCTCTGCCCATCGCGGCGAAAGTTTCAAAGCGTGCGAGTTTTTGATGGACTACCTCAAGACCCAAGCGCCGTTTTGGAAAAAAGAAGTCACACCTGAAGGTGCACGTTGGGTCGATGCCCGCGTGAGCGACGACCAAGCCTTGGCCCGCTGGGGCATTGAAGCAAACAACACCGTCCTCTAATAACGGGTGTTTCGGTCTTGGTGCCGATCAGACATTTGCATGGCTGAATGTGCCTGACCTTGACCCACGTCAACACGGTAGGGCCATGTTCCCCTTGAAATAGCAGCTGAAAGCCTCAGCTAGTCTTCATTCAATCAATGTTTTGGAGTTTTCATGCGCATCGACAAACTCACCACCAAATTTCAAGAAGCCTTGGGCGACGCACAATCGCTCGCACTTGGTGGCGACCATGCCTACATCGAACCCTCGCACGTGTTGGTCGCTATGCTGCGCCAAGACGATGGCCCCAAGTCGCTGTTGCAGCGCGCGGGTGCCAATGTGTCAGGTCTGCTGTCTTCGGCGGAAGACGCGATGAACCGCTTGCCCAAGGTCGAAGGCCAAGAGCAAGTTCAGGTGGGACGTGACACCGTGTCTTTGGTGCAAGCAGCAGAGAAAGAAGCAATCAAGCGTGGCGACCAGTTTGTGGCCAGTGAATTGTTCTTGCTCGCCATGTGCGACAACAAAGGCAGCTGGGGCAAACTTGCCACTCAGAATGGTCTGAGCCGCAAAGCTTTGGAAGCCGCAGTGACCGCTGTGCGCGGCGGTCAAAAAGTGGACAACGCGGAGAGCGAAGGCCAGCGCGAGTCTTTGAAAAAATACTGCATGGACCTGACTGAGCGCGCCCGCCAAGGCAAGCTCGATCCTGTGATTGGCCGCGACGACGAAATTCGCCGCGCCATCCAAGTGCTGCAACGCCGCAGCAAAAACAACCCCGTGCTCATTGGCGAGCCGGGCGTGGGCAAGACCGCCATCGTCGAAGGCTTGGCCCAACGCATCGTGGCGGGTGAGGTGCCTGATTCGCTCAAAGGCAAACGCGTGTTGTCGCTCGACATGGCTGCTTTGTTGGCCGGTGCGAAATACCGGGGTGAGTTTGAAGAGCGCTTGAAAAGCGTACTCAAAGAGTTGGCGCAAGACGAAGGTCAAACCATTGTGTTCATCGACGAGCTGCACACCATGGTGGGGGCTGGCAAGGCCGAAGGCGCGATGGATGCGGGCAACATGCTCAAACCTGCGTTGGCCCGTGGCGAGTTGCATTGCGTGGGTGCGACCACGCTGGACGAATATCGTAAGTACATTGAGAAAGACGCAGCGCTAGAGCGTCGTTTCCAAAAAATCATCGTCGGTGAGCCCACGGTCGAAGCCACCATCGCTATTTTGCGTGGCTTGCAAGAGAAGTATGAAGTGCACCACGGCGTGGAAATCACCGACCCCGCCATCGTTGCTGCGGCCGAGTTATCGCACCGCTACATCACAGATCGCTTTTTGCCCGACAAAGCCATTGATTTGATTGACGAAGCAGCAGCCAAAATCAAAATTGAAATCGACTCCAAGCCCGAGGTGATGGACAAGCTCGACCGTCGCCTGATTCAGCTCAAGATTGAGCGTGAAGCCGTGCGCAAAGAGAAAGACGAAGCCTCGCAAAAGCGCATGGAGTTACTGGAAGAAGAGATCAGCAAGATCGGCAAAGAGTACGCCGACCTGGATGAAATTTGGAAAGCCGAGAAGTCATCCGCACACGGTGGCGCACAAATCAAAGAAGAAATTGATCGCCTGCGTCACCAAATTGAAGAGCTCACCCGCAAGGGCGATTTCAACAAAGTGGCCGAGTTGCAGTATGGCAAATTGCCTGAGCTTGAGAAGCGCATGAAAGAGGCGAACGCCCGCGAAACCGGCAAGGCCAACGCGGCAGGCGGTAACCGCTTGCTGCGCACGCAAGTGGGTGCAGAAGAAATTGCCGAAGTCGTGGCGCGTGCCACGGGTATTCCTGTGTCCAAGCTGATGCAGGGCGAGCGCGACAAGCTCTTGCAAATGGAAGACAAATTGCATGACCGCGTGGTGGGCCAAGAAGAAGCCATCACCGCCGTGGCCAATGCCATTCGCCGATCGCGTGCGGGCTTGGGCGATCCGAACCGCCCCACAGGTTCGTTCTTGTTTCTCGGCCCGACGGGCGTGGGCAAGACCGAGCTGTGCAAGGCCTTGGCCGGTTTCTTGTTTGACAGCGAAGATCACATGATTCGCATCGACATGAGCGAGTTCATGGAGAAACACTCCGTCAGCCGCTTGGTGGGTGCGCCCCCCGGCTACGTGGGTTACGACGAAGGCGGTTACTTGACCGAAGCCGTGCGTCGCAAGCCCTACAGCGTGTTGTTGCTTGATGAGGTTGAGAAAGCCCACCCAGATGTGTTCAACATCTTGTTGCAAGTCTTGGACGATGGTCGCTTGACCGATGGACAAGGTCGCACTGTGGACTTCAAAAACACAGTCATCGTGATGACCTCCAACATCGGCTCGCCCATTATTCAAAGCATGGTGGGCCAAGATCCGCAAGACATCAAAGACGCGGTGTGGGATGAACTCAAGTCGCACTTCCGACCTGAGTTTTTGAACCGCATTGACGAGACCGTGGTGTTCCACGCCTTGGATGCTGAGCACATTGCTCGCATTGCAGGTATTCAGTTGAAGATCTTGGCTGCACGTTTGACCAAGATGGATTTGGGCCTCAACGTGTCGCCCGCGGCATTGGCTGAGTTGGCCAAGGTGGGTTTTGACCCCGTGTTCGGTGCGCGTCCGTTGAAGCGCGCCATCCAGCAGCGCATTGAGAACCCGTTGTCGAAGTTGTTGTTGGAGGGCAAGTTCTTGCCCAAAGACACGATCGCGGTCAATGTGGATCCCGTGCGCGCGCCAGGCGAATTTGCTTTCACCAAAGTTGAGGCATGACCCTCGGTGGGTGAGGGGGCTTGTCCCTCAGTAGACGCCGCCCTCAAAGCGCAGCAGTTAGGATGCTCCATCCTTTCTGTTGCGCTTTTTTATGACCACTCTTAACCCCGCTTCTAACCCTTGGCGAGATGACGCCGCTGTCATTGGCTTGGTCGGTGTTGCACACGCCAGTTCGCACTTTTCACATCTGTTGTTACCACTCATGTTCCCCGTGTTCATGAGCACCTTTGGCTTGAGTTTCTCTGAACTTGGCTTTTTGATGTCGGTGTTTTTTGTGGTGTCAGGCATGGGTCAAGCCTCGGCAGGTTTTGTGGTGGATCGCTTTGGTGCACGCCCCGTGTTGTTTGGTTCGATTCTTGTACTGGCTTCTGGTTGCTTTGCCGTTTCCGTGGCTGACAGCTATGCGGGTTTGATGATGGGGGCGGCTCTGCTCGGTATGGGCAATTGTTCTTTTCATCCCGCAGACTTCACCATCCTCAACCAAAAAGTGTCTGCGCCGCGATTGGGTTATGCCTTCAGCGCACACGGTTTGACAGGCAACTTGGGTTGGGCGCTGGCGCCTGTTTTCATGGTGGGTTTGAGCGCGGCATTTGATTGGCGTACCGCCTATGTGGCTGCTGCTTTGATGTACTTGGGCATCTTTGTTTTGTTGGTGTGGCAGCGAGAGTTTTTGCATGCCGATGTGGTGGATCACAAGCAAAGTGCGTCCACTGTCAGTACCTTAGCGTTTTTGAAAATTCCAGTCGTGTGGTGGTGCTTTAGTTTCTTCTTGCTCTCGACCATGACTTTGGCGGTGGTGCAAAGTTTCTCTGTGTCTATTCTTCAGGCCTTGCATCAGGTGACGTTTGAAGCGGCCACCTTCACGTTGACGGCCTATATGTTGTGTGCCGCCGCAGGTATGTTTGTGGGGGGCTTTGTGGCTTCGCGCTGGCCGCGTCACAGCGACAAAGTGGTGGCCAGTTGCATGACGGTGGCCGCCCTGTTTATGGCGCTCTGTGGCAGCGGATTGTTTGGTGCGAACCTCACGATGTTCATTTTGGCCGCCACAGGGTTGGCCATTGGCATTGGTGGGCCATCTCGCGACATGATGATCAAGAAAGCCACCCCCAAAGGTGCAACAGGTCGTGTGTACGGCATGGTGTATTCCGGGCTTGATGTGGGTTTTGCCATTTCACCGCTCATCTTCGGTGTGTTCATGGACCACGGTTGGTATGGCGCGACGCTGCTAGGGGCCGCCTTTGTGTTGCTGCTCAGTGTGGTGGTTGCTTTGGGTGTGGGGCGCAGAACAGTTCACGCCTGATTGGGCAAAGAAGGGGGCGAAGATGACGGCACAAATCGCGGGCCACTTGTTGGTCGAGTGTTTGATTGAGCAAGGTGTGACCCATGCGTTTGGTGTGCCCGGCGAGAGCTATCTGGCGGTGCTTGACGGTTTTCATGCTTATCGCGATCGCATTCAGTTCATCACCAACCGCCAAGAGGGTGGTGCGGCTTTCATGGCCGATGCGCAAGGGCGTTTAACGGGTCGTCCAGGCATATGTTTTGTCACGCGGGGGCCTGGTGCCACCAATGCGTCCATTGGCGTGCACACGGCCTTTCAAGACAGCACGCCCATGGTGTTGTTTGTCGGAGATGTCGGCAGCGATTTTCGCGACCGCGAGGCGTTTCAAGAAGTCGACTTCAACAGCTTCTTCGGTCCCAGCACACGCGGTATGGCCAAGCGGGTGGAGCGTATTGATGACCCTGCACGTATCCCTGAATACATTGCCCGCGCCTTCGCGACGGCGATGAATGGTCGCCCCGGCCCTGTGGTGTTGGTGCTGCCAGAAGACATGCTGGTGCACGAAGTCACGTCACGCCCTTTGCCGCGCGTTGAGCCGGTGCAGGCGTGGGCTGATCCTGGTGCGTTGCGCCAGTTGCGTGAAATGTTGTTGGCGGCGCAGCGCCCCTTCGTCATAGCGGGCGGCAGCGGTTGGACGCCACAGTCTGCACAAGCCTTGCAACGTTTTGCGGAGAACTGGAAGTTGCCTGTGGGCAATTCATTTCGCGCACAAGACACCTTTGACAACCATCATCCGCAATACGCGGGCGATGTGGGCATTGGCATTAACCCCAAACTGGCGCAACGGATTCGCGAAAGCGATTTGGTCATTGCCATTGGCCCCCGCTTAGGCGAGATGACCACCGGCGGCTACACCTTGCTGCAAGCGCCCAAACCCAAGCAAAAACTCGTGCATATCCACGCCAGCGCGGAAGAGCTCAACCGCGTGTATCAGGCTGACCTCGCCATGCTCTCCACGATGAACGCGGCTGCCCGCTCGTTAGAGGTACTTACCGCGCCAACGAGCCTGCCATGGGAGTCCTGGACCGCTCAAGCCAATGCCGACTACCTCTGCAATTTGCAGCCGCAGACCTTGCCCGGCGATATTGATATGCCTGCCATCGTGGCGACCATCAGTAAGCTGCTGCCTGCCGATGCGGTG
>CANCCJ010000042.1 GCA_947374535.1 Comamonadaceae bacterium | reverse complement strand
TAAGTAAGTTCGATGCATCCAGAGTGCCGCCCGAAGCTTCACCCGCGCCAATCAAGGTGTGGATTTCGTCGATGAACAAAATCGCGTGTGGCTTGCCCTGCAACGATTTGATCACGCCTTTTAAGCGCTGCTCAAAATCGCCGCGGTATTTGGTGCCGGCCAACAAAGCGCCCATGTCGAGCGAATACACCACAGCTTCAGCCAAGATTTCGGGCACATCTTTTTGCGTGATGCGCCATGCCAAGCCCTCGGCAATCGCGGTCTTGCCCACGCCAGCCTCACCGACCAACAGAGGGTTGTTTTTGCGGCGACGGCACAAGATTTGAATGGTGCGCTCCACCTCGTACTCGCGGCCAATCAAGGGATCAATCTTGCCGTCCTTGGCCATTTGGTTCAGGTTTTGAGTGAATTGCTCCAGCGGGGACGCTTTCTCACTCTTTTCAGCACTACCGCCCTCTTCCTGATCCGCTTGAGGCGACTCAGCGCCTTTGACGGCTTCTGGTGGCTCATTCTTTTTGATGCCGTGAGCAATGAAATTCACCACGTCCAAGCGGGTCACGCCTTGTTGGTGGAGGTAGTACACCGCGTGCGAATCTTTCTCGCCAAAGATAGCAACCAGCACATTCGCGCCAGTGACTTCTTTTTTGCCATTGCCTGTGGACTGCACATGCATGATGGCGCGTTGAATCACGCGTTGAAAACCCAATGTGGGTTGTGTGTCCACCTCATCCGTACCCGCCACTTGCGGCGTGTTGTCGGCGATGAAGTTGGAGAGCGACTTGCGCAAGTCGTCAATATTGGCTGAACACGCGCGCAGCACCTCTGCGGCGCTTGGGTTGTCAAGCAATGCCAACAACAGGTGTTCAACGGTGATGAATTCGTGTCGTTGCTGACGTGCCTCAACAAAGGCCATGTGCAAGCTGACTTCAAGTTCTTGGGCGATCATATGTTTTCCTTCGTGCTTGCAACTGAGATTCAACTGTATATGGAAACGAACGCCCTTTATTCAAGATGTGTTGATATCCGTCAACGGTCAATGAATCGATGGGTTCATTCAATGGGTTCGGCCACGCACTGAAGCGGATGGCCAGCCTTGCGGGCCGCGTCAAGCACTTGGTCCACTTTGGTGGCGGCAATGTCCTTGCTGTAGACCCCGCACACGGCTTTGCCATCCAAATGGATTTGCAACATGATTTGTGTGGCGCTCTCGCGGTCTTTGCTGAAGAACTCTTGCAGCACCATCACTACAAACTCCATCGGCGTGAAGTCGTCGTTGAGCATCAGCACTTGAAACATCTGTGGCGGCTTGGTGCGCTGCGTCAGCCGCTCTAGAACGACCGATCCGCCATCGTCGCGGTCGGGCAATTGGACTTTTGGGATTGGTTTTTTGGTAGCCATGGTTCATTCTATCGGTCACCAAGAAAAAATGCCCTGCAATTGCAGGGCATTGGCTGAAAGCGCATGCGTGAATTACATCTGCGCAATCATCACGTCACCAAAGCCTGAGCAACTCACCTGCGTGGCACCATCCATCAAGCGTGCAAAGTCATAGGTCACGCGCTTGGTGGCAATGGCGGCTTCCATGGACTGAAGGATGACGTCCGCTGCTTCGGTCCAGCCCATGTGGCGCAACATCATCTCGGCCGACAAAATCATCGAGCCTGGGTTCACGTAGTTTTTGCCCGCGTACTTGGGCGCAGTACCGTGCGTGGCTTCAAAGCAGGCTACGGTGTCAGACATGTTGGCACCGGGCGCAATGCCAATCCCGCCCACTTGCGCGGCTACGGCGTCAGAGATGTAGTCGCCATTGAGGTTGAGCGTGGCCACCACCGAATACTCGGCTGGGCGCATGAGAATTTGCTGCAAAAAGGCGTCGGCAATGACGTCTTTGATGATGATGCTCTTGCCTGTTTTGGGGCTCTTCAAGCGGCACCAAGGGCCGCCGTCAATCAGGGTCGCACCAAACTCTTTTTGCGCCAAGGCCAAGGCCCAATCTCGGAAGCCACCTTCGGTGTACTTCATGATGTTGCCTTTGTGCACGATGGTGACGCTGGGCTTGTCATGGTCGATGGCGTATTGAATCGCTTTGCGAATGAAGCGTTCGGTGCCCTCGATGGATACAGGCTTGATACCAATGGCCGAGGTGTCGGGGAAACGAATGGTGGTGGCACCCATTTCGGTTTTCAAAAAATGGATGAGTTTTTTGGCTTCGGCGCTTTCGGCGGCGTATTCAATGCCGGCATAGATGTCTTCCGAGTTCTCACGAAAGATGACCATATTGGTTTTTTCAGGCTCTTTCAAGGGTGAAGGCACGCCCTTAAAGTACTGCACGGGACGCAGGCACACAAACAAATCCAGCGCTTGACGCAAAGCCACGTTGAGCGAGCGAATACCACCGCCCACAGGCGTGTTAAGCGGGCCTTTGATGGACACCGTGAACTCACGCATGGCTTGCGCCGTTTCTTCGGGCAGCCACACATCAGCGCCATACACCTGCGTGGCCTTTTCGCCTGCGAACAACTCCATCCAATGGATTTGACGCGTACCACCATAAGCCTTAGTCACAGCAGCATCCACCACTTTGCGCATGACAGGCGTCACGTCTTGACCCACGCCATCGCCCATGATGAAGGGAATGATGGGCTGGTCTGGCACATTCAACAAAGTGTCTGCATTGACCGTGATTTTTTGACCTGCGGCGGGCACTTGGATGTGCTGGTAAGACATGAGCGGCGTTTCCTGTGATGGTATGAAGTAGCTTTTTTGATTCTAGCCAGCGCAAAGCGTATCAAGCCTAGAAATGCCTGTCTGGCCTTGCGATACAGTCACAGACATGAAACGCGCACTGATTACCCTCATCTTCACAAGCTTGGCTTTTTCTGCCCTAGCCCAAGACACGCCACAAACCAACCTGCCCCGTATCAAGCTGCAAGCGGGCATGTTTCAAATCGACACGCAAGTGGCGCAGACGCCAGACCAACGCAGCATTGGCCTGATGTTTCGCAGCGAAATGCCACAACATGAAGGCATGTTGTTTGTGTTTGAACAGCCCGCCACGCAGTGCTTTTGGATGAAGAACACCCTGCTGCCACTCACCGCCGCCTTTGTGGCCGACGATGGCACCATCGTGAACTTGGCCGACATGAAGCCGCAAACGACCGACGCGCATTGCTCAGAAAAACCTGTGCGCTTTGTGCTGGAAATGCATCAAGGCTGGTTTGCGAAGAAGGGGCTGAAAGCTGGTAGCCGCTTGAGCGGCGTGGCGTTTAAGCCTTAAATTTTTCGAGCGAAACACTGTCAGCAAACGGTCTAGTTCACACATCACAAGGGCCGGTTCGGTCACAAAAAAGCCGCCTATCAAGGCGGCTTTTTTCGTCTCAACGGACTCACGTCCGTTTCAGAACGCTAAATTAAGCGAAATTAGCTTCAGCGAAAGACCAGTTCACCAAATGGTCAAGGAAAGTCTCAACGAACTTAGGACGCAGGTTGCGGTAGTCGATGTAGTAGGCGTGTTCCCACACGTCCACAGTCAGCAAGGCTTTGTCAGCGGTGGTCAACGGTGTACCAGCAGCGCCCATGTTGACGATGTCCACAGAGCCATCGGCCTTTTTAACCAACCATGTCCAACCAGAGCCAAAGTTGCCCACGGCGCTTTTGACGAAGGCTTCTTTGAACGCAGCGTAGCTGCCGAATTTGGCATTGATGGCTGCGGCCAATGCGCCTGTGGGTTCGCCACCGCCTTGTGGCTTCATGCAGTTCCAGAAGAACGTGTGGTTCCAGATTTGGGCTGAGTTGTTGTAAATGCCGCCACTGGACTTTTTGATGATTTCTTCGAGCGACATGGCTTCGAATTCAGTGCCCTTTTGCAGATTGTTCAGGTTCACAACGTAAGCGTTGTGGTGCTTGCCGTGGTGGTATTCCAAAGTTTCTTGGGAATAGTAAGGGGCCAATGCGTCGATGGCGAAAGGCAGTGCGGGGAGCGTGTGTTCCATGAAGTCCTCTTGTGTAAAAACGTGAATTGTAAAAACTAAATGCGTCGGCTTGCAGAGACGGTCAAATCAACCTCGCCATCGGCCAGGGTGGCTTGCAAGACTTGACCGTTTGTGGTTTGCGTCACTGAGGTAACGGCTTGGCCATCCACATCGCTGAGCCACGCAAAACCGCGTTGCAGCACCAGTTTAGGGTCAAGCAGTTCGAGACGCAAAGCGGCGCGATGCAAGCGCTCGCGAGCGCTTGCTGGGGTTTGTTGGACACCACGGGCCATGCCGCTGGCCAGCACGGCCAGTGCGTTTTGGCAGCGTTGGGTGTGGTTGTGCAGCCCAGATTGCAAGCGTTGTTGCAAACGCAAGAGCTGCAATTTTTCGCCGTTCAAGCCTTCAGAAGGACGGCCCAAGCGAGCTTGGGCGCGGTCTAGGCGTTGATCTTGGGTGTCAAGGTGGCGATGCGCGAGGGTTTGCATGGCGCCGCCCCAGAGTTGCAAATTCGACAGCAAATCGGCTTGGGGCAACGCGCACATCTCAGCGGCGGCCGTCGGCGTGGGCGCACGCAAGTCGGCACAAAAGTCGGCAATGGTGAAGTCAGTTTCGTGCCCCACGCCGCTGATGATGGGCACAGGGCTGGACACGATGGCACGCGCCAAGGTTTCGTCGTTGAAGGCCCACAGATCTTCCATCGAACCGCCACCGCGCACGAGCAAGATGACGTCAATGTTGGGCTGCAGCACCAACTGTTGCAATGCTTGCACCAAGCTAGGTGCGGCCTCTGGCCCCTGCACCAGAGAGGGCGCCAACACCACAGGAATGTGTGGCACACGGCGTTGTAACGCGGTCGCCACATCGTGCAAGGCAGCGGCCCCCAATGACGTGACCATGCCAATACCACGCGGCATGGTTTTGAGCGGACGCTTGCGGTCAGCGTCAAACAGACCTTCGGCTTCGAGCTTGGCTTTGAGTTGCAAAAACTGCTCAAACCAAGCGCCCTGGCCAGCGCGGCGCATGTGTTCAACCACCAGTTGCAGCTCGCCTCTGGGCTCGTAAACCCCCAAACGACCTCGAATTTCAACCAGTTCGCCATCTACAGGCCTGAAGTCAAGCATTTGGGCCGCGCGCTTGAACATGGCGCAGCGCAATTGACCGCCCGCATCCTTGAGCGTGAAGTAGCAATGACCGCTGGCCGCACGTGTGAAGCCCGAAATCTCGCCCCGCACGGCGATGGGGTTGAAACGCGCCTCCAAAGCATCAGCAACGGCGCGGCACAGGGCCCCAACTGCCCAGATACGCGGCGTCAAACCGAGCGATTCAGAGGGCGACATATTGAATTCATCCACAAAAATAAATAATTGACAAACTTTATACAGGAATCAAAGAAATTACGATTACACGTAGTAAGTCATTGATTTCATTGGGTTTTTAATTGCTCAATTTTCAGTCACTCTGTTAAATCGACGGATTCATGCGGGTTCACAAGCCAGCAGATCAAGCTTATCAACAAAGTTATCCACAGTTCATGTGGATGGGCGGCTGGGCCATAATTGAGCGACACAAATTCTCGGGGGTTTCGGCTTTGTTCACCATCATACAAGCGGCTGGTTGGCCCATTTGGCCACTCTTGGCCTGTTCTATCGTCGCTTTGGCCTTGATCATCGAACGCATGTTAAGCCTGCGCACCCACTTGGTTGCGCCCGAAGGCTTGCTGGAACAAGCCCTCAAAGCCTCACACGACAACCTTCCCTCACAAGAAGTGATTACGCAGTTACACGACCACTCGACCTTGGGCCGCGTCTTGGTCAGTGGCTGGCAAGCCTTGCAGGCCGAGCCACTGATCAGCGCGGATGACTTGCGTTCGAGCATGGAATCCGCTGGTCGCCAAGCTGCGCACGAACTAGAAAAGCATTTGGTGGCTTTGGCCACCATCGCCTCAGCAGCGCCGCTGCTGGGCTTGCTCGGTACGGTCATTGGCATGATTGACATTTTTGGCTCGCAAGCCCCTGGCACCAGCAACCCTGTGCAATTGGCGCAAGGCATTTCGATGGCGCTGTACAACACCGCGTTTGGCTTGATCGTGGCGATCCCCGCGCTGATGTTCTGGCGCTACCTGCGTGCCCGTGTCGATGCGTATGTGTTGGGTTTTGAGCTGGATGCTGAGCGTTTTGTGCGTCATTTGTTGGTCATGCGTGCGCGTCTGAAATAAAAGGCGTCGCACCACCATGGCCATGAAATTTCACCGCGTAAAGAGCCCAGAGCCAGAAATCAACCTGATTCCATTCATCGACATTTTGTTGGTGGTGGTGATTTTTTTGATGCTCTCCACTACTTACAGCAAGTTCACAGAAATGCAGCTGAACTTGCCTGTCGCCGACGCCGCTGCGCTGCAAGAACGGCCACATGAAGTGGTGGTTGCCGTGAGCAGCGACGGCCATTTCAGTGTGAACCACACCCCCATCAATGGCCACGATGTACTGGGCTTGAGCCAAGCGTTGGCGCAAGCCACACAGGGCATTGACAACCCCGTGATCATCATCAGCGCCGATGCACAAGCCAGCCACCAATCGGTGATGATGGTGATGGAAGCCGCACGTCGCAATGGCTTGAACCAACTGACGTTCGCAGCCCAGTCAAGCAACGCCAAGGGCGATTGAACCTTATGACAAGCTTGCGCCATGCGTTGACGCAGGCTTGGAACGGACAAGGTGGTTGGGGCCAAGCCGTGGCATTTGCCCTGCTGCCCGTGAGTTGGGGGTTTGGCCTGCTGGTCCGCATTCGCCGCCGTCTGTACCAACTTGGTTTTTTGAAACAACACACGCTACCCGTGCCCGTCATCGTCGTGGGCAATGTGATGGTGGGCGGTGTGGGAAAAACACCCATCACGATGGCGTTGGTGCAACATTTGTTGGCCAAAGGCATGCACGTGGGCGTGCTGTCTCGCGGCTATGGCCGCCGCACATCGAGCACCCAAGACATCCAAGTCGTGACCCCCAACAGCACCGCACTAGACGTGGGTGATGAACCTTTACTGATCGCTCGCCACTGCCAAGTGCCGGTGTATGTCGGATCTAGCCGCGTCAACGCTGGGCGTGCGTTGCTGGCTGCGCATCCAGAGGTGCAAGTTTTGGTCTGCGACGATGGCTTGCAACATTGGCCACTGGCGCGTGACCTTGAGCTGTGTGTGTTTGATGAACGAGGCATAGGCAATGGTCATTTACTGCCCTCAGGCCCCCTGCGTGAAGCTTGGCCTCGCAAAGTGTTGAACAACCCCAATTTGAAAAGCACGGTGCCTTGCTTGGTCGTGAAGACCACTGGCGAAACTGGCCTAAACGAGTTTGCCGTGCATCGCCGCTTGGCAGATTTTGCGGTGCAGGCCGATGGCACGCAACGCACGCTCAACACGTGGCGCCACACGCCTGTGCAAGCCTTTGCCGGCATTGCCAAACCCGAGGTGTTTTTTGCCATGCTGCGGGCACAAGGCTTGGCGCTGGTCTGCACGCAAGCCCTGCCCGACCACGCCGACTTGCAGGATTTGCACATCGATGCCTCACAAGGCGATGTGATGTGCACCGAGAAAGACGCCGTCAAGCTCTGGGCTCAACACCCTCAGGCTTGGGCCGTACCGCTTCAAACGACATTACCCAACGAACTGCTGGACGCTATAGACCAGCATTTGGCTGCCGCGCAACACGCAAAGTTATCATCACCCTATGGACACCAAACTGCTTGAACTTCTGGTCTGCCCCGTGACCAAAGGCCCCCTCGAATACAACCGCGCTACGCAAGAGCTCATCTCGCGCAGCGCCCGCCTCGCCTACCCCGTTCGCGATGGCATTCCTGTCTTGCTCGAAAACGAAGCTCGCCCACTGACTGACGCAGAACTGGAAGCCTGATGTCGTTTTGTGTGCTGATACCCGCGCGCATGGCCTCGTCGCGTTTGCCTGACAAGCCTTTGGCTGACATTGCCGGCTTGCCCATGGTGGTGCGGGTGGCGCAACGCGCCAAGTGCTCAGGTGCGTCACGCGTGGTCGTGGCCGCAGATGACGCCCGCATCGTGGTGGCTTGTCAAGCGCACAACATAGAAGCCGTGCTCACTCGCACCGATCACCCTTCTGGCAGCGACCGATTGGCTGAAGCCTGCGATTTGCTTGGGTTGCAAGACACCGACGTGGTGGTGAACGTGCAGGGGGACGAGCCCCTGATTGACCCCGCTTGCATCGACGCGGCAGCCCAGCTGCTGCAATCCCGCAGCGATTGCAGCATGAGCACACTGGCCCATGCAATTGACAGCGTGGAAGACTTTGCCAACCCCAACGTGGTGAAAGTGGTGCTAGATGCCCGCAACACCGCGCTGTACTTCAGCCGTGCCCCAATTGCTTGGTGGCGTGATGGATTTGCTGACGGGGGCTTGCAAACCGGCATCACTGCTTTGCCTTCACCTGCGCCTTTGCGCCATGTGGGCTTGTACGGCTACCGCGTGGGGTTTTTACGCGAGTTCCCAAAGATGGCCCAAGCGCCGATTGAAGTCACCGAATCGCTAGAGCAACTGCGTGCCATGTGGCACGGACACCGGATTGCCGTGCATGTCACGTTGCATTCACCCGGCCCCGGCGTAGACACACCCGAAGATTTGGCGCGGGTCAGAGCACTTTTAAGCACTGCCGCGTAAGGCTTTCGAAGGGTAGCGCGTGCTATCCTCAAACGAATAATTAATCCCACTAATTCAACATTAGGACCAAGCATGAGACTGATTTTGTTGGGTGCCCCCGGTGCCGGTAAAGGCACCCAGGCCACCTTCATTTGCCAAAAATACGGCATTCCCCAAATCTCAACCGGCGATATGTTGCGCGCTGCAGTGAAAGCGGGCACACCTTTGGGTATCGAAGCCAAAAAGGTGATGGATGCTGGCGGTTTGGTCAGCGACGACCTCATCATCAACTTGGTCAAAGAACGCATCGCCCAAGTCGATTGCGCCAAAGGCTTCTTATTTGATGGCTTCCCACGCACCATCCCTCAAGCTGACGCCATGAAAGCGGCTGGCGTGAAGCTCGACTACGTGCTCGAGATTGACGTGCCATTTGACGCCATCATCGACCGCATGAGCGGTCGCCGCGCCCACGTGGCCAGCGGTCGCACTTATCACGTCAAATTCAACCCTCCCAAGGTGGAAGGCAAAGACGACGTGACTGGCGAAGCGCTCATCCAACGCGACGACGACAAAGAAGAAACCGTCAAGAAACGTTTGGACGTTTACAGCGCCCAAACCCGTCCCTTGGTCGATTACTACTCAGGTTGGGCCAAAGCCGATGCCGCTGCAGCCCCCAAGTACCGCGCCATCAGCGGCACAGGTTCTGTGGAAGAAATCAAAGACCGCGCGTTCCAAGCCCTCTCGGCGTAAACCGCTTCAAGCATTCGCTTGCAATGAGAAGCCGCTCCTAGGAGCGGCTTTTTTGCTGGGGCTCTGCGCGCGCGTTTAGATGCGACAAAGCACAGCCTCCATACTCAAGGCGACCCAAGGCTAACGAGGTGCAGCCATAAAGCCACTCGCGCTTGCACCGCTGACAGCATGCCCGCATGCGGCAACACATCAGCCTCACGCGATTGCACGCCACCCCATGCACAGCGCGATGCGCGCAGCACCTGTGCGCCCTGCTTTTGCGCGTCTAGCAAAGCGGCTTCCAAATCATGATGCAAAGTACCGTTGCCGGTTCCCGCTACCACCCAACCGTCGGGCGCGTCATGGGCCATCGCGGCGCGCACAAGTCGGCCATCTGCGCCTACGTGATTGAGGACCACCTCCACACGCGGCAAATGTGTGCAAGCCAGCACGTGCGCAACACTGGGCACATGCAGCCCGACAGGGTGCGTCACGTTGGCTTGCGAAGTAAATGGGTTGCGCTGATGGCTATGGCTCTTTTGCACGGCGAGGCCTGCATGAACTTGGCCTGCGCAGACCACTGCCACGCCATGTGCATCTTCTGCTTGCACCCAATCAAAAGCCTCTTTCAAATTGACAGGACCGTCGCTGTCAGGCGCGTTGGCAGGCAGCATGGCGCAGGTGAAGGCCACGGGCTTGGTGGGCTGCAAAACAGTCTGTAAAAAATAAGCGGTTTCTTCCAGCGTATCCGTGCCATGGGTGATGACCACGCCTTGCACATCATCTTGCGATAAGCAATACGCCACACGTCCCAGCAAGCTTTGCCAAAGCGCAAACGACATGTCTTTGCTGTCGGTTTGGGCCACTTGCTCGGTGCGAATTTCTAAGCCCTCTAAGGCAACAGCACCCAGCAAATCCAACACATCCACGAGCCCAGCCTTGTAGTTATGAGGCTTTGTGGCATCAGTCGCCAGTCCAGCAATGGTTCCGCCTGTGGCTAAAACAACGATTTTTTTAGTTTTTTTTGCATTCATACCTTGCCAAACTCAAAAAGCTGGTTAAAAATACAGTTACTGGATGTCCAAACAGGCGCATCCCTCAAGACACACATTGTGCAGGAGTCAAACCGATGATTGAAATGCCAAAACTCACACCCCGCCAACAGCAGATTCTGGAACTCATCCAGTCTGCCATTGCCAACACCGGTTCGCCCCCTACGCGTGCAGAAATTGCCAACGAATTGGGCTTCAAGTCAGCCAACGCTGCAGAAGAGCATTTGCAAGCCTTGGCTCGAAAAGGTGCCATTGAGTTGGTCAGTGGTACCTCACGCGGCATTCGCCTCAAAGGCCACAACCAACGCAGCTACCAAGAAAGCAATTCGCTCAACACGACGCCCTCTGGCTTCTCATTGCCATTGGTAGGTCGTGTCGCAGCAGGCTCGCCCATCTTGGCCCAAGAACATGTGGACCAAACCTACTTTGTGGAAAGCAGCTTGTTCCAGCGCAAGCCCGACTATCTGTTGCGAGTTCGCGGCATGTCCATGCGCGATGCCGGCATCATGGATGGCGATTTAATGGCCGTGCAATCCACCCGAGACGCTAAAAACGGTCAAATCGTAGTGGCACGTTTAGGCGAAGACGTCACTGTCAAGCGCTTTCGCAAAACAGCCAGCCACATTGAGCTTCTCGCAGAAAACCCCGACTTCAAAACCATCGTCGTCGAGCCCGGCGAGCCCTTTGAAATTGAGGGTTTGGCCGTTGGCCTGATCCGTAACACCATGATGATGTAAAGAAAGCACGACCATGAGCCTCGCACTTTTTGGCGCTTATCGCCTCTTAAACCCTCTGCAAAACGTTGTTCGTGGCTTCATGCCCGCACAGGCCCTACAAAGCACCCGCCGTCCTTTGCCTTTGCGCGTCGCCCGCGTGATGGAAGCCCAGCACAACCGTAAAAACGCGGGCCGTATGGTCATCTCGGGCCGTATGGCCGATGTCTGTGCAGAATTGGACCGTTTGGCTGAACTTGAAAATCGCCATTGATTTGATAAAACAGGCCTCGCACTGAGCGCGAGGCCGCGTTGTGCAGGGCACAATTAGGGGATGAATATTGTCATCCTCGACGACTACCAAGATGTCGTGCGCAAACTGTCTTGCGCGTCCAAATTAGAAGCTTATCCCGCCAAGGTTTACACCAACACCATCAAGGGCGTTGGCCAGTTGTCCGTCAGGCTCAAAGACGCTGAAGTGTTGGTGCTCATCCGCGAACGCACCCAACTCACGCGCCAGTTGTTGGACAAGCTACCCAAATTAAAACTGATCTCTCAAACCGGCAAGATCGGTAGCCACATTGATATCGCCGCCTGCACCGAGCGCGGCATTGCCGTCGCCGAAGGTTCGGGCTCCCCCATCGCACCCGCTGAGTTGACTTGGGCTTTGATCATGGCGGCCATGCGCCGTCTGCCTCAATACATCAGCAACCTGAAGCACGGTGCTTGGCAGCAGTCAGGCCTCAAAGCGGGCTCTATGCCCACTAACTTTGGCCTTGGCCAAGTCTTGCGCGGCAAGACTTTGGGCATTTGGGGCTACGGCAAGATCGGCCAAATCTTGGCCGGTTATGGCAAAGCGTTTGGCATGCGCGTGTTGATGTGGGGCAGTGAAGCATCCCGCGAACGCGCAGCCAAAGACGGCTTGAACGTGGCCGAATCGCGCGAAGCATTTTTTGAAGAGTGCGATGTCCTCACCCTGAATCTGCGCTTGGTCGATGAAACGCGCGGCATGGTGAAGTTAGCCGATCTCACCCGCATGAAGCCAACCGCGTTGTTGGTCAACACCTCTCGTGCGGAGCTGATTGAACCCGATGCGCTCATCACCGGCCTCAACCGCGGTCGTCCCGGCATGGCTGCAATTGATGTGTTTGAGAGTGAACCCATCATGCAAGGCCACGCACTGTTGCGTTTAGAAAATTGCATTTGTACCCCGCACATTGGCTACGTGGAACAAGACAGCTACGAGCTGTATTTCGGCACCGCCTTTGACAACGTGGTGAGTTTCATCAAAGGCACCCCCACAAACATCGTCAATCCAGGCGCACTGCAAGTGCGTCGCTGATCGCCGCTCGCGCATTAACTGGTTTTTGAGCCTGAGCGCTCGGCCATCAAAGCAATGCACACCTTGCGATCCGCGTTGACTTTTTGCACCGAAGCACGCTCGGCCATTTGCTGGGTGTAATGCTTCACTGGCAAATGTGCCAAAAAGTCCTCGCCATACATGGCCTTAGACGCCATTGAAATCAGCGGCAAATTCACGATCGCCGAACAGTCTGCCAACGTGAATGTATCGCCCGCCACGTAGGGAGAGAACTTCACCAACTTGGTCAAACCCTCCACACCCTTGCTCAATTGCTGGCGTACACGGGCTTGTGTGGCCTCGTCTACCTTGCCACCGAAGAAAACTTGCGGGTAAAGCTCACGCGCCACCAACTCCAGATGCAACTCTATGTACGCGATGATTTCACGCACCTTAGCGGCTTCAAATGGATCAGTCGGCATCAAAGGATGGTGCGGATACGCCTGTTCGATGTACTCGGCACACACGGTGGACTCGCTGATGCAGCCCTGTGGTGTATCTAAAAATGGCACTTTGCCCATAGGCGAGCGCAACAAGGTCGTAGGGTCCACGGGCTTGACCCAGACCAACTCTTCTTCAAAAGACACGCCCTTTTCAAGCAATTGAATTTTGAGTTTGTTGTAGTAGTTGCTGACAGCAAAACCGCAAAGTTTGAGGGTCATGGGTGCACTCCAAAGATAGAAAGGGTTAATTTCATTCTTGCATGGCAAACCAAGGCTTAAGACCCACATCACCGCTTGCGTGTCACGCAGGCGCAAGTCGAAACCGGCTTGAGGCTCAGTCATAATCTTTGCCATGAATCCGATTTACAAAACAGTGGGCGTCGTGGGTGCCGGCGCCATGGGCCAAGGCATCGCACAAATCGCCGCACAAGCAGGCAGCGCCGTCAAACTCTTCGACATCCAAGCGGATGCACCATCCCAAGCCATTCAGCGCATTGGCGCGCAATGGGACAAGCTGGTTGAAAAAAACAAGCTCAGCACAGAACAAGCCAAGCATTACAAACAACAACTTCACGTGGCCAACTCGATCAACGACTTGGCCACTTGCGACTTGGTAATTGAAGCTGTCGTTGAACAACTGGGTGTGAAGCAGTCCTTGCTGGCACAGATGGAGAACGTGGTAAGCCCCACCACTGTATTGGCCACCAACACCTCTTCGTTGTCAGTGACGGCGATTGCTGCAGCCCTCAAGCGCCCCGCGCAATTGGCGGGCTACCACTTCTTCAACCCTGTGCCACTGATGAGAGTGGTCGAAGTGGTGGCAGGCATCAAAACATCGCCGGCTGTTTGCCAAAACCTCGCCGCCTACGCCCAGCAAATGGGCCATCAAGCGGTGCAAGCACAAGACACACCCGGTTTCATCGTCAACCATGCAGGACGGGGTTACGGTACAGAAGCGCTGCGCATCGCCTCTGAGGGCATTGCCGACTACGCCACCATCGACCGCATCTTGCGCGATCAGGTGGGATTCAAACTTGGCCCCTTCGAATTGCTTGACTTGACAGGGCTCGACGTGTCGCACCCCGTGATGGAGTCCATCTACCAACAGTATTACAACGAGCCACGTTACCGCCCCAGTGTCATCACCGCGCAGCGCTTAGCGGGCGGCGTGCTAGGCAAAAAGGTAGGTGAAGGGTTTTACAGCTATGTGGATGGCGTGGCGCAAATCGCCGCTGAACCCGCCACGCCAGTGGTCAACGAGATGCCGCCCGTCTGGGTCTCGACCCGCGCTGTGCGTCGCGCCGAACTGTTGCAATTGCTCAAAGACTTGGGTGCCAAGATTGAAACTGGGGCATCGCCCTCGGCTCAAGCCTTATCCATCGTGGCGCCTTTGGGCTTTGACATCACCACCGTGGCCATCATCGAGCGGCTCGACCCCGCACGCACCATCGGCATCGATATGCTGATCGATGACAAACTCACCCAACGTCGCGTGCTCGCCACCAACCCCGCGACTCGCGCAGACATGCGCGATGCGGCACACGCGCTGTTCGCACGCGACGGCAAATCCGTGAGCGTGATCCGAGACAGCGGCGGCTTTGTGACGCAACGCGTGGTGGCCAACATCGTCAACATCGCTTGCGACATGTGCCAACAAAGCATTTGCTCGCCGCAAGATTTGGAAACTGCCGTCACGCTTGGGCTCGGCTACCCCATGGGTCCGCTGATGATGGGCGATAAGTTTGGACCTACCGAAATTTTGGAAGTGCTGTTCAATGTGCAGACCGTTTACGGCGACACACGCTACCGCCCCAGCCCGTGGCTGCGCCGCCGTGGTGCGCTGGGCCTGAGCTTGATGCACGTCGAGAGCTAAAGCCGCATGACTGCCCAACTCAAAAGTACCAACCAAGGTCAGACACTCATCTTGACCTTGTCAGACCCCGCGTTACGCAACGCGATGGGGCCAGAGATGTATGCCGCAGGCATCGAAGCATTGAACGTCGCCGAGACCAACCCCGATATTCGCAGCGTGGTCATCACCGGTGAAGGTGCACACTTTTGCGCGGGCGGCAATGTGCAACGCCTCAAAACCAACCGTGAGCAACCCGCTGAAGTTCAGGCACAAAGCATTGAAAGCTTGCACAACTGGATGGAAGCCATTCGCACCTTTCCCAAGCCCATCATTGCGGCGGTCGAGGGTGCAGCGGCGGGCGCTGGCTTCTCATTGGCCCTGATGTGCGACATGGTGGTGGCTGCGCATGACAGCGTGTTCGTGATGGCCTACAGCAACCTCGGACTTTCACCCGATGCTGGCGGTAGCTGGAATTTGGCACGCGCCCTGCCCCGTCAATTGGCGACTGAGTTGCTGATGCTGGGTGAACGCATCAGCGCACAACGCTTGCAAGCCTTAGGCTTGGTCAACCGTGTGGTCGATAGCGGTCATGCCTTGTCACAAGCCTTGGCACTCGCGGAGCGGATCAACGCACGTGCGCCCAATGCGATGAACAGCATCAAAGAATTGCTGAATGAGGCGGACACACACCACATGACTGAACACCTGGCGCATGAGCGCAATCACTTCGTGAAAAATTTGCATCACACCAACGCGGGCGTTGGCATTCAAGCCTTTCTCAGCAAAGAGACGCCCACCTACAAATGATCCACGCACGCAAAGACCCGCAGACATGCCGGGTCTCCTGAGCGACAAATTCTTACTTTTAGGTCACACAAAAGACAGGCTATGGACGATCCAATTCTTAACATCGAAGAACGCGAGGCCATCAACGCAGGACGTTGGTTCTCATCCCTTTCACCTTCTCTCAGGCACGACATTCTTCGATGCGCTTATGTCAAACGATGCAAAGACGGCGACTTGATCGCAGCACGCGGCGATCCAGCCGAAGAGTGGATGGCCTGCGCGCGCGGTGCAGTGCGCGTGAGCTCCACCTCACTGTCGGGCAAGCAGATCACCTTCACGTATGTGGAGCCGGGCATTTGGTTTGGCGACGTGGCGATCTTGGACGGAGACCGTCGCACGCACGATGTGTACGCGCATGGCGACACCACGATTCTGTGTGTGGCCAAAGCAGACTTCCAAAAAATTCTCAGCCAGCATGTGGAGTTTTACGAAGCCATGCTGCGCTTGCAAGCACGCCGAATTCGACAGCTCTTCGGTTTGGTGGAAGACCTCAACACCCTGCCCTTGCGTTCGCGCTTGGCCAAACAGCTGTTGCACTTGGCACGCAGCTACGGTGTGCAGAGTCTGACCAACGGACAAGAAATTCGCATTGGCTTGCACTTGGCGCAAGAAGAATTGGCACAACTGTTGGGTGCATCGCGCCAACGAGTGAACCAAGAACTCAAGGCCATGGAGCGCGAAGAAGCCATTCGCATCGAGCCGGGTGGCTTGGTCATTCGCAATCGCGAAGCGTTGATGAGCATCAGCGAAGCAGACAACTGATAGGAACCCACGCATGAGCCGGGACAACGAATTTTCAGCAGCCCAGCCCATGCGTGAAGCCAACCAGGTAGACAGCGACGCGCTCACGGCATGGCTGAGTGCGCACCTGCCAAGCTTTGAAGGCCCGATCTCGCTTGAGACGTTCAAAGGTGGGCAGTCCAACCCCACCTACAAACTCATTACACCAAATCGCAGTTACGTCCTGCGAACCAAGCCTGGCCCTGTGGCCAAGCTCCTGCCATCCGCCCACGCGATTGAGCGCGAGTTCAAAGTGATGCAGGGGCTGTACGACACGGATGTACCGGTGCCGCAAATGCTTGTGTTGTGTGAGGACGAATCCATCATCGGCCGAGCTTTCTATGTGATGGAATTTGTGCAAGGTCGCGTGCTGTGGGACCAAACACTTCCCGGCATGAGTCATGCAGAACGTGGCGCCATCTATGACGAGATGAACCGCGTCATCGCGGCTTTGCACACGGTGCCATTCACCAAGCATGGGCTAGAGAATTACGGCCGCCCCGGCAATTACTTTGAGCGCCAAATTGGCCGCTGGAGTAAGCAATACGTTGCCTCGGTCACGCAGCCCATTGACGAAATGGAGAAGCTCATGGCGTGGCTACCCGCCCACATGCCCGCCAGCGCACAAGACGCCAGCAAAGTCAGCATCGTGCATGGCGACTACCGTCTAGATAACCTGATGTTTCACCCCATCGAACCACGTGTATTGGCCGTGCTCGATTGGGAGCTATCCACCCTCGGCCACCCGCTGGCCGACTTCAGCTACCTGTGCATGGGCTGGCACATACCTCCCGGCGCATTCAGAGGCATTGGCGGTGTAGATATCGCTGCACTGGGTATCCCCAGCGAAAGCGAAAACATCCATCGCTATTGCGACCGCACGGGTTTGGCCACCCCGGCGGACCTCAAAGCTGATTGGAATTTTTACCTCGCCTACAACATGTTTCGCATCGCGGCCATCTTGCAAGGCATTGCCAAACGTGTGGAAGCTGGCACAGCCTCTAGCGACGAAGCCAAAGCCAACGGTGCAGGTGCTCGCCCGATGGCAGAGCTGGCTTGGAAATTTGCACAACAAGCCTAAAAGAACAACAGAGACAAGGACAAACACATCATGAACTTCGACTACAGCGACAAAGTCAAAGGCCTGCAAACACGCCTGCTCGCCTTCATGGACGAACATATTTATCCCAACGAACAACGCTTCTTCGAAGAAATTGCGGCCAACCGCGCCAAAGGCAATGCGTGGATTCCAACTGCGCTGGTGGAAGAACTCAAGCACAAGGCGCGCGACGCAGGGTTGTGGAATTTGTTTTTGCCACACAGCCCACGCGTGCCCGATGGCTTGAGCAATTTGGAATATGCCCCTTTGTGCGAAATCATGGGTCGGGTGCCGTTTGCAGCGGAGGTTTTCAACTCGTCCGCGCCCGACACCGGCAACATGGAAACTTTCGAGCGCTATGCCAGCGAAGCCCTGAAGGTGCGATGGCTAGAGCCTTTGCTGCGTGGCGAGATTCGCTCTGCCTTTTTGATGACCGAACCCGCAGTGGCTTCATCTGACGCCACCAACATCCAATGCAGCATAGTTCGCGAAGGCAACGACTACGTCATCAACGGCACCAAGTGGTGGAGCTCTGGCGCGGGCGACCCACGCTGTGCGGTGTACATCGTGATGGGGAAAACCGACCCCGATGCGCCTAAACATGCACAACAAAGCATGGTGGTCGTACCAGCCAATACGCCTGGCGTGAAAGTGGTTCGACCCTTGAGCGTATTTGGCTACGACGACGCGCCCCACGGCCATATGGAGGTCACACTCACCAACGTGCGCGTCCCTGTTGAAAATCTGTTGCTGGGTGAAGGCCGAGGCTTTGAAATCGCCCAAGGTCGCTTAGGCCCAGGCCGTATTCACCACTGCATGCGCTCCATTGGCTCGGCAGAGCGTGCTTTAGAACTGATGTGCAAACGTCTCAACAGCCGCGTGGCGTTTGGCAAGCCGTTGTCTGCGCAAGGCGTGTGGCATGAGCGTATTGCCAACGCGCGCATCATGATTGAGCAAGCGCGATTACTCACCCTCAAAGCCGCCTACATGATGGACACGGTGGGCAACAAGCAAGCGCGTGCAGAAATCGCCATGATCAAGGTCATCGCCCCCAACATGGCCAGCCAAGTCATCGACTGGGCCATTCAAGCCCACGGCGCAGCTGGCATTTCCGACGATTTTCCGTTGGCCTATGCTTACACCACACAACGTTGGCTTCGCTTGGCAGATGGCCCTGACGAAGTTCACCGCCAATCAATTGCCAAACTGGAATTGGCACGCTACATTGCTGCCGCACCACAAGAAATTGAAATGCCCGTCACACGCGGGTGCTAAGGAATACAAATGATCGACGTTTACTCATGGCCCACGCCCAACGGACACAAAGTTCACATCATGCTCGAGGAGTGCGGGCTACGTTTAGGCCGCGACTGGTTGGCCCACCCGGTCAACATCGGGCAAGGCGACCAATTCAAACCTGAATTTTTAAAAATCAGCCCTAACAACAAAATTCCCGCCATCGTCGATCCACATGGACCGGACGGCAAGCCCATCAGCCTGTTTGAATCAGGTGCGATTCTGTTGTACCTCGCATCCAAAACAGGCAAGTTCTTGCCTAAGAGTGACCGTGCCAAGTTTGAAGTGCTGCAATGGCTGATCTTTCAAATGGGCGGCGTTGGCCCTATGCTGGGCCAAGCGCACCACTTTCGCATCTACGCGCCTGAGAAGATTGATTACGCTTACGACCGCTACACCAACGAAGCCAAACGTTTATATGGCGTGATGGACAAGCGCTTACAGCACAGCAAATTTATCGGCGGCAACAGCTACAGCATTGCCGACATTGCCATCTTCCCGTGGCTGCGTAGCTGGCAAAACCAAGGCATCGACTGGGCCGATTACCCGCACCTCAAAGCTTGGTTTGATTTAGTGTCAGAGCGACCCGCTGTGAAACGCGGCGTGCAGGTATTGGCTGATTTGCGAAAACCATTGCAGGATGACAAGGCCAAAGACGTTTTGTTTGGCAAAACTCAGTTTGCCAAACGCTGAGATATCAAGGGCTGGCCGTGAAGGTGCATCTGGTTTGTCCTGGGACACAAGCACCGTCATAGGCCACCAATTGACCTGTAGAAATAAGTTTGAATTGAGAGATGAAATTGGGTGCAGTATTGCCCGAATAATTCACCGTACCCCCCCCTGAAACCAAGTTGAGTCCAGACGTAGTGCTAGGCGGTCCATAACGCAGCAACACCATTTGACTCGCGATAGATTCGTGGATCAAATTTTGATCCTTACCCATCACAAGTAAATTTGCGCCAATCTTAACTACGTCATAAATCGAAGCAGATGTGAGATTGAGCATCGGATACGCTGGCGCAAACGCAGAATCAGTCGAGTTTTGGTTGAACCGGTAATACGGGGCTGATGTAGTGTTCAAACTCTGCATCCACCCCAAGGTGACATTACCGACAGCGCCATCGCCACCAACGACCAAGTCGGGGCGTGCA
>CANCCJ010000041.1 GCA_947374535.1 Comamonadaceae bacterium | reverse complement strand
GTTTTGTTGTTAGCGTGGGAAACATTGTTCCCAGACATTGGGCCTTTGCCCGTTACTTCACATACGCGTGCCATGTGGACACTCCATATCAACGGCGGTCGTTCCCACGAGCGCCTCACCTCGCCAAAAGGGTGGCGGTAACCCATCTCTTCGCTGAATTCAGCAAAGCCTGTGATTGTAGCGTCTTTTAATACGCCTCTATTAATGAGCGACTTGTTCCAAGAAGCGCTGGGCATCCAAAGCCGCCATGCAGCCCGTGCCGGCACTGGTGATGGCTTGGCGGTAGATGTTGTCTTGCACGTCGCCTGCTGCAAAGATGCCTGGCACGCTGGTCATGGTGGCAAAGCCGTCCGAGCCTGCCTTGGTCAGCAAATAGCCGTCTTTCATTGCCAGTTGGCCTTCAAAGATGTCGGTGTTGGGGTGGTGACCAATGGCGATGAAACAGCCTTGCAAGGTCAAATCGCGGGTGCTGTCGTCTTTGGTGCTCTTCAAACGCACGCCCGTGACACCTGAGGTGTCGCCCAACACTTCGTCGAGCACGCTGTGGGTTTCCAGCACGATCTTGCCCGCTGCGACTTTTTCCATCAGCTTGTCGATCAGAATCGCCTCGGCCTTGAAGGTGTCGCGGCGGTGGATCAAGTGAACTTTGGAGGCAATGTTGGACAAATAAAGCGCTTCTTCGACTGCGGTATTACCGCCGCCGACCACGCTGACCACTTGGTCGCGGTAGAAAAAACCGTCGCAAGTGGCGCAGCCCGACACACCGCGGCCCATGAAGGCTTCTTCGGAAGGTAGGCCCAAGTACTTGGCCGACGCTCCCGTACAAATGATGAGGCTGTCGCAGGTGTAAGTGCCGCTGTCGCCGGTCAAAGTGAAGGGGCGTTTTGAAAAATCGACCTTGTTGATGTGGTCAAACACGATTTGGGTGTTGAAGCGCTCCGCGTGTTGTTGAAAACGCTGCATCAGCTCTGGCCCTTGCACGCCATGCACGTCGGCGGGCCAGTTGTCCACGTCGGTGGTGGTCATCAGTTGACCGCCTTGGGCCATGCCGGTGATCAACAAAGGCTTCAGGTTGGCGCGGGCCGCGTACACAGCGGCGGTGTAGCCAGCAGGGCCGGAGCCGAGAATCAAAACTTGGGCGTGTTGGTGGGTAGACATCTGAAGAGCGCAATCAAAGAGACAATAAAGGCAAGATTGTAAGAACCTCCCTTTTCCCCCTGACGGAGCAAGGTCGCCTCTCAGGTAAGCTCTGCCTCTAGACATGACTTACTCGCTAAATACCCTTAAAAATGACCCACGCGCATCTTCTGCCGATGGGGATCACAAGCCCACAGGTTTTCGCCGCTTTGCGCAAGAGATTGCGCTGACCGCTGGCTTTGTGTTCATGACCTTTTGGTTGCTGGCGCTTTTGACCCAGTCGCCACTCGACCCTGCCTGGACCACCTCAGGCTCGGGCAGTACGGTGCGCAACTTTGGCGGACGTTTGGGCGCATGGTTGGGCGACTTGAGCTTTTTCTTGCTCGGCTACTCCGTATGGTGGTGTTATGCCGCCGCCTTGGCGGCATGGCTGGCTGCCTTGGCCAATCGCTTGCGCGATGAGGACGAGCCGCAGGCGGCGCATGAAGGCTGGCGCTACACCCGTTTTGCTTTTTGGGCGGGTTTGGTCTTGTTGTTGATTTCAAGTTCGGGCTTGGAATGGACGCGCCTGTACCGCTTTGAAGACCGCTTGCCCGGCCACAGCAGTGGCGGTGTGTTGGGCTATTTGGTGGGGCCGTCGAGCCTGAATTGGTTAGGCTTCAACGGCTCTGGGTTGATTTTCATTGTGTTCGGCGTGGTCGGGGCTTCATGGGTGTTTCGTTTCTCGTGGGGTCAATCGGCTGAAAACTTGGGCGCATGGCTGGACGGTATTTACGAATCTTGGCGTGAGCGCCGCGAGCGCGAAGAGGACGTGGCTTATGGCATGGTGGCTGCACGCGAACGCGAAGAAGTGGTGATTGAAGAGCGCGTAGAAATCAAAGAGCACCCGCCGATTGCCGTGCACATCGAGCCAGAAATCATCGAAGTGCCCAAGAGCGCACGCGTGGCCAAAGAGCGCCAAAAGACGCTGTTCACCGACGCGGCCACAGATTCACGCTTGCCGCAAGTTGACCTGTTGGATGATCCGCTGATTCGCCAAGACACCGTGGCGCCTGAGACGCTGGAAATGACCAGCCGCATGATTGAGAAAAAGCTCAAAGACTTCGGCGTCGAAGTACGTGTGGTGGCGGCATCGCCCGGCCCGGTGATCACCCGCTACGAGATTGAGCCTGCGACTGGCGTGAAGGGTTCACAAGTGTTGAACCTCGCCAAAGACTTGGCGCGATCTTTGTCGCTGGTGTCCATCCGCGTGGTCGAAACCATTCCCGGTAAAAATTACATGGCGCTGGAGTTGCCCAACGCCAAACGCCAGTCCATTCGTTTGAGTGAAATTTTGGGCTCAGACATTTACAACGAATCCAAATCTATGCTCACCATGGGCTTGGGCAAAGACATCGTGGGCAACCCTGTGGTGGCTGACTTGGCCAAGATGCCCCACGTCTTGGTGGCGGGTACCACGGGCTCGGGTAAATCGGTGGGTATCAACGCCATGATTTTGTCCTTGCTCTACAAGGCTGAAGCGCGAGATGTGCGTTTGTTGATGATCGACCCCAAGATGTTGGAAATGTCGGTGTACGAAGGCATTCCGCACTTACTGGCCCCTGTGGTGACCGACATGCGCCAAGCTGCTCACGGCCTGAACTGGTGCGTGGGCGAAATGGAAAAACGCTACAAGCTGATGAGCAAGCTCGGTGTGCGTAACCTCGCCGGTTACAACGCCAAGATTGACGAAGCGGCTTCGCGCGAAGAGTTCATCTACAACCCCTTCAGTTTGACGCCTGAACAGCCCGAGCCACTGCAACGCCTGCCGCACATCGTGGTGGTGATTGATGAGTTGGCCGACTTGATGATGGTGGTGGGCAAGAAGATTGAAGAACTCATTGCACGCTTGGCCCAAAAGGCGCGTGCGGCAGGTATCCATTTGATTTTGGCCACCCAACGCCCCAGCGTAGACGTGATTACCGGCTTGATCAAAGCCAACATTCCTACTCGTATTGCGTTCTCGGTTGGCTCGAAAATTGACAGCCGAACCATCCTGGACCAAATGGGCGCAGAAGCGCTGTTGGGCATGGGCGACATGTTGTACATGGCCAGCGGCACAGGCTTTCCCGTGCGTGTGCACGGGGCATTTGTGAGCGACGACGAAGTGCACCGCGTGGTGAACTACCTCAAGAGCCAAGGCGAGCCTGACTACATCGAAGGCGTGCTCGAAGGCGGCACGGTGGATGGCGACGGCAATGCGTCCGGCCCCGATTTGTTTGGCGATGCGCCTGCCGAAAAAGACCCAATGTACGACCAAGCTGTCGAAGTGGTGCTGAAAAACCGCAAGGCCAGCATTTCGCTGGTGCAACGCCATTTGAAGATTGGCTATAACCGCGCCGCTCGCTTGGTGGAAGACATGGAAAAAGCCGGCATGGTCAGCGCCATGAGCAGCAATGGGCAGCGTGAAATTTTGGTGCCTAAGCGTGATGAATAAGTCTTTCAATGCCCGTGCGGTCGCTGTGTTGGCTGTCACAGCTTTGTGCGCTGGTGTTGCGTGTGCCAACAGCCTCGACACGCTTGAGAGTTTTTTGAAGTCCACCAAGAGCGGTCGCGCAGATTTCACGCAAGTGGTCACGCCGCCCGCCAAAGCTGGGCAGACGGCGGTGCGTGGCAAAACGTCCACAGGTCAGTTCTCGTTTGTACGTCCTACGCGTTTTCGGTTTGATTACATCAAGCCATTCCCACAAGTCATCGTGGCCGACGGTCAAACGCTGTGGTTGTATGACGCCGACCTCGAACAAGTAACCGCCCGCAAGCAAGCCCAGACTTTGAGCAGCACGCCTGCTGCTTTGGTGGCGACGGCCGTGGATTTGGCCACCTTGCAAAAGGAATTCATCCTAGAAGCGCAAGCCGAGGCCGATGGTTTGCAATGGGTGCAAGCCACGCCCAAGAACCGCGAAAGCACGATTCAGTCCGTGCGCATGGGTTTGCGTGCCGATGGCGCACAAGTGAGCTTGGCCAAGTTGGAAATTTTCGATGCCATGGGCCAACGCTCGGTGCTGAGTTTTGAGCGCTTCGAGGTGAACCCTGCCAACCTCGGTGCGGCGCAATTCAACTTTGTCACGCCCAAAGGCGTGAGTGTCATTCGCCCTTGATACAAGGCCTGTCGCCTTTGCTCGACGCCAACACGCGTTTGGTGGTGTTGGGTAGCTTCCCCGGTGTGGCTTCGTTGCGTGCGCAGCAGTACTACGGTCATCCACAAAACCAGTTTTGGAAAATCATGGCCACAGTGTTGGCGCCTGATGCCGCTGCTGTGTTGGCTTTGCCCTACGCCGAGCGTGCCCAATGGCTGCTCAGTCAAGGCGTGGGCTTGTGGGATGTTTATGCGGCCTGCGAGCGCGAAGGTAGCCTAGATGTAAATATTCAAAACGCACAGCCCAATAATTTGCAAGGCTTGCGCACACGGTGCCCTGCTTTGGTCGCGGTTTTGCACAACGGCGGCGAGAGTTTTAAACACGCCAAGCTCACGCAAACTTTAGGCTTGCCTGTGCACCGTTTGCCCTCGACCAGCCCTGCGAATGCCAGTTGGTCCTTTGCGCGTAAGTTAGATGCGTGGCGTGACGTGATTCAAAAATATGAAACCTATATTTGTAAAAATAACTTCATTTGATTTGTTTTATTGTTTGTGTAAGTTATAAATAGCACTTTATAAAAAGTGTTGAGGCATATAAAACTATGAGATCTGTTTTGGTCGTCGACGACAACGCCGTCAATCGAAAGTTGGCGGTGGCCTTGCTCAAGCGCCGCGGCATGCACGTGGAAGAGGCGGATGGCGGCAGTGTGGCGCTTGAGATGTTGAAAGACGGGCGTTTTGACTCGGTCTTGTTAGACATCAGCATGCCGATGATGGATGGCAAGGAGGTTTGCTGCAGCATCCGCGGTAATCCTGATTTGGCCAAGCTGTGGGTGGTGGCCTACACGGCCCATGCGATGGCATCAGAGCGTCAAAGCATCATGGCTGCGGGCTTTGATGACCTGTTGGTCAAGCCCATCAGCTCTCAAGACTTGTTGCGTGTACTGCCTGATTAAGTTCGGGAATCGAAACCTCAAAGTAGGCCCCTTGGCCCAGTTGCGAATTCAGTTGCAATGTGCCGCCCATCAATTTCACAAACTCACGGACCAAGGCCAACCCCAAACCCGTGCCGCCATGTTCGCGGGTGACAAATGAAGTGGCTTGTCGAAAGCGCTCAAACACAATCTCTTGCACATGCGGTGCGATACCCGGGCCTGTGTCTCGCACGCCGATGACCAACTCATGCCCTGTCCAAGCGGCTGACAAGGTCACTTCACCCACGCTCGTGAACTTGATGGCGTTGCTCAGCAAGTTGTTGATCACCTGGCGCAGTCGTGTGGGGTCGGTGCGCATGCGTTCGGGCAAGTTGTCTGCGAAGTGCACTTGCAACTGAAGTCCCTTTTGTTGTGCGCAGTTGGTGTGCAGCAGGGCCACTTCATCCAGCAATGTTTTGATGTTGACCGAGACGGGGTCCAACGTCATGTGGCCAGCTTCGATTTTTGCCACATCCAACATGTCGTTGACCACAGACAACAGGTGTTGCCCACTTTGGTGGATGGTTTGGGCGAATTCTCGGGTTTCTTCGTCTTTGGCGTCTTCTAGGATGATTTCGGAAAAGCCCAAGATGCCGTTGAGGGGCGTGCGCAATTCATGCGACACATTGGCCACAAAGTCGCTTTTCATTTGGCTGTTTTCTTCGGCTTGCCTACGGGCAGACTCGCTTTGTTCAAAAGAGGATTGCACGCTATCTGCCATGTGATTGAGCGATTGGTTCAAATGCCCTAACTCATCGTGTGCACCGCGTTGAAAACGAAAAGATAAATCGCCTGCCTCAATGCGGGCCAAGCCTTCGACCAAATCCGTCACGCGGCGTGTCAGTAAGGATGCCAACCAAACGGCCACCACCAAGACCAACACCAACATCACCATGGTTGATCCCGTGAGGTTGGCGGCTGTGTAGTCCACAGAGCGTTCAATCATGTTTTGAAGCCCTGCTTGTTTGTGCTTCAACCGTTCGCCGAATTCGGCTACTTTTTCGTTCATCAAATCCGTGGTGGCAACGGCAGGCGCATGAAAGTCTTCGACATTGGCACCAATTGTGATGTAGCCAAAGCCACGTGGCGAGTTGGCGTACTGTCCTGTGAAATAAGGAATGGCGGCAGCCGTGGTACGTTTCCACACGCCCGACCACAAAATCAAAAAGGAGCCGGAACCCCCCTGTTGGGTCAAGTCATGCCAGCCTTGGCATTGGGGCGCGAAGTTCAAATACCGACAGTCCAAGCCCAACAGTCCAGCTTGGGTGAGTTCTTTAGCCGGTTTTTTGTCACGGCTTTGGTGGTCAAACATACGTTCAGTGCTGAGAAAGTCTTTCAGCGGTTTTTTGCTGGCTTTCCAGTTTTTGTAGATGCTTTCATCCAGCCACGGCGTGGCGTATTCACCGGTATTGGGGTCAAACCCCATGATGGAGTAATGGCGGGGGTGGGCGATGTTGTGGTCTTTGTTGTCCCACATGAAGGCGTAGTTGCCACTGCTGGCGTCGGGTATCGCGGTGTAGCGTTGTGGTGTGGGGGTGAGGTTGTCGGTGAAACTGCGAATGTGGCTGTGGTTCAACGCCAAGGTGACGTAGCCCGTGATCTTGCCCTCTCGCACCACAGGCGTTGCCCAACGCACGATGCCTTGAAATGGTTTGCCAAGTGGGTTTTCTTGACCTGCGAACGCTTCTTGGGTGGGTTCAAAGGGCACGCCTGCGCGTTGGCTGTTCACTGGGGTGACTGGGCCAATCACGTGGGATGGCACATAAGGGCCAACCACTTCTGAGACGTAAATTTGCCCCGGTTTGAGCGCCTTGAGCGCATGGAAGTACGTCTCGGCTTTGCTCCAAGTGTTGGCTTTTTGAGAGACATCGCGTAAGCCCTTGGGCAGCACATTGCCTCGAGAGGCTTTGATCAACTCTTGGCCGTTCAAATCGATGAACGTGAGCTCGTAATACAGCGGTGAGGGGACGGTACGGCTCACGGCTTCAGGTGGGCGAGAGTGAAAGTCTTGCAGGTTCTCTGCGTTGAGTGACAAAGCCAAATCAAATGGCGGTTCGGTTTTGTTTGTGGGTTCCCAACTCTCGCCGTCTGCAGAAAGTTTCCATGAGCCTGCTTGGGTGGTGAAGCGCGTGCGTGTATCCAGAAACGCTTGGTATTGCGGGTCGTTCGTTGGCAGCGTGGCCGCCAGCAAGATGTCGCGGTCGCGGTCGTACAAAAAATCGGCTACGGCGCGTGCTGTGTCGGTGGTGAGGCGCTCGAGCTCTTCACGCGCGCGACTATCCAAGGCTTGGACCGATTCCTTGGCAAAGCGCTTGCTCATGTCTGAGACCGTCGTCTGAACGTCCTCGACGAGTTGGTCGGTTTCTTGTGACAAGCTCAAACCAAGTTGCTCTACCCCTTGCCAAGCCAAATAAGCCAGCAAGATCAACGGCAGCACTTTGATGACGACAAAGAGTGCGATGAGTTTGGAGCGGATACCGAACTTGATCACCGTCCAGTGATCGTGAGGTTTCATTTTTTACAAAAAATTAATAAATTAATGCTAGTCGATTATAGGTTCTGATGAGATCGTCCATCTGACAGCCTTGGCCTTTGCTTGTGCCAGATGGCTACACTTCGCGCACTGTTTTACGAGCTCTTTCCTTGAACGCGACTCACACCCCCCTTGCTGAACGCCTGCGCCCACGTACCTTGGGCGAGGTCATTGGCCAGCAGCATTTGCTGGGCGAGGGCATGGCGCTGCGGGTGGCCTTTGAATCGGGTCAGCCGCACAGTTGCATTTTGTGGGGTCCGCCCGGCGTGGGCAAAACCACCATCGCCCGTTTGATGGCAGATGCGTTTGATGCTCAGTTTTTGTCCATCAGCGCCGTGCTGGGGGGCGTGAAAGAAATTCGCGAATCAGTGGAACAAGCCATCGCCGCACGCGATTCGTTAGACCCCAAGCGCACCATCATGTTTGTGGATGAGGTGCATCGCTTTAACAAAAGCCAGCAAGACGCGTTTTTGCCCCATGTCGAGTCGGGCCTGTTCACCTTCATTGGTGCGACCACCGAGAACCCTTCATTTGAGGTGAACTCGGCGCTGTTGTCGCGTGCGGCGGTGTATGTGCTGCAGTCGCTGAGTGAAGAGGACCTGAGTCAAATCATTGCCAAGGCGCAAGCCATTGGTGCGGTGCCTGCAATCGAAGACGCTGCTTTGCAGCGACTCATTGCTTATGCTGATGGTGATGCGCGTCGCTTGCTCAACACGCTGGAAACTTTGTCGGTGGCTGCCAACCGCGAGAAGCTAGAAGAAATCAACGACACCTGGTTGCTGCGCGTCTTGGGCGAGCGCATGCGCCGCTACGACAAAGGTGGCGAGCAGTTTTACGACACCATCAGCGCCTTGCACAAATCAGTGCGCGGCTCTGACCCCGATGCCGCTTTGTATTGGCTGGTTCGCATGCTCGATGGCGGTGCTGAGCCCAAATACATGGCGCGTCGTTTGATTCGCATGGCCGCTGAAGACATTGGCTTGGCCGATCCTCGCGCCTTGCGCTTGGCGCTAGACGCCGCCGAAGTGTATGAGCGCTTGGGCTCGCCCGAAGGAGAGTTGGCCTTGGCTGAGTGTGTGGTGTATTTGGCCGTGGCCCCCAAATCGAACGCTGTTTACAAAGCCTACAACGAAGCCAAGGCCCTCATCAAAAAAGACGGCACGCGCCCTGTGCCCATGCACTTGCGCAATGCCCCCACCAAGATGATGAAAGACATGGACTGGGGCAAAGGCTACCGCTATGCACATGACGAAGAAGACGGCTTCGCCGCTGGCGTTCACTACATGCCGCAAGGATTGGAAGGGACGGGCTTTTACCGCCCTGTAGATCGCGGCTTAGAGATCAAAATTGCCGACAAGTTGCGGCACTTGCGCGACAAAAACCAACAAGCAGGTAAATAACAAATGGACGTCTTGCTTCAACAAGTCATCAACGGCTTGGTGCTCGGCAGCATGTATGCGCTGGTGGCTTTGGGCTACACCATGGTGTACGGCATCATCAACCTCATCAACTTCGCGCATGGCGAGGTGCTGATGATCGGCGCTTTGTGCAGCTGGTCGGTGATTGGCTTTTTGCAGCCGCTGATGCCCGACACGCCGGGTTGGGTGGTGTTGCTCATCTCTATGGTGGTGGCGTCTATCGCAGCTGCAGCGCTTAACTACGCGATTGAAAAAATTGCCTACCGCCCTCTGCGTAATGCGCCCAAGCTAGCGCCGCTCATCACTGCGATCGGCATGTCGTTGTTGTTGCAAACGCTGGCCATGATTGTGTGGAAGCCCAGCTACAAACCCTTTCCCTCGCTTTTGCCCACCACGCCGTTTGAAATGGGCGAAGCCGTGATCACGCCCACGCAACTGTTGATCTTGGGCCTCACCGCGGTGACTTTGGCGGTGTTGTCGTGGTTGGTCAACCGTACCAAGCTGGGGCGTGCCATGCGTGCCACGGCTGAAAATCCAAATGTGGCGAGCCTCATGGGCGTCAAACCCGATGTGGTGATCTCGGCCACCTTCGTCATCGGTGCCGTGTTGGCCACGATTGCGGGCGTGATGTGGGCCATGAACTACGGCACTGCCCACCATGCCATGGGCTTCTTGCCGGGCCTCAAAGCTTTCACTGCGGCGGTGTTTGGCGGCATTGGCAACTTGGCCGGTGCGGTGGTGGGGGGCTTGTTGCTGGGTTTGATTGAGTCGATTGGTTCGGGTTATTTGGGCGAACTCACGGGGGGTGTGTTGGGCAGCCACTACACCGACATCTTGGCTTTTATTGTGTTGATCCTCATGCTTACGCTGCGCCCCTCGGGTTTGTTGGGTGAGCGCGTGGCAGACAGGGCTTGAAACACATGCAACACAAACTTTTCTCCAACCGTTGGCTCATGGCCGCCGTCTTGCTGGTGTTGCCACTGGTGCTGCAAAACTTTGGCAATGCGTGGGTACGCATCGCTGACATGTCGCTGCTCTACGTGTTGCTGGCGCTGGGCCTGAACATTGTGGTGGGCTACGCGGGCTTGCTTGACTTGGGTTACGTGGCTTTCTTTGCCGTCGGTGCTTATATGTTTGCTCTGTTGGCTTCGCCCCAGTTGACCGAGGTGTTTCCGTGGATTGCCGCCATGTTTCCAGATGGCTTGCACTTGAGCCTGTGGCTGGTGTTGCCATTGGCGGCGGGCACCGCTGGCCTAGCCGGCGTGCTGCTGGGCGCACCCACGCTCAAGCTGCGTGGCGATTACCTCGCCATCGTCACCTTGGGCTTTGGCGAAATCATTCGCGTGTTTTTGAACAACCTGGATCACCCGCTCAACATCACCAATGGGCCTCGGGGTTTGGGGCAGATTGATCCGGTCTCGGTATTTGGGTACCCGCTGTCTCGGCGTTTGGATTTGGGTTTCATCGAGTTGCCCTCGGTCACCTTGTATTACTACCTGTTCCTCACGCTGGTGTTGGTGAGTGTGGTGATTTGCCATCGCCTTGAGTACTCGCGCATTGGTCGTGCATGGATGGCGATTCGCGAAGACGAGATTGCAGCCAAAGCCATGGGTCTGAACACGCGCAACTTGAAGCTCATGGCCTTTGGCATGGGCGCCACCTTTGGCGGCGTGTCGGGTGCCATGTTCGCAGCCTTTCAAAGCTTTGTGTCGCCTGAGTCGTTCAGCCTCATGGAGTCGGTGATGATTGTGGCGATGGTGGTCTTGGGTGGCTTGGGTCACTTGCCCGGTGTCATTCTCGGTGCGGTGCTTTTGGCCGCGCTGCCAGAGGTGTTGCGCTTTGTAGCCGGCCCTCTCCAAGAGATGACGGATGGCCGATTAGACGCCGCCATCATGCGCCAGTTGTTGATTGCTTTGGCCATGGTCATCATCATGATTTGGAAACCTCGGGGCTTGTGGCCCACGCCAGAACATGGCAAAAATTTGAACCCACAAGGAGGCCAGCGATGAGCGCGCCAGAACTTGTTTTTGATGTGGCGGGCATCTCCAAGCGCTTTGGCGGCTTGCAGGCCTTGAGCGATGTGGGCATGCAAATTGAACGCGGTCAGGTCTATGGTTTGATTGGCCCCAACGGCGCTGGTAAGACCACGTTCTTCAACGTCATCACTGGCTTGTATACGCCAGATAGCGGCAGCTTTGAATTGGCAGGCAAACCGTATCAGCCCACCGAAGTGCATCGGGTCGCGCAAGCGGGCATTGCACGCACGTTTCAAAACATCCGTTTGTTTGCCGAGATGACCGCGTTAGAAAACGTGATGGTGGGCCGACATGTGCGTACGAGCTCGGGTTTGTTGGGCGCGATTTTCAGAACCAAAAAATTCAAAGTCGAAGAGCTGGCGATAGAGCAACGCGCACGCGAGCTACTGGATTACGTGGGCATTGACAACTTGGCCGACTACAAAGCGCGCACGTTGAGTTATGGCGATCAACGTCGTTTAGAAATTGCACGCGCTTTGGCGACGGACCCCAAACTCATCGCGCTGGACGAACCCGCGGCTGGCATGAACGCCACCGAGAAAGTGCAGCTGCGCGAGTTGATTGACAAAATTCGCCGCGACCACCGCACCGTGCTGCTGATTGAGCATGACGTGAAGTTGGTCATGGGACTGTGTGACCGCGTGACGGTGCTCGACTATGGCCGAGTGATTGCGCAAGGCACACCCGCAGACGTGCAGCGCGACCCACAAGTGATTGAAGCCTATCTCGGCACGGGAGCGCATTGAGATGAAAAAAGATAACGCAGCTGTGCTGCTGAACGTGCGCGATGTGAAGGTGGCTTATGGCGGCATTCAAGCCGTCAAAGGCGTGAGCTTAGAAGTGCGCGAGGGCGAATTGGTATCGCTCATCGGCTCTAACGGCGCAGGTAAAACCACCACCATGAAAGCCATCACGGGGCTCCTCACTTTGGGGGGTGGCCAGATTGAATTGGCTGGTCAAACGATTGCTGGCCTTGGCCCTTGGGATTTGGTGCAACAAGGTTTGGCGATGGTGCCCGAAGGTCGTGGCGTGTTCACGCGCATGACCATCGTTGAGAACTTGCAAATGGGTGCCTACATTCGCAACGACAACGCGGCCATTGCCGACGACATCGAGCGCGTGTTCACCACGTTCCCGCGTTTGAAAGAACGGCGCGACCAATTGGCAGGCACCATGTCGGGCGGTGAGCAACAAATGTTGGCCATGGGCCGTGCGTTGATGAGTCGCCCCAAAGTGTTGTTGCTCGACGAGCCTTCGATGGGCTTGTCACCCATCATGGTGGACAAAATCTTTGAAGTGATTCAAGAGGTGTCGGCCCAAGGTGTGACGATTTTGTTGGTCGAGCAAAACGCCAGCCGCGCGCTTCAAATTGCCGACCGTGGCTATGTGATGGAGTCGGGATTGATCACTTTGAGTGGGGACGCGCATGACATGCTGCACGACCCCAAAGTGCGTGCAGCTTACTTGGGCGAGTAAGCGGGCAAGGCTTTGCAAATAGGAGGGCTTAGCCCTCCATGAACCAAATCAACACTTGCTTGGCAGCAAAACCCAACATGCCAAAGGCCAGCACCAGAAACAACACAAAGGTGCCAAACTTGCCAGCCTTAGATTCGCGTGCGAGCTGAAAAATAATGAACAGCATGTACAGCATGAAGCCGCCCACGCCAAAGGTCAGCCCGAATTGGGCGAATTGTTCTTCTGTCATAAATACTCAGTGAACCGATGGGTCGTAAGCGACCAGGTCCCGGTAAGCGTGCCAACTGGCGTGCCCCAACATCGGGACTACCGCCAGTAAACCTAAGAACGCAGAGCCAATGCCCAGCGCTGTGAACAAACACAAAGTGCCAGCCCAGCAGGCCATGGCAAATGGGTTCAAGGCCACCACACGCCAGCTGGTGAGCACGGCCTGTTGAACGGTGAGGGTGGGGTGGTCCATCAGCAACGGAATGGTCACCACGGTGGAGGCAAACATGGGTGCCGCAATGAGCGCGCTCATGAATACCCAGATTTCAAACAAACCGAAGTGTGATTGCAGCACCACCAAACGAATGAAGTCGGTGGGGGTGTGGACGGTGGCAGGCAGCATCCAATGCACCAAGGCGGCCGAGCACACCAACCAACCCGCGCTGGACAACGCCAAGAAAAAACCAAACTGAAGGATGCGTTTGTCGCCACAGGTCCAAATGTGGAACGCATCAGCCAAGGTGGCTTCTTCGTCGCGCTCTAGGCGACGGCTGATGTCGTACAAGCCCATGGCGAGCAAGGGCGCCACGATCATGCAGGCTGAGAGCATGGCGGCAATCCACCAGAACTCGTGACGCGCAAACCAAAACAACCCACCCCCAATGAGTGCGAGGATCAAACCATGCGTCACACCCGCGGTGGGGCAGCGTTCGATGTCCTTCCATGCCAGCGCGAGCCAGTGCACTGGCCGCGACATTTCAATGTCTTTGGCTTGGAGATCGGGGTGAGGTGTGATGAGGTGCATGGGGCTTAGTCTATGCGCGCGCCGGAGCGCTTGATGATGGGCGCCCATTTAGCTGATTCATCTTGAATCAACTTGGCGAATTGTTCAGGAGTGCCACCCACAGGGTCAAGACCTGCGGCTTTGAGCCGTTCTTTAACGATGGGATCATTGAGCGCGGTATTCAAGGCGCTGTTGATGCGCTCTACCACCGCGCGCGGTGTGCCTGTGGCAACCAAGACGCCGTTCCACGCGAGCGCTTCAAAACCTTTGAGTTCAGGCAAGCCACTCTCGGCCACCGTGGGCACATCGGGCAGCAGGACGTAGCGATGTGCGCTGGTGACGGCCAAGTATTTCAAGCGACCTTGTTTGACTTGCGCGGCAACCGCCGTGGGTACCGCAGCCATCAATTGAGTCTCGCCCGACAAGGTGGCCAACATGGCAGGCGGGCTACCGTTGAAAGGAATATGCACGGCGAATGTGTTGGTGACGGCCTTGATGTATTCCATCGTCAAGTGCGACGAACTACCGTTGCCCACCGAGGCGAAGTTGTATTTGCCTGGCGATGCCTTGAGCAAGGCCACGGCTTCCCGCATGGTGTTGGCAGGGAACTGCGCATTGGCGGTGATCACATTAGGCTGCGAGGTGGTGATCATCACCGGCTGCAAATCTTTCAGTGGCTGGTAAGGCAGCTTGGGGTACAGATAGGGCGCAAAAGACAAAGGGCCGTTGTACGACATAACCCAGGTGTAGCCATCGGGGGCTGACTTGGCCACTTCGTGGGTGCCCAAGGTGCCGCCCGCTTGCGGTTTGTTTTCAATGACAACGGGTTGGCCCAAATGGTCTTTGAGGCGATCTTGCATGGCGCGAGCAATGACATCGAGCGACGAGCCTGCTGGCGCCACCACCACCCAGCGAATGGGCTTGCTGGGAAAGCTTTGTGCTTGTGCGCCATGCACACAAAGCCCTGCACCCAAACTCACTAACGCAGGCAAAAGCCGAAGCAATTGGCGGCGAGTTCGATGTGTGGGACTTTGCATGTGTCAGTGCTTAAGCTTTATCCGCTGCCGACGTGAACGAGTCTGCGTAGAACTCGTCCGATGGCAAGCCTGCTTGGGTGTAAGCCGTGCGGGCCGAGTCCACCACGATGGGCGCGCCACAGGCATAGACCTGAAGACCGCTCATGTCGGGCGTGTCTTGCAACACCGCAGCGTGTACAAAGCCTGTACGGCCCGTCCAGTTGTCTTCTGGCAATGCGTTAGAGATGACGGGCACGTAGGTGAGGTTTGGCATCGCTGCGACTTGCGCTTGTGCCCAGTCGTGCATGTACAAATCAGCGGGGCGCCGGCCGCCCCAGTAGAGCGATACAGGGCGTGTGATGCCCTTGTGTTGCATGTGTTCAAGAATCGCTTTGATAGGGGCAAAGCCCGTGCCGGAGGCCAGAAACACCAAAGGCTTGTCCGAGTCTTCACGCAAAAAGAAACTGCCTTGTGGGCCTTCGATGCGTTGGATTTCTTTTTCTTTCATGGCGTCAAATACGTGGTCGGTGAATTTGCCGCCTGGCATGTGGCGAATGTGCAGCTCAATCGCGGGCGCGCCTTCAACCAAGGTGTGTGGCGCATTGGCCATCGAGTAACTGCGGCGGTCGCCGTCGCGCAGAAGGAAGTCGATGTATTGGCCGGCGTGGAACTTCATCACGTCGTTGGCTGGCAGTTGCAGTTTGACCACCATCACATCCGCAGAAACCTTGGTGAGCGAGATCACGCGCACAGGCATTTTCTTGATGGGGAATGAACCTTCTTCCACCACTTGGCGGGATTCGAGCACCACGTCACTGTGCGCGGTGGCGCAGCAAGTGAGGACAAAGCCGTTGGCTTCTTCCTCGGCGCTCAGGGCTTTTTCTTGGTGGGTGCCGTGGGTGACTTCACCCGAAATCTTTTTGCATTTGCAGGAACCGCAAGCGCCGTCTTTGCAGCCGTAGGGCAGGCCAATGCCCTGGCGCATGCCGGCGGCCAGCAAGGTTTCTTCAGAAGTGGCGGTGAATGCGCGGCCGCTGGGTTGGACCGTGATGTTGAAACTCATCTTTGGGTATCCTTGAACTTTTATAGGGTGTATTTTGCCTTCCAATCAATCCCCCCTCGGCGCACTGCCTTCCCGCTTCAAACGCGAGCGTTTGCTCATCATCGGCTGCGGTGATGTGGGTCAGCGCGTGGTGCTTGCGCAGCGTCATGTGCGAGTGGTCGCGCTCACCTCTAGCCCTGCGCGTGTGCCGGCCTTGCGTGCCCAAGGTGTGACGCCCATCGTGGGTAATTTAGACGTGCCGGCCAGTTTGCAAAGGTTGGCAGGCTGGGCCACGCGGGTGCTGCACTTGGCTCCCCCGCCTTTGCAGGGCAGCACCGACCCACGGACCTTGGCATTGACGCGAATGCTGATGCGCCGCAGTGCGCCACGCAGTGTGGTGTATGGCTCGACCAGCGGTGTGTACGGTAACTGCGCGGGTGAGTGGGTGAGTGAAAGCCGTTCGGTCAAGCCCCTCACGCCGAGGGCGCTGCGCCGCGTGGACGCCGAAGCGCGTGTGCGTCATTTGGGTCGTTTGAGATCAAATGCGGTGCGGGTAAACGTGCTGCGTATTCCCGGCATTTATGCGCCCGACCGCGAGGGCGGCACGCCGCGTGAGCGCTTGTTGCGAGGCACGCCTGTGCTGGCGCGGGAGGACGATGTCTTTACCAACCATATCCATGCCAACGATTTGGCGCGCGCATGCCAGTTGGCGTTGTGGCGCGGCAAACCTCAGCGCACTTACAACGTGAATGACGACAGTCAGATGTTGATGGGCGACTACTTTGACATGGCGGCTGGGTTGTATGGATTGGCGAAGCCGCCGCGCGTCAGCCGAGCCCAAGCGCAAACCGAGCTGCCCGCCATGCAGCTGAGTTTCATGAGCGAGTCACGTCGCATGATGAACACGCGCATGAAGCGCGAGCTGCGTTTGCAGCTGCGCTACCCCGATACGCAAGCCGGTTTACTTAATCAAACTTGATGTTCCCAGCCTTGATGGCTTTGGCCCAGTTCGCCGTGTCGCGTTCTAACAGCTTGGTGGTGTTCTCAGGCGAGAGGTAACGCACCTCGACGCCCGCAGCGTCTGCGCGCTGTTTGGTTTCTGGCAACTCGATGCTGTGCTTCACATCTGCCGATAGTTTTTGCACCACCTCCTTGGGCGTGCCGCTGGCGACGTACAACGCCACCCACGACTCCAATTCAAAGCCGCTCAAACCTGCTTCGGCAGCGGTGGGCACTTGCGGCAGTTGTGGGTGACGCGTTTTGCCTGTCACCGCCAACGCTTTGAGCTTGCCGTTAAGCACATGGCCCATCACTGAGGGCGGTGTGGTGATAAACACCTGCACCTGACCGGCCAACACGTCTTGAATCGCTTGGCCCGAACCCTTGTAGGGCACATGCGTCATTTCAATGCCGGTTTGCTGTTTGAAAATTTCCGTGCCGATGTGCGACACCGAACCATTGCCTTGCGAGGCGTAGTTCACTTTGCCTGGGTTTTGTTTGGCCCAAGTGATGAACTCTTTCAGCGTGTTGGCAGGCACGGACGGGTGCACGGCAATCACGTTGGTGGCGACGGTGATAAGGCCTATCGGTGTGAGGTCTTTGATTTCCCACGGCAACTTGTCCATCAGGATGGGGTTGGCGATGTGATAGCCCGAGTACGACACCAGCACGGTGTAGCCGTCTTTGGGGCTGCGTGCGACCTGTGAGTAAGCCAAGTTGCCACTGCCACCCGGTTTGTTGTCGACCACCACCGATTGACCTGTGACGCGTGACAAAGGCTCGCTGACCAAGCGCGCCGAGGTGTCGACCAAGCCACCCGGTGGGTTGGGCACGACCAGCGTGATGGGTTTGCTGGGGTAGGCATCTGCCTGCGCGGTCAATGGTGCGAGAAAACTGCTTGCGCCTAGGACGCTGGCCGCGATCAATGCGGTGTTGAGGCTGCGACGTGTGAGGTGTTGCACGGTGTGTCTCCTGTTTGTTTTTATCGTTGACCCATGCGCACAGCATCAAAAATGCCTTGTGCTTCGCGTGGCATGCAGCGCCAGTATTGCGGGCTGGCTTCGACGGTGCCGTGAAGCGCAGCCGCAGCTTGCCAGACCCAGCGGGGGTTGTAGAGGAAGGCGCGTGCCATGGCGATCAGGTCGGCATCGCCGCGCGCCAAGATGTCTTCGGCTTGCTGAGGCTCGGTGATGAGGCCCACGGTGATGGTGGGCATTCCTGTTTTTTGTTTCACCAGTTTGGCGAAAGGCACTTGGTAATCGGGGCCAAGCGCAATCTTTTGTTGCGCAGATACGCCGCCTGATGAGATGTGTACAAAGTCCGCGCCTGCGAGCTTGAGGTGCAGCGAGAAGTCTGCGGTTTCTTCGGGCGTCCAGCCGCCTTCGACCCAGTCGGAGGCAGAGATGCGCATGCCGACTGTGCCTTTGAACACCGCGCGTACCGCTTGGAAGACTTCCATGGGAAAGCGAGTGCGGTTTTCAAAATTGCCGCCGTAGTTGTCGGTGCGCTGATTGGCAACGGGTGACAAAAACTGGTGCAACAAATAGCCGTGGGCGCCGTGCAGTTCAATGGCGTCAATGCCTATTGCATCGGCACGCTCGGCGGCTTTGACGAAGGCTTGTTTGATGTCTTCTAAGCCCTTCGCGTCTATTTCATGCGGAGCAGCTTCTTGCTCTAAATGGGCAATCGGTGAGGGGGCTTTTGTGGCCCAACCTCCTTGTTCTGGCGTGAGAAGTTGGCCGCCTTGCCAGGGCGCGGCGCTTGAGGCTTTGCGTCCTGCATGGGCGAGCTGGATACAGACAGGCACATGGGGTGCCAATTTGCGCGCACGGTTGAGCTTGTCGTTCAAGGCTGCGGCAGTGGCGTCGTCCCACAAACCCAAGCACAGAGGCGTGATTCGGCCGCGTGGTGTGACCGCGGTGGCCTCGATGATGAACATGGCTGCGCCACTGTTGAGCAAATTGCCCCAATGCATCAGGTGCCAGTCGGTCGCTTGGCCGTTGTCGGCGGAATATTGACACATGGGCGCGACGATGGCGCGGTTGGCCAAGTTGAGTGGGCCGCGTGGCGAGGTGAGGGTGAATTCAGAAAAGAGGTGGCTCAAGGGAACTCCATGAAACAAAAAAGCCTGCGTGTGAAGCAGGCTGCATCCTAATCAAGGTTGTGCCCAATGCATGGCATCTGGGCGACAAGCGGTTTAGTCCAGCTCTATGTCGAAGTCTTCGGGATTGCCTTTGTCCAACTTGGCATCTTCTTTATGCACTTTGTCTTCAAAGTTCGTCAGACGGTTGTTGAGCGCATCGACGTTGTGTTTGATGCCAGCGAGCCGTCCATGAAACGCATCATTCATTTGCTCGCGTTTGAGCTTGATTTGTAGCTGTTGTTCAGCCGCCGACAAAGGCTTGACTGGTGCCGCGGCTGGGTTGCGCTTGGCGGCATTTGATGTCGTTGAATCAGCAGATGCTTGCGTCGTGTTGCCGCTCTGTGCGCCCGTCGGGAAGGTTACTTTTTTGCGCTCAAGATCGTCGGAAGGGAGCTGTTCGAAATGCGATTCAATTTTGTCATTGCCCACGCCTTGGCGATTCGGACCAGGAGGCGCATCTTGTGGCGCCGCTTGACGGTTGAGTGAGGCAGCCTCAGCGCCGATGGGTTGGTTGTTTGGGGCTATGCCGGGGGCTTGTGGGATGGGCTGTCGGTTATTGGCAAAGCTATCTTGTTCAAGTGCTTGCTGGTTATCTTGCGCACCCAACAGCGCCAATTTTTGTTCGTTGGGGCCCAGGGCATTGGCAGTGATGCCTTGTTGGTTTTTGGCGTTCCCGTCTTGACCTAGCGATTGGCGATTGGTTGCCACATCGTCCTTGGGCAGTGCTTGCAAGTTAGCGGCTGCGGCTGGACCTTTGTCTAGACCTTGGCGGTTAAGCCCAATCTTGTCTTGAGGAATGGCTTGGCTGTTGGCAACGATGGCGTTGCCGCCGATGCCTTGCACGTTGGCTGCGATGCTCCCGATGGGAATGTTTTGCACATTGGAGGCCGTGACATCGGTTGGAATACCTTGTCGATTGGTTTCAATCGCTTTTTCGCCAGAAATATTTTGTTTATTTGCCGCAATGTTGCCACCACCAACGCTTTGTTGGTTTGACGCCATCACATCCGTTGAGACGTTTTGTAAGTTAGGTGCAACGCCTTTGCCATTCCCGACGGATTGAATGTTGTCTTGAATCTTGTCCGTGCCAATTTTTTGCTGATTGGCTTCAAGCACCTCAGTGGAAACGTTTTGTACGTTCGGTTTGGCGATCCCTTGGTTGGCAAGGCCTTGGCGATTGTTTATCTCTTGGTTAGCTGCAACTTTTTGAAGGTTGGCGTCAACTGCACCGTCAGCTAGTGAGATGTGCTCCGTGTGTTCTGCAAGCGCGGCTGCTAATGCTTTTTCTGCTTCCAAAGAGGCCAGCGCTTTGTCTTCAAACGCGCGTTTACGTGCCTCAGTCTCTTCTGCATGAGAGGTGACGATATTTTTTGGATTTTTGGCGTTGCCAGTGTGTTCGGAAACCGATACGTGGTGGCCAGTGCCACTTCTGACTATGTTGGAAAAGTCGTCGTCATTCATAAGGGCTGAAGGCGTCGCTATCGAGTCAGGACGGTATGGAGATACCGATGGTGCCCGGGGCCGGAATCGAACCGGCACGCCTCGCGGCGGGGGATTTTGAGTCCCCTGCGTCTACCAATTTCACCACCCGGGCACGGGAGA
>CANCCJ010000040.1 GCA_947374535.1 Comamonadaceae bacterium | reverse complement strand
GGCATCTAGGCTTGAAAACACCTCTTGGCCGGCCGCCATTGGCACGGCACTTTGGGCTATGAATGCGCGGCGCTTCAGAGTGCCACGGAACTGGCTTCGGGCTACGACTTCTTGGCCGGGGTAGCAGCCTTTTTTGAAGTTCACGCCATCCACCGATTCGTAGTTGAGCATCTGCGGCACAAAGGCCTCGAAAGTGGCAAGCTCGACCCACGCAATGCCACTCATGACTTCGCCGACTTGCCACAACTCGGCGCTCATCGCAGGTCCTGCGGGGGCAGCTTCGTTTTTGGGGGCAAGCCAAAGTGCTCGGGGCTGGCCCAAGGCGGGATAGAGGGTGAGCACATCGGCGGCTCCAATTGCGTGGCGTTGCCAAGGCTCGAGAGTCGAGCCTGCGGTCAGTGCGCCGCTCAAGACCTGTGCCACCAAATCACCTGCCAAACCCAGTAGCTGAAACTCGTCGCTGGCGTCGCTCAGTTTGGCTTTGGCACGCATCACAAACATTGACAAACGTTTGACGGTTTGGGTGATCAAGTCTTGGCGGCAAATCAGCAGCACTTCTTCGGCTGAGTGTTTGTAAACCACAAAGCTGGCCTGCATGCGGCCCTTGGCGTTACAAAACGCGGCGAGACGACATTGGCCGTCTTTCATCAACAGCACATCGTTGGTGAGCTGGTTGTGTAAGAAATTGGCGGCGTCTGCGCCCGCTACGCGGATGATGCCGAGGTGGGGCAGGGGTGCGATGCCGTTCAAGGGCATTGAGGGTGAAAAGGTGTTCAAAGACATGGGTGAATTATCATGCCCGCTTGATGAAAACAATCAAACAAATCTTTTGGATCGTGTTGAGTCTGGCACTTTTGTTGGTGGCTGCGTCTGGCTGGTGGGTGTTGACGCCCATGTCGTTGCCTACGCCCACAGTGGATGTGTCTATCGAGCCTCAAACTCCCGTGCGCGGCATTGCACAAGCTGTGGCTGATGCTGGCGTGAATGTGCAACCCCTTGTTTTGTATGCGTTTTTTAGGGTCAGTGGCCAATCGCGCAAGCTGCGTGCGGGGAGCTACGAGCTAAGCGAAGGCAACACGCCACTCGATTTGCTACGCAAACTCAGCCGAGGTAAAGAAAGCCTCAAAGCCATCAGCCTGATTGACGGCTGGACGTTTCGCCAATTCCGCACTGCGTTGGCGAAAGCGGAGGGCCTCAAGCACGACACCAAAGAATTAAGCGATGACGAGCTCATGGCCAAACTGGGTATGCAGGGTGTGGCCCCAGAAGGTCGCTTTTTCCCCGACACCTACACCTACGGCAAAGGTGCGTCTGAGCTGCATGTGATGGCGCGCGCCGCCAATGCCATGAACAAACAATTGGCGGCTGCTTGGGGGCAACGCAACCCAGACATTCAGGTGAAAACCATCGACGAAGCGCTCATCTTGGCCAGCATCATCGAAAAAGAAACAGGCCGCGAAAGTGACCGCACCACCATCAGCCGCGTGTTCCACAACCGCTTGGCCGTGGGCATGCCGCTGCAAACCGACCCGACCGTGATTTACGGCATGTTTGACGAGTTCAACGGCAACTTGCGCCGCGCCGATTTACGCGCCGACCACCCTTGGAACACCTACACCCGCAAAGGTCTGCCCCCCACGCCCATCGCCATGCCCGGACGCAATGCGCTCAAAGCCGCCGTGCAGCCCGCCGCAAGCAATGCGCTTTACTTTGTAGCCAAAGGCGACGGCACCAGCTACTTCAGTGCCACGCTGGAAGAGCACAACGCAGCCGTCAATCGCTACCAACGACAGGCAAAATAGCGGGCTATGACAAAAACAGGTCTGTTCATCAGTTTTGAGGGCATCGACGGTGCGGGTAAGTCCACGCACATCGATGGTCTGGCCGCTGCGTTCAAAGCGCAGGGCCGCCAAGTCACGCTCACCCGCGAACCCGGCGGCACACCTTTGGCCGAGAAACTGCGCGCGATGGTGCTGCACGACGCGATGGACGCGTTAACCGAAGCCCTGTTGATCTTCGCCGCCCGCCGCGACCACCTGCAAAATGTGATTGAACCCGCATTGGCCCGAGGCGATGTGGTGCTGTGCGACCGCTTCACCGACGCCACCTTTGCCTACCAAGGCAGCGGACGCGGTTTTGATTTGGGCGTGCTGCAACAACTCGAAAACTGGGTTCAAGCGAGTCCAAATGGTTTGCGCCAACCCGATGTGACCGTGTGGTTTGAACTCGATCCCGCCATTGCTGCCGTTCGCTTGGCCGGAGCCCGTGTGCCGGACCGCTTTGAAGCGCAGCCTGTGGCGTTTTTTCAAAAAGTGTCCGACGGCTATGCGGCTCGCGCACAAGCCGACGCCCAACGCTTTGTGCGCCTCGACGGCGCCCAAACCCGCGAAGCCGTGTGGCAGCAACTGCATGACACCTTGGTGCAGCGCGGCTGGTTGAGCACAAGTTGAACACCAACGCCACATGACCGAAGCCACCCCACACGCCACCGGCACACATCTACGGCCTGTGCTGAGTCCTTGGCTGCAAGGCCAGCTCACCACCTTGTTAGAACGACGTGGCCATGCTTGGCTGCTACAAGGCCCATCGGGTCTAGGCCAATACACACTCGGCCTAGAACTGGCACGCGCTTGGTTGTGCGAAGCGTCAACCAAGCAGGGCGCGTGCTACCAATGCCGCAGCTGCCACGCCGTGGATGTGCGCACCCATGCCGACCTGCGCACGTTGATGCCCGAAGCCTTGGCGCTAGAGCTGGGCTGGCCACTGGACGAGAAAACTCAAAAAGACCTCGACGACAAAAAGCGCAAGCCCAGCAAAGAAATTCGCGTCGAAGCCGCACGCGACATGGTGGCTTTTAGCCAGCAAACCCGCTCGGGAGGCTCCACCAAAGTGGTGTTTTTCTACCCCGCCGAGCGCATGAACCATGTGACGGCCAACACCATCCTCAAAACCCTCGAAGAGCCACCGGGCGAATGCCGTTTTGTGCTGGCCAGCGAAGCCGCCCATCAGCTGCTACCCACCATCCGCAGCCGCTGTCAAACCCACACCATGACTTGGCCCACCGAGGTCGAGGCCTTGGCTTGGCTGCAAACTCAAGGCGTACCCGCCGCAGATGCAGCTGTGTTGCTGCGCGCTGCTGGGGGCCGCCCGGAAGACGCGCTGGGCTTGGCCAATGGCGGCCTCAAAGCCGCCATTTGGGCTGGCCTGCCCAAAGCCGTGTTGCGCGGCGATGTGGGCGCGGTGTCTGGCGTCACGCCATCGCAAGCCATTGCCATGTTGCAAAAGCTGTGTCACGACTTGCTGGCTTTGCGCACAGGCGCTGAACCACGCTTTTTTACGACGACAGATTTACCCTTGGCAGGCACATTGGAATCGCTCACCCAATGGTCCAAAGACCTCATGGATGCCGCCCGCACTTCTGAGCACCCCTACAACGCCGGCTTGATGTTTGATGCCCTGATCGCAAGAGCCCAGACTGCTTTGCGCGCCAAAGAGTAATGACCTAAACCTATGTTCACCGATTCCCATTGCCACCTGAACTTTCCAGAGCTGGTTGAAAACATCCACACCATCCGCGATGACATGGCCAAGGCTCACGTCACACGCGCCTTGGTCATCAGTACCACGCTGGAGCGTTTTCCTGAAGTACATGCGTTGGCGACCCAGTTCGACAACTTCTGGGCCACCGTGGGCGTGCACCCTGACAACGAAGGCGTGCAAGAACCCACTTTAGAAGACTTGTTGACCCGCGCCAAACTGCCCAAAGTGGTGGGCATTGGCGAAACCGGTCTCGACTATTTCCGTTTGGGGGAGCGCACAGTGGCCGACATGGAATGGCAACGCAACCGCTTTCGCATCCACATTCAAGCTGCCCAACAAACCCAGCTGCCCTTGGTCATTCACACCCGCAGCTCATCGGCGGACACCGTGGCGATTTTGAAAGAGCAGGGCGAAGATGGATCAGCAGGCAGTGCAGGGGGCGTGTTTCACTGCTTCACCGAAACCGCAGACGTGGCCCGTGCGGGCCTAGACCTTGGGCTTTACATTTCGTTTTCAGGCATCCTGACCTTCAAAAATGCCCAAGATCTGCGCGATGTCGCCAAGTTTGTCCCCATGGACCGCATCTTGATCGAGACCGACAGCCCCTATTTGGCGCCCGTACCGCACCGAGGCAAGACCAACAACCCGTCCTACGTGCCGTTTGTGGCAAGGCAAATTGCCGAAATCAAAGGCATCTCAGTTGAGTCGGTGGCAGAGGCCACCAGTCGTAACTTTGACCAACTTTTCAGTGCGGTTTTAAGATGAGAAAATACTTTAAGTTTTTTTTATATCTATATGTTTTCATTGGATATTCATTCTCAAACGCTGGCTCCTATGATGACTTTTTCTCAGCGCTCATCTTCGATAAACCAGAAGTTATTCAAAAGCTGTTAGCCCGTGGCTTTGACCCCAACACACCCAGCGAAAAAGGGCTGCCAGCCTTGTTTTTTGCCATTCAATCCGAGTCGCCCAAATCGGCGTTGGTTTTGGCCAAGGACCCACATACCCAAGTGAATATCCAAAACCAATTGGGTGAAACACCTTTGATGTTGGCAGCCATCCATAACCAGATCGAATTGGCCACTGTGCTGATTGAACGTGGGGCCGATGTCAACCGCCCAGGCTGGACGCCATTGCATTACGCAGCCAGCCGTGGTCACAGAGAAATGATGCGCCTGCTGCTAGACAATGAAGCGTACATCGACAGCGAATCCGCCAATGGAACCACGCCTTTGATGATGGCCGCTTATTCAGCACCACCATTGGCTGTGAAACTTTTACTGGAAGAGGGTGCTGACCCTACGCTGGTTAACCACGGCAACGCCACGGCTTTGAATCTAGCGTTACTTGGTGACCACCAGCAGAGTGCGCTCTACATTCGGGCTTTCATTGAGTCTTGGTACATTCAAAACCCACTCAAAGAATAGAACTTTAAGGCCGCAAGAGTTGGTTGTTCTCCACCCGAACCATGTCACCTACGCGGTATCCCGGATGGCTGGCATATTCAAAATTTGACGTATGACCATTAGGCATCTTGACGGTGACCGTCCACACTTTGTGCGTGTTGGCGCGTTTTTCGATCTCTTTTCCGGCATACGCACCACCTGCAGCACCTGCGACAGTGGCCAAGTCCTTGCCCAAACCACCCCCCAACTGATGGCCTAAAACAGCACCGACCACGCCGCCGGTGATCATGCCTACGGCACTGCCTTCGCCTGCTTTTTCGGTCTGGCTCACCGCAACGACCTGCGCGCAATCCGGGCAACTGGCAACTGTCGTCGCAGGAGATGCGTTATTGCCCATACGCGCTTTGGCGCTTGCCATGGCGTTGTCGTACTCGGTTTTTGCATCGCGCTTGCACTGCATGCGGCTCGCAGCAGTCGGTTCACTGTTGCAAAGCAGCTGGTCCTCATTGAAACGCGCGGTGACCTGCTTGATGTCCGCCGCGTTCTGGGTTTGGTATGAGGCAGCGGTTTGTGCTTGCACCCATCCCATAGTGAACACCCCCATGACGAGGGCAAGAGCTGCGTGGCGAATATTGGATAGTTTGTGCATAACGCCTCCTTCAATGAAGCAAGAAAACCACTGTGATGCTGTTTTCATTATTGAAGAAGGCAAGCCTTGATGCAATGGAGCCCAGATTGATGCGCGTCAACCATTGCTCAGTTTTCTGATTCATTAACTTTACATAATATACATCGTATAAAACAAAAACCAAGGAATCGACTCAAGCTGCACGAAGACGCTGTATCAATGTGCGTCGTGTGCCCAAAGCAGCAACGCATCACGCGCTTCAACCACCAAATCAATCTTTTGACCCACAGGCAAACACAGCTTGGTTGGCACATGACCAAACGGCAAGTCGGTCAACACCGATGCTTTAATTTGTGTACGCAACCAATCGACGACCGTTTGCAATTTGAAGCCTTTGTCGTGCGGTGTAAGTTTGTAGTTGCTGAATTGCCCGAACACCACCGCTTTTTGTTGCGCCAACACACCCGCGTGCAGCAGTTGTGTGAGCATGCGCTCGATGCGGTATGGATGCTCGCCGACATCTTCCAAGAACAACACGCCATTTTTGATTTGCGGGAAATAGGGCGTGCCCAGCAAAGAAACCAACACGGCCAAATTACCGCCCCAAAGCACCGCATCATGTGCCCACACGCCGGCTCGACGTTTGGCGTTGGCAATTGCGCATCCTGTTGAGAAATGCCAACCCGCACCCTCGCCCTGCCCGCTGACCATGTCGTCAAAGCAGGCTTCCATGATGTCGTCCGGTGCTTCAGCGCCAAAGTCTTCAAGCAAAGAAGGGCCTGACCAAGTGACAGCACCAGTCTTCGCCAGCAAGGCATTTTGAAAAGCGGTGAAGTCGCTCATACCGACAAACTGCGTGCCTTTGGCAATGGCTTTGGCCACTTGTTTGTATTTGATCGCAGGCAAGATGCGCGTTAAACCATAGCCACCACGAGAGATCAAGGCCACATCGGCACCGCTGTCAGCCGCACGATGAATTGCCGCCAAGCGGGTGGCATCGTCTCCGGCAAAACGGGTATGACTGCTGAGCGCGTCTGCATCTAACTCGACCTCATGTCCGAGCTTTTTGAGCCGTGCAACGCCTCGTTTAAAAGCTGCTTTATCGCGCACTGCGCCGCTGGGGGAATAGATGTAAATGTGAGCCATCCCGCCATTGTCGCGGTAAATTTAAAGCGGATTAACGGTCGCGTTTGTAATGCAGCAATCGTCCGCGATACGCACTCAAATCTTGCAAGGGCTCGTTCATGATGAGCTCCGTCACCGAGAAACCCATGTGGGCCATGTCTCGATGAAACGCGCTGCGGTTGCCACGATTGGGGTCCACGATCAGCACCTCTGCGCCATCGGCCGCATGCGCTTGAATGAATCCCGAGAGTTGCAAGGGATGGCTACGTTCATACAGCACATCGCTGGCGATGAGTAAATCAAACATCCCCAGCCCGAGGTTCACCCTGCCCCAATTACCTGTTTCGTAATGCAGCGGCGGCAAGCCATTGAGCAATAAATTGGCTTTCAAAAAAGTTTCTGTGAGTGGGTGGCAATCACTAGCAATGATGTTGCCTTCGCGTCGATGCACCACCATGCTGGCCAGTCCCAAGCCACAGCCTACTTCCAACACCCGTTTGTCTTTGAGCACCCACGTTTGCATCAAATCAGCGAGCTTTTGCGCAGAGGGCCAGAGCAAACCAAACAAGGGCCATGTGGCGGATGAAATGCCGGCATCCAGCGCCAAACCCAAGGGGTCGAAAAACTTGTCATGGCTAACTTCTTTTGGGCGGCGGCTTGGGGGTCGCCAATAAGGTATTCAGTGCGCGCGGGCCCGTTAAGTGGCCACGGTCTGGGTAGGGAGCGTCACGCAAAGCAGCGTTCAAGGCGGGTGGTTCGCACCATTCAATTGGCAACAAAAGATCCGCCAACACAGGTGCCATCACGCGTGGCGCATGCAGTGCGACAGGCGCGGGGTCGATGCTGGCCATTAACTCTTTCAACACTTGGGCATGCCAAGCCAAGCGATGAACAGCCACTTTTTTAGGTTTGTCAGACAGGCCGAAACCCGGCATATCCAAGGCGATGGAAGGTTGAGTCGATTGCAATTGCGCGGCAAATTGCGCACTCCAGCCATCAAGCCCGTGTAAGTAAACATGGGGGGCTTCCTGCTGGTCTTGCCGGTTGTCAAACCAATGCAAACGCAAACCATCCAAAGCCGGTAAATCCGACGTGTAGCGTGATAGCGCATGCGGCAACCCAAGTTCGGCAAAGGCGCTATCGGGCGTGCGCAAAGCGTCTTCACGCAGTGCTACTTTTTGCCGTTGCTGCTGCTCGCGGCGTTGTTCAAAAAAGCCTTGCAACAAGTGCGCGCATTCGTCAGCCAGCACCCCGCCCGTCACTTGGGTGTGATGGTTGAGTTGCTGATGGGCAAACAGGTTGAGCACAGAGCCTGCGGCGCCTGTTTTGGGCTCTGCCGCCCCAAACACCACACGTTTGAAACGCGCATGCAGCGCCGCTCCGCTGCACATGGCGCAGGGCTCTAGCGTCACATACAAGGTGCAATCGTCCAGCCGGTAATTGCCCAGCGAAAGTGCTGCGGCACGCATGGCATTCACCTCGGCGTGCGCGGTGGGATCGGTGAGGCTCAAAGGCGCGTTCTGGCCAGAGGCAATCACCTGCCCTGCCCTCACCACCACCGCCCCCACCGGCACTTCACCCGCCTCTGCAGCGGCTTGCGCTTGGCGCAGGGCCAACTGCATGAAACCCAGATCTTCAGCTGAATGCGTCATGGCTGAACCATGCCAAGGGTGACCATCCACGTTGCCAACGCCTGCTCATCGGGTGTGCCCTGTACATAGGCATCATGCATGGCGGCGTGAGATTCAGGACGATGTTGGTTGAGTTTGAGCTTGCATTGCAGCTCAGTGATGCGCAACTCAAACGCGACGATGCCGTTGAGCATCTTGTGTTGGTAGTCCTCCCCCAAACCACGCCACTGCTCTGCATAGGCCGGTTCGTGGTCGCCAATGAGTTGCTTGAGCAATCGGTCTTTTGCGGTGTGTTCGTCCACCAAAGTCGCCTCAACCCTGGCATGCACAGCCAAATAGTTCCATGTGGGCACGCGCGTGAGGTCTGGATAGACCTTGGGAGACATATAGGCCTGCGGCCCCATGAACGTCACCAAGGCTTGTGGACGCGCTTGCAGATAGCGCCAATGGGGGTTGGGTTTGGCACAGTGGCCAAGCAACACAGGCTGGCCATCTTGTTGCGTCAGATGAAGGGGCAAGTGCGTGACAAACGGGAAACCCTCGTCGTCCACGCTGATGAGGCTTGCAAGCGGATGCGCCCGCATCAAAGCGAGCGCATGGGCCTCATCTCTGGCATTGAACTGCGGGGGCAGGTACACGCCAAATGACCGCTGAGCGGTACGGTTAGAAACGACGTTTGACAGCTGGGCCTGGGCCCTTGCCTTCGATGTGACGGAACGTCACACGGGCTTTGTTCATGTCGTAGGGAGACAGTTCGACCGTTACTTTGTCGCCTTCGATAATGCGAATGCGGTGCAGGCGCATTTTGCCGGCGGTGTATGCGATCAATGAGTGACCGTTTTCCAGAGTGACGCGGTAGCGAGAGTCGGGCAAGACCTCGGTCACGACACCCTTCATTTCGATCATTTCTTCTTTTGCCATGTACTCAGTGTTCTCTAATTTAAAAAATCAAGCCCAAAACGGGGCTACGTGCATCAAGCCCCTCATTGTAGGCCGTTTGCGTTGGAGGGCTTGTGACCCGTCACTCCCACTCGATAGTCGCCGGTGGTTTCGATGACACGTCGTATGTCACTCGGTTGATACCGCGCACTTCGTTGATGATGCGGCCAGACACTTTCTTTAACAGGGCATAGGGCAACTCAGCCCAATCTGCGGTCATGAAGTCGCTGGTTTGCACAGCGCGCAAGGCCACCACATAGTCATACGTGCGGCCATCGCCCATCACGCCCACGCTCTTGACGGGCAAGAACACGGTGAAGGCTTGGCTGGTCAAGGCGTACCAAGATTTGCCCGTCGCTTCATCTTTGAAGTTGTGCAACTCTTCGATGAAGATCGCATCGGCACGACGCAACAAGTCTGCGTATTCTTTTTTCACTTCGCCCAAGATGCGCACGCCCAAGCCAGGACCTGGGAATGGGTGGCGGTACACCATGTCATGTGGCAAGCCCAAGGCCACACCGAGTTCACGCACTTCGTCTTTGAACAATTCGCGCAAAGGCTCCAGCAGCTTCAAGCCCAACTGCTCAGGCAAACCGCCCACGTTGTGGTGGCTCTTGATGGTGACTGCTTTTTTACTCTTGGCGCCACCGCTCTCGATGACGTCTGGGTAAATCGTGCCTTGGGCGAGGAAAGTCGCGCCTTTGTGGCCTCCGTCGCCGGCTTTAAGTTTGGCCGCTTGTTCTTTGAACACGTCCACAAACAAACCGCCGATGATTTTGCGTTTGGCCTCTGGCTCGCTCACGCCAGCCAGCTTGCCCAAGAACAAATCGCTGGCGTCCACGCGAATGACGTGGGCGTGCAACTTGCCCACAAACATGTCCATCACCATGTCGCCTTCGTTGAGGCGCAACAAGCCGTGGTCCACAAACACACAGGTGAGTTTGTCGCCAATGGCGCGGTGAATCAGGGCTGCAGCCACGGAAGAATCTACGCCACCGGACAGACCCAAGATGACTTCCTCGTCGCCAACTTGTTGGCGAATGGCAGCCACCGCTTCTTCGATGTAGTCGCCCATGATCCAGTCGGGTCGCGTGCCGCAAATGTCCAACACAAAGCGGTTCAACAAGGCTTGGCCTTGCACCGTGTGCGTGACTTCGGGGTGAAACTGCACCGCGTAAAACTTACGAGCTTCGTCGGCCATGCCCGCGATGGGGCAAGCAGGTGTAGAGGCCATGACCTTGAAGCCCTCGGGCAACTGGGTGACCTTGTCGCCGTGGCTCATCCACACTTTGAGCATGCCGTGGCCTTCAGCCGTGTTGAAGTCTTCGATGCCTTTGAGTAGTTCGGTGTGGCCGTGCGCGCGAACTTCGGCGTAGCCAAACTCACGGGTGTGACCCGCTTCTACTTTGCCCCCCAGCTGGGTGGCCATGGTTTGCATGCCGTAGCAAATGCCCAACACCGGAATACCCAGTTCAAACACAGCGTCCGGTGCACGGTCATCCACCTCGTACACGCTGGCGTGGCTGCCAGAGAGGATGATGCCTTTCAGGTTGCCGTCTTTGGCGTAGTCGCGCACCCACTCGCTGGTCACGTCGCAAGGATGAACTTCACAAAAAACATGGGCCTCGCGCACGCGGCGGGCGATAAGTTGGGTGACTTGAGAGCCGAAATCGAGGATGAGGATTTTTTGGTGCGACATAAATAAAAAAGGGCCGTCAAATGGCCTAGCTGACTATTGTCTCAAAAAACAAAGCCACCCCGAGGGGTGGCTTGCAGTCGAACACTTAAAGCTTATTCGGCGCGGTAGTTCGGCGCTTCTTTGGTGATTTGCACGTCATGGACGTGGCTTTCACGAATGCCCGCAGCCGTGATTTCCACAAACTGTGACTCTTCATGCATGGCCTCGATGGTGGCGCAGCCGCAATAGCCCATGCTGGCCCGCAAGCCGCCAGCCATTTGGTAAATGATGGACACGACCGAGCCTTTGTAGGGCACACGTCCTTCAATGCCTTCGGGCACCAGCTTGTCAGCGTTGGGGTTGCCCGTGCTGGACTCTTGGAAGTAGCGGTCTGCACTGCCCTGCTGCATGGCGCCGATGGAGCCCATGCCGCGATAGCTCTTGTAGCTGCGGCCTTGGAACAACACGATTTCGCCGGGCGCCTCTTCGGTTCCTGCAAACATACCGCCCATCATGACAGTACCTGCTCCTGCCGCGATGGCCTTGGCGATGTCGCCGCTGTAGCGGATGCCGCCGTCCGCAATCAGCGGCACGCCTGTACCTTTGAGAGCCGTAGCCACGCTGTCAACCGCCATGATTTGCGGCACGCCCACGCCCGCCACGATGCGGGTGGTACAGATCGAGCCAGGGCCGATACCGACCTTCACGCCATCTGCACCGGCTTCGACCAAGGCCAAAGCCGCTGCGCCTGTAGCAATATTGCCGCCGATGACTTCGATGTGCGGGTAGTTTTGTTTGACCCAACGCACGCGCTCAATCACCCCTTTGCTGTGACCGTGCGCGGTATCCACCACGATGGCGTCTACGCCAGCGCGGGACAAAGCCTCGACGCGCTCTTCGGTCCCCTCACCCACGCCGACAGCGGCGCCCACGCGCAGCTTGCCAGCGGCATCGCGCGCGGCATTGGGAAAGTTGAGTTGTTTGGTGATGTCTTTGACGGTGATCAGGCCCTTGAGCTCAAACGCGTCGTTCACCACCAACAAGCGCTCGAGCTTATGTTTGTTCAACAAGTGTTTGGCTTGCTCGGGCGTGGTGCCTTCAGGCACGGTGATCAGGCGCTCACGCGGCGTCATGATTTCGCTGACCTTTTGGTCGTAACGGGTTTCAAACCGTAAATCGCGGCCAGTGACGATGCCCACCACCTTACCGCCGTCGCAAACTGGAAAGCCAGACACGCCCAACTCGTCAGACAAGGCCATGACTTGGCGCACTGTCGTGTCGGGGGTGATAACCACGGGGTCACGCAACACACCAGATTCATAGCGCTTGACCTTGGCCACTTGGGCGGCCTGCTCTTGCGCGGTCAGGTTTTTGTGCACGATGCCAATGCCGCCCTCTTGCGCGATGGCAATGGCCAAGCGGGCTTCCGTGACGGTGTCCATGGCCGCAGAGACCAAGGGCAAGTTCAAACGGATGTTGCGGGTGAATTGAGTCGCGAGGGAAGTGTCCTTGGGCAGGACTTGAGAGAAGGCTGGCACCAACAACACGTCGTCGAAGGTGAGGGCTTTGCCGAGAAGGCGCATGATGATGGCTCCAAAAACAGTATTTTACGCATCGGTTTTGAAAAGCTTGTATACAGCGCTACTGTCATTGCATAACTGCGCAAGGCTGAGGCAAAACTTACATAAATTCAAGACCTCTTGGCCAACGGCAAATTCAACAGCAAATTTTGCGGCTTCAATTTGAGCCGCTGACTGTCATCCACGGCCATCGCTAAATACACAGGCTTGCCGCGTACCTCTGCGAGCATGTCGTTGGGTTCGACGAACTCCAATTTGAACAAGCACAGCAAGCGCTCCATGCGCTCAGCATCAACGTCTTTGCCCTGGTAGAGGTCATTCAGCGTGCTGCTGGCTTGGGCGTCTAGGCCCACATGCCACACCCAATGGTCGTCGTTGATTTCGCGTTCGGTTTGGATGCGCACCTGGACGCCTAAAAAGTGTTGCACCCACTTGGCCATCACCTCGCACAGCGCGTTCAACGCGGGCTGCCCACGGTTGAGGCTCACGACCCAATCAAAACTCTCGCTACGGGGCCAATAAGCGTCTTGGTTGTCTTCGTTGAGCACATCCAAGTCAACACTGCGCAGCTTGATGCCGCCTTGCTTGAGTAATTCACCAATCGAGCCAAAGCCACTCTGTGTGGCGTGACGCTCCACCGTTTCGTCGTCGGCCGCCATCACTGCGCCGTCTTCGAGCACGGTGATTTTTTGCGTGTGCATCAGCATCTCGGCTGCACGTGCTTGGATGGCCGTGGGTGCTTCGCCCAACACATGACGCAACAAGATGTGGGTGATGTGTTGCACCAACAGTGGCGGTACGTCCACGCCCTCGCCTTTGAACAAGGCAAGGTAGCTGGCTTCGAGCGTCGGCAGAGACGTGATGCGCTGGCGAAAACGCAGCCACACGGCGTAGTTGTCGGCTGCATCTTTGTCTTCTAACTGCGCCAGTTGCTGGAGCGATACGTCACGACGCGGTTGCTCCACCAAACTGTGATGCAAAGCCACTTCTGCGGCGCACGAGGTGGCTATGGGGGCGAGCTCGGGGCGCTCCAGTAAAAAACGCAAAAAGTCGTCGGTCACGACCAAATGGCCTGCCTCGTTGTGCGTCAGCAGCGAATAGCCGCAGGTGGGCCAAAGGAGTTGTGTCATGTTCAGTAACCGGGTTTAGCGCCATCACGGCGCTTAGAGAACAAGCCTGCGCGGCTGGTGCCTTGTTTTTGGAAACGCTCACGCCTCGCCACTTTGGGGTCAACGGTGAGTGGGCGACAAATTTCGATACGGTCTAAATCGCGCAGCACATGGTCAGGGCTGGTCTTGCGCCCCCAAATGCATACCGTGAAAGCTTCGGGTTGGCTCAAGTTGATTTCGGGGCACTCGGCCAGCAAGCCGCTTTGTTGCAAGGCTTGCATCACTGTCACGCCAGCGCTGAATTGCAAGACGCGCTCATTCACCACGCGTGGTGCGGGTGAATACATCAGGGTGATGCTGATGGGTGTGCCGTGCGCGCTCACGCGACGTACACCTGCTCTGCGCGCTTGACAAAGGCGTCCACCAAGGTGGCAGCGATTTTGTCGAACACGGGACCGACCAAAGCGCCAAACATGCTGTCAAACGCGTAGTTCAAGGTCAGCTCAATACGGCAAGCGCGCTGGGGCTCTTGGGTATTGGGGTCGAGCAGAGGGTGAAAGTCCCAAGTGCCATCAAGGTGCTTGAACGGACCATCGACCAGCTCAAGCTTGACTTGCCGGCCTTCAATGTGCACGTTGCGCGTGGTGAAGCTTTTGTGAAAGCCCCCAAAAGTCATGCCCACTTGGGCGGTCGCGCCATCGGCGTGGGTTTCGAGTACAGCTGCACGGTCACACCAAGGTAAAAACTCGGGATAACGGGCCACATCGGTGACCAGCGCAAACATTTCTTCAGCGCTGAACCAGATAAGAACGGACTTGTGAACGTTTTTCATAGAATGGTCCACATTGTAAGAAGCTCTTCCGTCCCACACCCACTCAATGGCCACCAAAAAACCTGCAACTTCCTCGCGCATCGCTGACAACAAAAAAGCGGCGTACAACTATTTCTTCGAAGAAAAGTTCGAGGCCGGCATGGTGCTGGAAGGCTGGGAGGTTAAATCCGCCCGAGAAGGCAAAGTGCAACTCACCGACGGCTATGTGGTGATTCGCAATGGGGAGCTGTACCTCATCGGCTGCCAAATCAACCCGCTACACACCGCGTCCAGCCACGTCAATCCTGACAACGTGCGCACAAAGAAGCTGCTGCTCAAGAAAGACGAAATCAAACGTCTCATCGCCAAGGTCGAACAAAAAGGCAACACGCTGGTGCCCATCAACTTGCACTGGAAGAACGGCAAGATCAAGTGCGAAATCGCTCTGGCCAAAGGCAAAGCTGAGCATGACAAACGCGACACCATCAAAGACCGCGAAGGCAAGCGCGAGGTGGAGCGGGCGATGAAGTCGCGCTCGCGTTGAGCACAAATTAAGCTGAGCGGTTCTCGCTCAGCCTTTTCTCATCAACGGTTGGGTTTGCGCTTGGCAGCGTTGGCGCTGGGCTTGGCAGCACCATTGACGCGCGGTGGCAATCCTGTGTGCTGAGTGAGTACACGACCCTTCGTGGGTTCATTGCGCATTGAGGGTTTAGCCACACCGGCTTTCGCAATGCCTGCTTTGGGCGTCACGGTGCTGTTCTTGCGACGCGCACTGGTGTAGCCGCCATCGGTCAAGGGCTGGAAGGTAGGAATCAAATGCTGCTTGCCATTGCCAATGAGGTCGGCGCGTCCCATGGACTTCAAGGCTTCACGCAACAAAGGCCAGTTGTTCGCATCGTGGTAGCGCAAAAATGCTTTGTGCAAGCGGCGGCGGCGTTCACCGCGCACAACATCGACTGTTTCGCTGCTGCGCGTCACCCGACCCAACGGGTTGCGGCCTGAGTGGTACATGGCCGTGGCCGTGGCCATGGGGCTGGGGTAGAAGGTTTGTACTTGGTCCGCGCGAAAGCCATTGCGCTTGAGCCACAGAGCCAAGTTCATCATGTCTTCGTCGCTGGTGCCGGGGTGTGCGGCGATGAAGTACGGCACGAGGAATTGCTTCTTGCCCACTTCTTCGCTGAACTTGTCGAACATGGTTTTGAAGCGGTCATACGTGCCGATGCCGGGCTTCATCATCTTCGACAACGGGCCGCCCTCGGTGTGCTCAGGCGCAATCTTGAGGTAGCCGCCCACATGGTGCTGCACCAACTCTTTCACGTATTCGGGCGACTTGACAGCCAAGTCGTAACGCAGACCCGAGCCAATCAAAATTTTCTTGATGCCCTTGAGCGCACGCGCACGGCGGTAAATGTTGATAAGCGGTGTGTGGTTGGTGCCCAAGTTTTGGCAAATGCCGGGGTACACGCAGCTGGGTTTGCGGCATGCGGCCTCAATCTCTGGGCTCTTACAACCCAAGCGGTACATATTGGCAGTGGGACCGCCCAAGTCTGAAATGACGCCTGTGAAGCCAGACACCTTATCTCGGATGTCTTCGATCTCGCGAATGACCGACGCTTCGCTGCGGCTTTGAATGATGCGGCCTTCGTGCTCGGTGATCGAACAAAACGTGCACCCCCCAAAACAGCCGCGCATGATGTTGACGCTGAAGCGAATCATTTCCCATGCTGGGATTTTGGTGGTGCCATCGTGTCCACCGCTCTCATCTGCATAGGCTGGGTGTGGGCTGCGCGCGTAGGGCAAGTCAAACACATGGTCCATCTCAGCCGTGGTCAGCGGGATGGGCGGTGGATTGACCCACACATCGCGTGCGGTGTGGCCTTCGCCGTGGGCTTGCACCAAAGCACGTGCGTTGCCGGGGTTGGTTTCTAAATGCAACACCCGGTTGGCGTGAGCGTAAAGCACGGGGTCAGATTTGACTTGTTCATACGCGGGCAAGCGAATGACGCTGCGATCACGTGGCGGCACTTTGAGTTTGCCCTTGCCTTGTAGTGCGGGCAAATTGGGGTTAGGCACAAAATTCAGCGGCGAAACCGTGAAGCCCGAATCGGCTTTAGCTCCTGAGATCAGGCTTAAAGGACTGGCGTTAGCAGCGTCTGCCACCGCATTGGCTTCGTCTTCGCGTGCGCAAGTTTCACCTTGGGCTTTGGCTTGGTCGCTGACCATCAAATACGGGTTGACGTGGGCCTCAACCCTCCCCGGCACATCGATGCTGGTTGAGTCAATCTCAAACCAACCTTCGGGTGTGTCACGGCGCACAAAGGCGGTGCCGCGCACATCCGTGATGTTTTGCACGGGTTCTTTGGCGGCCAAGCGGTGGGCAATTTCAACAATGGCGCGCTCAGCGTTGCCGTACAAGAGCAAATCGCATTTGCTGTCCACCACGATGGAGCGGCGCACTTTGTCTGACCAATAGTCGTAATGTGCAATGCGGCGCAGCGAGCCTTCGATGCCACCCAGCACAATCGGCACGTCGTTGAAGGCTTCTTTGCATCGTTGGCTGTACACCAGCGCGGCACGGTCGGGACGCTTGCCGCCCACATCGCCTGGGGTGTAGGCGTCGTCGCTGCGGATTTTGCGGTCCGCCGTGTAGCGGTTGATCATCGAATCCATGTTGCCGGCGGTCACGCCAAAAAACAGGTTCGGTTTACCCAAAGCCTTGAACGGATCGGCACTTTGCCAGTCGGGCTGGGCAATGATGCCCACGCGAAAACCTTGGTTCTCCAGCATGCGTCCAATCACCGACATGCCAAAGCTCGGGTGGTCTACATAGGCGTCGCCCGTGACGATGATGATGTCGCAGCTGTCCCAACCGAGTTGCGTCATTTCCTCGCGGCTCATCGGCAGCATGGGGGCCGTGCCAAAACGGGCCGCCCAGTACTTGCGGTAACTGGTCAGTGGCTTGGCGTTGCGGGGAAAAAGGGAGACGTCGGCGTAGGCATTCATGAGCCGCCAAGTGTAAGGGTTAGCCCCTTCCCTTCGGGTTTTAGGGGCTATGGGCCTATGGGCAAGGCCTGCACCGTCAGAGGCGCGTCCCACAAATGAGACATCGCAGCTTGCGCCTGCGTCACATCGCCCGATGTGAAAAACTGCACTTGCCCACTTTGGGTTGAGTCAGACAAGCTTTCGCTGTCGGTCAAACGGCGGGTCAACTCTCGCGCCACCGCCTCAGCGGGATCCAACATTGTTACCCCTTCACCCGCTATACGCTGGATGGTGTCGCGCAAAAATGGGTAATGCGTGCAGCCTAGGACCAGAGTGTCTGCGCCCTGAGCTAACAATGGGCCGATGAACTGACGCAGCAAAGCTTCGGTTTCAGCGCTGTGCAAATCGGCACGCTCCACCTGCTCCACCCACCCGGGGCACGCTTGGAGCAAGATGCGTTTGTCTGCACCGTACAACGCCACCAGCCTAGCCACCGCCACACTTTGCACAGTTTGGCGTGTGGCCAACACCGCCAATACACCGCTGCGGGTCAAGGCAACAGCAGGTTTGATGGCGGGTTCAATCGCCACCACGGGCAAATGCGTTTGTTCACGCAGCGCCTTCGCAGCCACCACCGTGGCCGTGTTGCAAGCAATGGTGATGGCCTTGACGCCCTGCTCTGCCAACCAATGGCCAACCGTGAGCGTGCGCTGCGTGATGTGAGCCTCGGTTTGGTCGCCGTAGGGCGCGTGGCCTGAATCGGCCACGTAAACCAAGTGCTCGTGCGGCAAGGCGGCGCGTATGGCACGCAAGACGGAAAGACCGCCAACGCCTGAATCAAAGACGCCGATTGAGCCACGTAAGAAATCCATCACCTCAAGCCTCACACCGTGGAGCCACGCACCACCAGCGATGTGGGCAGCAGTTTGGAGTCACTGGCGTCTCCATCCAATACCTCTTGAAGTGAGTCCATGAGCACAACCCCTGCCACATCGATGGGCTGGCGAATGGTTGTCAATGGTGGAAAACTGTTCGACGCCATATCGATGTCGTCATAACCGACCACACTCACTTGCGAGGGAATCGAAATGCCTTGGCCTTTCAATACGCCCATGGCATTGATGGCGATCAAATCGCTGGCTGCAAAAATGGCATCAAACGCAATGCCGCCTTGTAAAAAACCATACATGGCAGCCTGAGCCTCTTCAGCAGTAAACGGGGATTTGATGTACAGCTGCGGGTCAACCGGCACTCCCAACTTTTGGTGTGCCTGAAGATAGCCCTCGTGGCGCTTAGCGGCCTCTGGCATGTCTGTGTCACCCATGAAGACAATGCGACGACGTCCCAAACTGAGCAAGTGCTCTGTAGCCAATACGCCTCCTGACACGTTATCGCTACCCACGCTGCAATACAACTGGCGGGGCAACTGCGCCCCCCATACAGCCATCGGCACGTGACGGCGAGCAAGTTCATTCAGTTGATCGTGGTGGCCCCACTGACCAATGACGATGATGCCTTTGGCTCGCCCTGTGTCATACAAAGAGGCCATGTCATCCAAATGATCCGCATCCACACGCGAGAGCAATAAATCGTAATTGCGATCGGTCAAGGCATCGGCCAAGCTACCCAGCATCCCCAAGAAAAATGGGTCAGAAATGTGTTGACGGGTTTTCTTGTCGTATGGAATGACAACACCGATGGTTCGGTTGTCGCCCATCCGCAAGCTTTTCGCGCTTTGATTGATCGTGTAGTTCAAGGAACGCGCCAATTCGATGATGCGCTGACGCGTCTCATCGTTGGTCAACGAACTGCCATTTAATGCACGAGAAACAGTGGATGTTGACACGCCCGCCATACGAGCGATGTCGATCATCTGGATTTTTCTTTTTTCTGTATCGGAAGCTGCCATAACACTTCACATCATAGGCGCTTAGTTAGCCAAACTTATCCAGAGTGAGGCCAACGTATTTAATGCATCGTCACCTTGCACGGTGCTCCACATCCTTTTGGCAAGATCCGGCTGGTTCAATTTAAACAATGCAATGCCGCAATGCAAACGCGCCTCGGCCTCACGTTTAAGCCCCCCTTTGGTGAACGCTTTTTGGTAAGCCTCTGCCGCCTTGTCCCATTGGCCTTTAGACAACATCACATCGCCTAACTGCACCAAGATGCCAGCATCTTCAGAGTTCAAACTCAAAGACTTCAATGTGCGGTCATCCTCTGTCGCGCGTTGCTGCGCCTGTAACTTCAGCTTTGCATTGGCTGGTGAAGGTGCTTTTTCAAGTGCGCGCAAAGCCTCGTAGGGCAAACCTACCTTCATCGCAAAGACGGCCATATCACCATAGTCTTCAGCGCCATCCAGCGTGGCGGTGGCATCCATCAAACGTGACACATCCAATTGCAAGCGTAGGCTGAACCCCGGCAAACGGCCCATGGTGTTGAGTAAATCGCTCCAATAGTCTTTGCTGGGAAAACGCTTAACCAGCTGTGTCAAGGTGCGGACATAACCAGCATCGTCCTTCAGTTGCTTTTGACTGAAGGCATAAACGCGGAGTTCAGCTTCACCAGGTTGATGCCCTGTTGTGACATCTTGCTTTTGCTGCTCGGCCATTTCTTGCAACACTTCTTTGTGCAACTTCTGCATTGAAAGCGATTGGATCAGTGCCAGATAGACGCGAGGATTCGTGCCGCCTGCTTGTGTATAGCGCTTAGCCCACAAGGCTACCTTGGCGTAATCCTTGTTGCGCAAGCTCACGTTGACCATGGTTTCTGTCAGCGTCAATCGATCTTCATCTGTCAGGTCTTTGCTCTGCAACAACAACTCCAATGAAGCCGACGCTTGATCAAATTTTTGTGCATTCATTGCAGCCACAACCGAAATACGCTCTAACAACATGCGTTCAGGCTCCGTCAGGTGCCCAGCTTGGCGCAACTCTTGGACACGTTGAAGTGCTGTGTCCGGCTGTTGTGACTGAATCGCTTCTTGTGCAGCTTGTAACGTTTTTGCGACCTCAGGTCGTAAATTAACTTGGGCCACACTGCTCAACGCCACGCCCAGCACACTCAATGCAAAGATTTTTTTCCAGGCTGTCATCTTGCTGCTCCTACTGTAAAAAAGCCCCTTCTCGTGAGAGAAGGGGCAAAGGGTTCCCTCTTAAAGAAACCTTGAAGAAATTAATTCACAAACTGCTCGGAGCCCACGATGCCGAGCTTGTTCAAACCCAATCGTTGCGCATTGGCCATCACCGCAGCCACGGCTTCATATTTAGCCTTGGCGTGTGAGCGCAAATGCAACTCGGGTTGTGGCTCCATCTTGGTTGCTTCTTGCAGCTTGAGCTCCAACTCTGCACGCGATGCCAAAGGTTTGCCATTCCAGTTAATCACACTGTTCGCATCTACATCAATTTTGATCACCACAGGATCAATCTTCTTGGTGGGCGCCTTGGACACGGGCATGTCCAAATTGACGGTATGCAATTGCGCAGGGATGGTGATGATCAACATGATCAACAGCACCAACATCACGTCAATCAAG